>PBMY01000011.1 GCA_002722795.1 Crocinitomicaceae bacterium
ATATTGTTAAGACCGTTCCCCTTACCCTCTAATCTTGTTACGATAACACCGTCACCATAATTAGAGTTTTGGATAGTGCCATCAGCTTCAGGTGATGTAGCGTGAGGGATACCAGAATAACTTCTCAATGAACCAATAGCTCCTTTACGTGAAGCCTTATATTGAACGTCCTGACCTGTTCCTGTAATTGGGTTATACGGATCATAGTTGTTATATCCATAAGCTAAAGCCATAAAGTAATAAGTACGATGGTTAATCAACTTATTATCGCCCTGAGCAAATGCATCAGTAGTAACTCTAAAGCTGTGCTGAATTCCTTCATTCTCACCATTTGCCATTAGTGTTGGAACAGGGAGCCCCATTTCTGGATCCTGAACATTATTGATAACAACATCAACATCATCAACAATATCACATTGGAAGATTAATCTCGCCTTTTCAATATCATCAAGTTCTGAAGCACTAACAGTCTCGTTGGCAAGCTGATAGATTTGATAACCTTGGAAAGTGTAAGAACGAGTTAATGAGTCGTATAGTTCACCTTCAATATTAAACTTGGGAATACCCGGATCGAACATTTGGTAGTTCTCTTCGAAATTGTTTGATAGTGGGTTTTCATTTTTGAGATAAAGTATCAACTCATTCTCAAGCTCCTGTATAGTTACATCGGGAGCATCTGGACCACTAACAATTTCGAAACAATTATCGAAAAGAGCTTGTGCTTTGTCATCAGCTTGACGCATTAAGCTAACACTTTCAAGAGGATCACCTGATGAACCCTGAGCCCAAACAATACCCATTGTAATATTGTTATAATCTCCTGGCTCTAATGTAAATGGACCAGCTGATTGAATAAATCTTCTATCTGCTGGCGGGTTACCTGAAGTAACCTCTGTCCATGGCTCAGCACTAATACCACCAGTTCCCCAATTATATGGATCTGTTTCTCCTGGGAACATATAATCAGATGGAATATCTAGATTAGCACCTGTTGCAGGGCTTACACCATCACCACCATATGCCATCTTCTGACCGTTAAGCCAAATACCATTCATGTAATTATAGTAGTGAAGAGGTGTTGAAGGCTCTCCATTAATATTTGATCCACTGTTATTGTAGTATACAAAACGACGCATTCCAAAACGCTCGTTATCTATAACACCATCACCGTATCCAATACCGATACCGCTATAAGGAATTCCAAGAGAATCAATAGCATCAGTAAATACAGTTGTTAATGGATTATCAATTGAGTCAGCATCTTGGTAAGGTCCCTCAAAAAAGTCTACTCCAACTGCAGGAGTATATTCTAAGTAACCCTGAGAGCTCGTTGATGGCTCATCATAAGCGTCACCATTGTATGAATATCCCAAACCACGTTGAACATCACAACCTACATAATCGTCTGTAGCAGTTCCCACATCAGCATCAACCCAAACACCAAAGTAAGTATCACCCAGAGTTTGAGTTCCCTGATTAATAAGTACGTAGTTGTGGAAGGTCATGTTATTAACCTCATCGTTTGTAGAAAACTGGAAAACCTGAGCTCTGATTTCCATACCAATTGGCTCACCTTGAGACTCAGAGTGCACATTTCCTTTATCGTTGAAAATCCAATAGAAGTTTCTATCTCCATAAAGTGGAACAATATCTTCACGACGACGCTCTTTACAATCAATTTCTGACAAGAAATCATACCATGGGTAGTCCCCTTGAGAAGGGTCGTAAAAACCATTTCCATCGTAATCCACAAATGGCCCTAAATAGAAATCCTGATTTTGAGCTGTATTACCGTGAGCGGGAAAATCAAAGAAGTAGTTTGGGATAGCATAACCATCAGGGAATTCATCTTCGAGAGTCCCAGCCATCGCTGCATCAAAGTATGCTCTATGTAACTGAGCGTCTGCTCTAGTTGAAATAAAGAACTTATCGTATTCCTGACAAGTGCTTTCGTCAATTTCAGCTCCACCATCATTTGTAAGAGGCCCTGTCCAATAATCATTACCGGATCTAAAAGTCAATGCTGCAAGCTTTAATTGTTGGTCAGGAGAAATTCCTCCCATCCAAAGAGCTCCAGCATACAATGAACTAACTCCACCTCCTTTTGGAACTTCATAAGAAGCCTGGCTTAGAGCTCGGTCTTGCCAAAGAGATCCTCCAGTTTCAATTAGAGCCTTTACATTATTCCACTCAATATCTCTTAGGGCAGTAGCAGGTGCACAGGCAGCTGCACGAAGCTGAGGAATAGCCTCAACTGTATTATTGTTATCAGTTTCTCCAGGACCATTTAAACCTACATACTTATAGGCAAGTACAGGTTGGGCAGCTAGAAGAGCTACAACGAATATTGAATAAATGCGTTTCATGGGTGTTTCAAGCATTACTGAGTTCTCAATCAAAAGTCAAACTTTAGTCCTAAACGCACCGTACGAGGTACACCTAGATTGAATGGGTTATCTACATACATTGTGTAGTAGTTTCTGAATGAGTCAGGATTGTTCTGACTGTTGATTAGAGGTTGGTATTGAGATGCAGCTAAGTATCCATCGTCATTAGACACGCCAGTAAATCTGTAAACAGAGTTAATGTTCTGAGTGTTGAGGATGTTACCAATCCACAAGTATAGATTCAAGTTAATTTCTTTTGCCTTGTCTCCTTCTCCACCAAACTTCAATGTGTAATTCTTATCAAGGTTTACATCCATATTGAACTGCCAAGGAAGACGAGATCCATTGATACTACCTTCAGTTGAAGGACTAATTTCTCCCGTAATTGGAGTTGCAATTGTTGACGCTGTGTAAGGTGTGCCGGATCCTAGATTTGCAATAAGGTTAAGTCCCATATCAGCAAATAATTGCTTTTTCCCTAAAACTGGTCCGTCGTATTGATCTCCTGAACCATAGCGGTAATCTATGTTTGCTACAATTCTATGACGTTGGTCATAGTTAAGTGGCGTTATAGAACGTAGGTTAGGGAGTCCAGCATTAATTAGAGCAAGTGCTGTAGATGTAGTAGAACCAGTTCCGTCAGCAAATTGAAGTGTGTAGTTAGCATTTAATCTAACATTACCTGTACGACGAAGATCATAACCAACAGTAAATCCTTTTACCGTACCAAAGTCTAAGTTGCCAAATGCTCTATATGGACGAGGGTAAGCTCCAGTGAAGTTTCTTACCTGAATCATATCACGCATCTCCTTATAGTAAGCAGCAATCTTTAAACTTGAGGTCTTTGTAAGAACCTGTTGGAAACCAAGTTCGTAGTCAATAGTCTTTTCAGGTCTAAGATTTGGATTTGAGATAAGATTATTTCTACTCTCAAGAAATAAGTAATCAATAGGTGAGAATCTATTGCTAGATGTTGGTCTTTGTGTTAGGATATCGTAGTGTGCAAAGAATACAGCCTCGTCACTAATATTGAATGAGAAAGAAATTCTAGGCATGATGTTTACAGCAGGGACGTAATCCTCAAATGCATCTTCCTGAAGATCCCTATCTGGATTTTGATCTTGCAACCAAGGTGCAGGGTACGGCTCATTTACAGCAAGAATATCTGGATCATTAATCTCAGCTCCAACTGAATTGTACCATGTATCTCCATCTCTATATCCAACAATAGCATTTGGATTTTCTAATGCATCAACATAAACAACATATTCATCACCAATGTTATCAGGGATATCAGTGTCTAAATTAAAATTGTCTAAATGTAAATCAACTAGATCTTGTGAAAGTTCACCAACTGTATGAGATTTACCAATTACATAAGGGTCTTTAAGCACAGGTTGGTTTGCATCAAATCTATCAACACGTACACCGACGTTAAAAATGATGTCGTCAAATGTGAACTTATCCATTACATAGCCTGAGATATAAATAGGTTCATAAGCAGCAATTGGACGACTTAAGTAACCTGTATCTACACCGTTACGCTTACGTGTTTGATTAAAGAAATCACTTATCGTGGGATTTCCATATTGTGGATTTCCCCATGCGTCAAACCCGGAGTAATTTACAAGGTTTGCTCCTTGGTTTAAAAGGTCGTCAGCACCGAACATGTCTAAAGAAAGCTGATCAGGAGTTAATTCGTCAATATTGATGAATTCGTCTTCTGCAGCATTTAAAGCATCTCTAAGACTTTCATCAAACTCAAATTGATTTTCTCCAATTAATCTGCCATAAGTAACGTAGTACTCTGTACCGATATTGGTAATTGTAGAGTCGTTTAAGTCTAACTCCTTAATGTGTGAGTTCGTGTATTGACGAGCGAGAGTCCAAAGCCCAATAGGCGCAAGCGAGAAGAATGCATCTCTACGTTGCTCGTATTCAAATCCAACTTGAAGTGCGTGATCTCCAACATCAGCAGAACCTGCAGCACTGAATCTAAATTGACTGTTATTCGTGATAGTGTATGAATCACCCTGTGACCCATAGTAGCTCCATAATCCATAAACTGAAGACGGGGTTTGGCCATTCAGAATTGCGTTTCCGTTTTGCACGTCAAGCATACTGTCATAGGGACCATCAACAAATGGATTATATGGCTCAGGATCAAAAAGATTAAAGTATTGGTTGTTAATCGCGCTTAGTTCTGGGTTGTAAATAGAAGAATCATAAGTCACAAGCGTGTCCTCCCATCCATTGTGAACAAAACGGCCACTTGTAGGGTCATACCCGTAAGAGTTTTGCCTAAATACTTCGAATTGTCCAACGTGACCGTAACGGAAGAAATTATCCTGGTGATTAGCATCCTGAGTATTGCTGTAAGTCTGGCTGTAATCAACCATTAACTGATAGAATACATTCTTTAATGTGCTAGTGTTGTCCTCTTCATCATTAATGAATCTCTGGCTAAACTTTGCGTATGCTCTCCAGTCGAAACTTGTAACTAGGTTATTGTTTTCCCAGTTCATTAATGAGTTTGCGTAACTACTAGAGTTGAACTTACCGCCAGCAGCAGTAGCACCAAATGTTAAGCTAGTAGTTTCATTTGTGTTAACGTCAATCTTAGCAACCAAGTTTGCACTTTGAGTTGCAACATTCATTCTAGTGTCAATCTTTTGGAAAGATTCAGGGCCTAGGAAATCTGAATTGTACAGTGCACCGTTTACTTCACCAAGAGAACTAATGTTCTGACGAAGTGGGGTATCAAATACATCCTGCCGTGCTGCATCTGTCATTCTGTAAACACCACCAAAAGTTGGTCTTGGATCTTTTTGGTATGTATAGTTACCGGAGAGAAACAACCCAAGAAGCGGATCTGTCTTTTCTCCTTTTTCGTTTTTGCGGAAGAGGATAGGTCCGGATGCAACAGCCTCAGCTAGGTTGTATCCAAATTTGTCTAACCCATAAACTTTTTCTCCAACTGGCAATCCAGAAGAGATTACCTCACCACCACCAAACCACGTTCTACTTGAGTTACGTAGAGAGATATTAATTACACCACCTGTAGCGTCACCAATGTTTGCGGGTATACCACCTGTTACAACCTGTACTTCCTCAATTGCAGATTTTGGAAGAGCTGAAGAACCTCGAACTTTAATTCCATCGATATATACCCAAGTAGAAGAACTACGTGCACCACGGATAGAAATTCCACCACCTGTACCTGCAGTACTTGCACCAGCAACAGTTGTCGCAATAGAGGTAGCCGAACGACCAGGAAGTTTGTCAATATCCTCACGACTAACTGTTCCACCTGATGCACCACCATCTTTATCGATAAGAGGCACTGTGTACTCAACAACCTCAGCTTCGTCAATCATTACACCCACATTTAATGCTGCGTTCACAAATTGAATCTTGTTAGCAGTGATTTTAACTCCAGTAATCTTTTTAGGTTGGTAACCAACAAAAGAAATTAATACGTCGTACGTACCTGGAGAAATTGGCTTAATTGTGTACTTACCATCAAAATCGGTATTGGTGCCGGATACTTGGTTTCCGTTTAGGAATACAACTACACTAGAGAACGGAAGTGGATCTCCCAAATCTCCATCAGTTACGGTTCCTTTTAGGGTTCCGGACCCAACTTGGGACAGACCAGCACTTGACAGTAGAAGTACTGCTGCAAAAAATGATATAAAACCTTTCATTAACAGGTGTTTTTCAGGCGTTTCTATAGAAGGGGTAAATATAAGCTTTTTACTCCCTTTGTGAAAGAGTGTGAAATTTACGGTAATATACAGCTTATAAGCGGTTTCTCATGCGCCACCACCACGAATGTGTCCTTCCTTTAGCCTGCCTTCGTGCTTGTTTTTGTCCATCGAGCATCATTTGCTTCGTTTGATTGTCTTGCATCATGTAATGATCGTGCTGCCTTTGCTTATAATTTTTTTCCCACTCTTTGTAGGCAGCTTTTGCGCGCTTTTTGGCCTGAATCTTTGATTTTTTCTGCTTAAATCGTTCAATCAAAGACGGCTTTTCCTCAATTTGTGCATGAGTAGGCATGGCGAAACCAAAAGTCCCCGCAATAATTATATACTTAACGAGTTTCACTACTTTAAATTTAGTTGATTTATCGCTTTAGAAACAGTCTCAACAGGTAGTTGACAGGCACCCTCCTGACACACGAAAATCTTCAGGCCGTTATTATCGATTGATTTAGGCATTTTGCCCTGAGTAAATTGAGGGATCGAGTTGTCTGAGGAAGCGCCTACAATGATTGTTTGGCCAAGAAAAAAAGCATCCAATTCAGCTCTTGAAGAGGTTAAATCATTTGGGTTAGACGAAGTTATAGTTATTTCATAAAACGGCTCAGATCTCATGAGCGCACACTTACCCCAATTTGTAGCGCTTTGAATGTTGAGACTCTCGTTTAAATAAGCAAGAAGCATCCTATCAGACCTCTCAAGCCAGTCTGCCCTGCTAAAAAACTTTCCTAATTTGAATAAATTGACTGCCATTGTAGAATTTGAAGCAGGGATTACATTGTCATTATTTTCCTGTTTTTTAGCAAATAATTTGTTGTGGTCTTGAGAGGTAAACCAAAACATACCAAGATTCAAGTCGTAGAATTTATCGAAACTGTAGTTAAGAAGATCCCTTGCGTGATTTAAATACGTTACATCGAAAGTTGTTTCATACATATCTATACATGCCTTAATTGTAAAGGCGTAATCTTCCATGAATCCTGAAATTGAATGACCTGTTTGATTGTGGTATGTATGGTACAATCCGCCATCCTTCATTTGGGCTTTTTCGAGTAAAAACCCCATCGCTTCAGTAGCTCTCACTAAATGCTTCTCTTCGCCAAAAACTCTGTAGGAGGCGCATAGTCCAGAGACTGTCAAGGCTGTCCAAGACGTGAGAACCTTATCGTCTAATCCCGGTTTTGTACGGGCTTCTCTGTGTTTGAAAAGCTTAGCATTGATGCTCTGAAGTTCTTTATTGAATTTAGCTTTGGGTAAACTTAAATCGCTAGCCAATACCTCGTCGCTTGACCATTTCATCAAGACGTTATTGCCTTGCTCCCAAAGTGATTTTTGGTCTATGTTGTAGACCTTAATTGCGAATTCTAGCTCATCACTTGTTAAGATTCTTTCAAGTTCCTCTTTAGACCAAACATAAAATTTACCTTCTTCACCCTCTGTGTCAGCGTCGAGAGCTGAATGGAATCCGCCACTTGTGTCGTTGAGTTCTCTGAGTATGAAATCAATGGTTTTAAAAACTACATCTTTATAGGTGGCTTCTTTGAAGATTTGGTATGCTTGAGAATATGTTGCAATGAGTTGTGCATTGTCGTAAAGCATTTTCTCAAAATGAGGGACTTTCCAATCTGAGTCTGTGCTGTAACGAGCAAAACCGCCACCGATTTGGTCATAGATTCCTCCTCTAGCCATTGCATCTAAAGTGAGTCGCGCTTGATTAATAGCATCTTCGTCGCCTCGGACTGATCCGTAATGAAGTAAGAAATCTAAATTCGTTGGGAGTGGGAACTTTGGTGCTCCCTTGCTCAGCCCCATTTTCCTATCCCAACTCTGCTGCCAAGCTTCGAGTTGTTTGTCGAGTGATGCACTGATTTTGTTGCATTGGGATTTGGGCCATGGTCTCCCTGCAAAATCTGCAGCATCTTCATCGGGTGGAGCAATTATGAGATCAGATTGTTCAACACCTCGTTTTAGGTTATTTGCATATTCTTCGACCTTTTTAGGATTGTTAGAGTATATTGAGATTATAGATTCAAGCGTTTCGAGAAAAGTATTTTTAGGGTAGTATGTGCCGCCAAAAATTGGTCGACCATCCGGTAATGCGATACAGTTTAATGGCCATCCACCTCTTCCTGTCATTATTTGGACCGAATGCATGTAAACAGCATCCACATCTGGTCTCTCCTCTCTATCAACCTTAATTGAAACAAAATGCTCATTGATAAACTCGGCTGCTTCTTCATCCTCAAAAGTTTGGTGCTCCATAACATGACACCAATGGCAAGCGCTATATCCAATGCTAACAAAAAGTAGCTTATTATCTAAACGCGCTTTCTCGAAAGCTTCATCGCACCATGGCATCCAATCCACTGGATTATGTGCATGTTGCTTCAAATATGGGCTTGAAGAATTTGCTAATTCGTTAGTGTATTTATGAGTTGAATCAGGCATATTGTTACAGCCCAAATTTATCGATCTAATGGATGAAAGTAAGCCTGTGCTAAGCATATATTTGATAACCTCAATTTACATGCAATGCAACTAAGCAATTCCGACTCTCAAATCGCCACTCTTATTGAGCGTGAACACAAACGTCAAATAGAAGGAGCTGAACTAATCGCTTCAGAGAATTTCACTTCTCAAGCAGTTATGGAGGCACAGGGTTCTATACTTACAAATAAGTATGCTGAAGGTCTTCCTAGAAAGAGGTATTACGGAGGATGCAAGTTTGTAGATGAGGTAGAGCAACTAGCAATTGATAGGTTGTGTGAATTGTTTGGTGCAGAGTGGGCAAATGTTCAACCTCACTCAGGCGCTTCTGCTAACTCTGCAGTAATGTTAGCTTGTTTGAATCCTGGAGATAAGATTCTTGGATTTGATTTAAGTCATGGTGGACACCTCACTCACGGTTCTCCTGTAAACTATTCTGGGAAATTGTACAATCCAGTTTTCTATGGAGTAGAAGAGGACACGGGTAGAGTTGACATGGATAAGGTTGCCGAAATTGCCGAAATAGAAAAACCCCAAATGATTATTTGTGGTGCTTCAGCTTATGCTAGAGATTGGGATTACGCTCGCTTTAGAGAAATCGCCGATAGTGTTGGAGCGATTTTGCTTGCCGATGTGAGTCACCCTTCCGGGCTTATTGCTTCCGGACTTCTGCGCGATCCTCTACCACATTGTCACGTTGTTACAACGACAACTCATAAGACATTAAGAGGTCCTCGTGGTGGAGTTATTATGGTGGGAAAGGACTTCCCAAACCCTTGGGGCAAAACCACAATGAAGGGCAAAGTAAGATCGTTCACCTCAATTCTTGACTCAGGTGTATTCCCAGGGATGCAAGGCGGTCCACTTGAACATGTAATTGCAGGAAAGGCTGTTGCATTTGGCGAAGCATTAAAGCCCGCATACAAGGACTACTGTAAGCAGGTTATTAATAATGCTCAAGCAATGGCATCTGCTTTTATAAACAGAGGATACAACCTTATCAGCGGTGGGACAGACAACCATCTTATGTTAATTGATCTGAGCAATAAAGACATTACTGGAAAGGATGCTGAGATTGCTCTTGGTAAGGCTGAAATCACAGTAAATAAGAATATGGTTCCATTTGATACTCGCTCACCATTTGTGACTTCGGGAATGAGAGTTGGAACTCCTGCTATTACTACTCGAGGATTAGTAGAGAGCGATATGGAGCAGCTAGTTGATTGGATAGATGAAGCTATTCGCAACAACGAAGATAACACAGCACTAGAAAGAATTGGTGGGGCTGTGATGGAACACATGTTAAAGTTCCCACTACACTAATTAGTGATTAGTTCAGTTTTTTAACACTACCCTCAGGACTATTTAAAAGTATAATACTTTCGACCTCTCGATTTCGAAAGTGCATCTTAATGTGAGAGCAAGTCGCTTTGTTGATGCTTACACTATTACTATCATCAATGGTATAATAAAGAATATTGCCGTTTCCTTTTATGTCAACATAATCGATGTCTCCTCCGGTGAATTGTGCATCAAGAGTTTTGCCCATCATTTTGTTTTGGAGAGTATCGTTTGTGTAACTCAATACCATAGCGTTTCCAATTAGAGAAAGTACTGAAGGTTTGTTTTTGTCTATGATCATTTTAACACTGTCACCGCTCAATTCTTCCTCTTCTGATCTCACTTTTGGGTTCCCTAAAAGCCAAACCTCATCAGCATCAAGATCCCAGCTGAGTGAATCACCTTCGCCTGAAAATGCACCCTGCTCGAATTCAACTTCGCCAACTGCAAATAGCCAATCCTCGCTTTTTCTTAATGTTTCTGCACCGAGAATTAAGGTGTCTCCCTCTTCGATATTTGTCGCTATAGCTAGAGTTGCAGAGTCGCCATGAATGATTTCGATGTTATTTGTGCGGTTTGCATAAACTCCAGTTACTATCAAAGTTTTCGAGGGGTTTTTAACTACGACGTTGCCCCATGCTGAACCATCGCCCGATTTTTGCGATACGACAATGCTGTCACCTGCTAGGAAGCCTTTCTTGTCGTAGATGCTTGCGTTGCCAGAGAACCATCCGGATTCTGAGGCTCCGTCAAATTCGCCGCGGGAACAATTTATGAGGGCGCCATCCATGTCTATATGGGTGCGCTTAAAAATTGAGAAGTGCTGATCTTCTTTGTCTATTGCAATAGAGTCTGAGGCAATGAAATCTGCTCCTTCTTCTATGATTACGTTGCCACCTGCGTAAAGGCGTCCGGATTTTGAGCTATAAGTTCCGAGATTGCTTTCGAGAGTTTTAAGTCCGTCGACAAACTGAGCACGCTGGTAGTAGCTGACAAGTTTTCTCTCAATGTCGTAGATGAGTTCTGGACATTTGATACTCATTTCATCGTGAAGGAACTCTACGTCTTCGCGAACGGTTATGGTTTGGTATTCCGGATTTAGAATAGCGTATTCTGCAAAGAGGGTATTGTTGGGTTCGTTTACTACTTTGATGCTACTGAAAACTTCGAATCTTCCGTTGTCAAATCTATATGCACTGTCACAGTATAGGACAGCTTCACCAAATCCAAGTTTTACATTTCCAAGAAGACGGCTTGCATCTGAGATAAGCGGGTCACGCTCAATGGTGTTTGCACCAAGAATCTGAATTTGCTCTTTAGTAGGACCTGAGGTTTGGGCTAGAGCAAAAGTGGCAAAAGCCAAAAGTCCAATAAGTAAAAATGTGTATTTAAGCCGTTTTATCATCCAACAACCCCGGCAGCAACTGTAGCATGCGTGCTCGGGTCCACTAAGATAAACGCACCAGTGGTACGATTAGTGCGATAAGGGTCAGCAAGTATTGGTGAAGCAGTTTTAATCTTCACTCTCGCTATGTCATTCATCGCAACTTCTTTGTTTTCTTCATCCCTATGAAGTGTGTTTATGTCTATTCGATAAAGGACGTCTGACACCATCGCTCTAACCTCTTGTGACATATGCCTAAGTATAAGTCTATAAGATGGATTTAATGCTCTTGAATCCAGCCAACAAATTTTAGCGTCGACCTCGCTAATCATTTGAGGTTGATTGTTTTTTCTAACCAACATTTCTCCTCTACTAAGATCTATGTCATCTTCAAGAGTCATAACAACACTTAGGGGTGGGAACGCAAGATCTAGTTCTTTTTCTCCTAGCTTGATTGACTTAACTTTCGTTTCTATGCCGCTTGGAAGAGCAACTACTGCATCGCCTTTTTTAAATACTCCAGAAGCAATTCTGCCTGCATAACCTCTGAAATCTCTGTGTTTATCAGTTTGAGGACGCACAACATATTGTACTGGGAATCTGCAATCCTGAAGGTTTCTATCAGCACCCACATGCACGTTTTCAAGATGGTGAAGTAGGGTAGATCCTCCGTACCAAGACATCCTCTCCGAACTATCTACTACATTATCTCCCTTCAGTGCACTTATGGGAATGAATGTAATATCCTTGATATCTAGTCTAGAACTGAAGCTTTTGAATGCAACAACTATGTCTCTGTATTTTTCTTCATCATAGTCGATAAGGTCCATTTTGTTTACACAAACTACAAGGTGCTGTAAACCTAATAAAGATGCAATAAAGCTGTGTCTGTGGGTTTGTTCTACCAATCCGTTTCTAGCATCAATTAAGATAATGGCCAAATCAGCTGTTGAAGCTCCGGTAACCATATTTCTAGTGTACTGAATATGACCAGGAGTATCAGCAATAATAAACTTCCTTTTAGGAGTTGAAAAATATCTATATGCAACATCAATCGTAATCCCCTGTTCTCTTTCAGCTCTAAGACCATCTGTAAGAAGACTAAGGTCGGCATCCTCTAGACCTTTGTGTTTTGAGGCTTCTTCTATAGCCTCCATTTGGTCCCGGAATATGCTTTTTGAATCGTAAAGAAGTCTTCCAATTAAAGTGCTTTTTCCGTCGTCGACACTACCTGCAGTAGTGAAACGAAGTAAACCGTTGTGATGTGTTGATGTAATCATTAGAAGTATCCTTCTTTTTTTCTATCCTCCATTGCACTTGTACTTCTCCTATCATCCATTCTTCCTCCTCTTTCTGTTATTCTAGTAACAGCAACTTCTTCAATTATTTTCTCCAATGTATCAGCGTCGCTTTCAAAAGCTCCAGTAATAGTCAAGTCCCCAAGAGTCCTGAATCTAACCTGCATCATTTCTGTAGTCTCATTTTCCTTTAAGTTGAGATATTCAGAATTAGCAAGAATTTGACCATCTCTTCTTACGCATTCCCTATGATGAGAATAGTAGAGACTTGGTAGTTGGATACTTTCTTTCAAGATGTAATTCCATACATCAAGTTCTGTCCAATTATTCAATGGAAAAACTCTAAAGTGCTCATCCGGAGCATGCATCCCATTAAACAAATTCCATAATTCTGGTCTTTGATTTTTAGGATCCCATTGACTGAAATCATCTCTATGAGAAAAGAATCTTTCTTTTGCTCTTGCCTTTTCCTCGTCTCGTCTAGCTCCTCCAATACATGCATCAAACTTATTTTCCTCAATAGTGTCAATCAGAGTAGTAGTTTGAAGTTTATTTCTGCTAGCGTTATGTCCAGTTTCCTCCCTTACCTTTCCATCGTCAATAGTTTTTTGAACTGAACCAACAATTAGGGTTGCCCCTAAACGTTCAACAAGGCTATCTCTAAATTCAATAGTTTCAGGGAAGTTGTGCCCTGTATCAATATGAACTAGGGGCATTGGGATATTAGCAGGGGCAAAAGCCTTAGCAGCAAGGTGAGTAACCACGATACTATCCTTTCCTCCACTCAATAAAATAGCTGGTCTATCAAATTGAGCAGCCACTTCTCTGATAACATAGATGGATTCAGCTTCTAATTCTGCAAGGTGATCTAAATTATATGTGTCTGTACTAGTCATCCCTTCCTAATCTTCCATATTTAAACCAAGCTCTTTCATGCATGTAGTAAAATAGCATTTTTAAAAAGAATTCGATGGTTGTTATTATCCCTGCACTCTCTAAATCAGAAGTAAAAATATAAAAAAGAGAGAATGTTGTTGCAGACGCCACAATTCTCCATGTTAGAGTTTTTGCAAGGTGTCTGATTCGAGATGTTTTGTTGTCCACTAGTTAGTTCAATAAGGAGGTTTTAAACCCTAAAATTATTGTGCGAATTTAGGATGTGTTGCTAGTCGTTCTTCAACATTTTCCCAGTTTGTGAAATGAAATCCTCTATCGTCTAGATATAAAGTTGCAGCAAATTTTGAATTACTCACTTTATCAAATAAATCCGTCATCTCGTATTTCTCCAACCATTCTTCAATTACTAGAGATGGACGTGAGCTCATAATCTTTAAGGCATAGCCTTTCTCCTTAAGTCTTTGAAGTACCTCTCTAGCTCCATCCATAGGGGGATCATAAGCATTGTCTAATCCCTGAAATCCGTTACTGTACTTATGTATTACTCCATCAAAATCAATTGCTAAGGTTTTTCTTTTGTCTAAAGTTTTTAGCTCTTTTGATGGAACTGGACTAATGTCTAAAATTGTAGAAACACCCTCTTCAACTGTTGTAGCCCCTGTATCTATGTCAATGAAATTGAGTTGAGGTTTCTCATAATTACTAATGTGGTTTTCTTCTCGCCCTCTTACTTCATCTGTATGAACATAAATCTCAGTTACATCAACTGCTGACTTTAGTTCCTCTCTCATCTCTCGATAAGGGGCAATCAAACTAACGATTACGACTTCTCCTTTATGGTGGAGATATCTGGCAATATTCTGAGCATTCCTAACATTTAAAACTCTCCCAGATTTAGAATAATCCTTATTTCCAGTAATGTCCCTTAATTCATCTCCATCAATGTGATGTGGTGAATATCCAAGCCTCCTGAGCTGAGCAATAAGCCCTTTTGCTAAGGTTGTTTTACCATGGCCAGGTTGACCTGTGAACCAATAGATCATGCTAATTTTGGATTTAGCAAAAGTGTTTGTTCTCTGTCAGGACCAACACTTAAAATGCTAACCTTTACTCCAACAACCTCTTCAATCATTTTTACATATGAAATTAAAGAAGCTGGGATATTTTCATTTTTACGCAATCTAGTTAAATCTCCGGGCCAACCTTCCAAGGTTTCGTAGATAGGCTGAACTTCATCAGGATTAATTCCATATGGTAGGTAATCAATCTTTTCGCCGTTATGCATGTAATGTGTACAAACCTGCACTTCATCGAATTCACCTAGAACATCTGCCTTCATCATGCAAAGTTGAGTGACTCCGTTTACCATAACAGCATACTTTAATTGAGGAAGATCCAACCATCCACAACGTCTTGGTCTTCCAGTTGTAGCTCCAAACTCCATTCCAGCCTTACGCAATTTCTCGCCTGTAGCATTGTCCAGCTCTGTTGGAAATGGTCCTGAGCCAACCCTTGTGCAGTACGCCTTAAAAATTCCAAACACTTCGCCAATCTTATTTGGTGGTACCCCAAGTCCTGTACATGCACCAGCAGTAATAGTATTTGAAGAGGTTACAAATGGGTAAGTCCCAAAATCTATATCAAGCATTGTCCCCTGTGCACCTTCAGCAAGAATGCATTCCCCTTCATTTAGTACATTGTTGAGGACATGCTCAGAATCAATAAGCTTAAAATTCTTGAGTTCTTCCAAAGCAGATAGCCAAGCGCCTTCATACAGACTTAAATCATAAGAGTATTCAGGGTACTGCTTAAGCATGCGGATGTGCTTTTGCTTTAATACCTCATATCTATCATTGAAATGTGGCGATTCTAAATCGCCAACACGAAGACCGTTACGTCCTGTTTTGTCCATATATGTTGGACCAATTCCCTTTAGTGTTGAACCAATTTTGGCCTTCCCCTTAGCTTGTTCTGAAGCAGCATCTAGCAGCCCGTGAGTAGGCATGATTAAATGTGCTTTTCTTGAAATTACTAATGATTTAGTTGGGTTAACTCCACGCTCAACTAATGCGTCAATTTCCTTTTTGAAAATAACGGGGTCAATAACTACTCCATTTCCCACAACGTTTAGTGTGTTATCTCTAAATATTCCTGAAGGAATTGTATGAAGTACGTGCTTTTTACCGTCGAAAATTAATGTGTGACCTGCGTTTGGTCCTCCTTGGAATCTCGCAATTACATTGTAATTAGGTGTAAGAACATCCACGATTTTTCCCTTACCCTCGTCTCCCCATTGGAGGCCCAGCAATACGTCAGCTTTCATGCAGTTTTATTTGGTACGCTTTTTTGCGTATATGTTTAATGAGTGATGAAGCACTTCTATGTCGAAGAGATCTTCTAAAGTTGCTTTAATTTGTTGGATTCTAGGGTCGCAAAATTCTAGCACCTCTCCAGTATCTGCTATTATAACATGATCGTGCTGTGCAACTCTAAAGCTCTTTTCATATTGAGCATTTTTGTTGTCAAACTGATGCTTGCGAACAAGATTACAGTCTAAAAGAAGATCTAATGTATTGTAAAGAGTTGCCTTACTCACTCTGAATTCACTATTCTTCATTTGAGAATAAAGTTGGTCTACGTCAAAGTGTCCTGCGTATTCGTAGATCTCCAACAGAATAGCAAAACGCTCTGGGGTTTTGCGGTGACCGTTTTGTTCGAGGTAAATCTCGAACAAATCTCGGGCTTGACTAATTGTCTCGTTTTTAAGCATTGTCTATATGGTAAGACAAAGATACATTATGACTCTGCTTTAATACGCTCAACGGAGTGAACTCCTGAGACATTTTTTAGTTTAGTTATTAAATCCTCAAGATGGTTTTTGTTCATGATTAACACACTTACAAATCCTCTGAAGATTCCATCGTGAGTTTCCATGCTAATTGCACGCATGTTCACCTCCATATCTTCACTGATTATTTGTGTAATCTGATTAACTAATCCTAAATCATCAATTCCTGAAAAGGCTAGTTTCACCTCGAACTGTTTAGCTGCTTTTGAAGACCATCTTGCCTTCATCATCCTATATGCATACTTAGAAAGCATATTGGTGGCATTAGAGCAGTTTTTTCTATGAATTTTAATTCCTCCACTAACAGTAATAAAGCCGAAGACATCATCTCCTGGGATTGGGCTACAACATTGCGCAAGGGTGTAATCAATTTTCTGCAAGTTTTCTCCAATCAGGAGAGTGTCTTCTTTCTTTTGCTTAACAAATTTTTCTGAAATATCTGTCTTTTTTGATGTTCTAGGCTTGGGCCCTTTGGGCCAAACAAACTTACCCTGCTTCAGCTTGAACTTTGTGATTTCTTCAAGCTTGATTAGCCCAATTGCAACCTCATGATATAGATCTTGAGGTGAAGTAAGCTTTAATCTTCTATAAAGCGATTCAATGTTTTCAAGAGTAGAATGAACTCCAATTTTCTTAAACCATTTTTCAAGAGCTTCTTTGCCTGCTGCAGCTTGCCGTCTTTTATTTTCTTTTAAAGCGTGCCGTATTTTCTGTCTAGCATGAGAGGTGACTACAAACTTGAGCCAATCCTCTTTGGGACTTTGTCGTTTGTTGGTGATTATTTCGATTTGGTCTCCACTTGCAAGAACATGACTTAGAGGAACAAGTTTGTGATTCACCTTACCGCCGATACATTTCTCTCCAACCTTGGTGTGAACCTTAAAGGCAAAATCCAAAGTGGTAGCACCCTGTGGCAGAGTTATCATATCACCATTTGGAGTGAAGACAAAAATGTCATTTGATTGCAAATCCATCGCTAGCTCATCGATGAATTCAATTGCATCATCGTTTTCACTTTCAAGAACATCCCTTATCTGAGTGAGCCACTTGTCTATTTGGTCACCACCAACTGTGCTTTCACCACCTTCTTTATATCTCCAATGCGCAGCAAATCCTTTTTCAGCAACGTTATCCATTCTTTCTGAACGAATCTGAATTTCAACCCACTTTCCTGAAGGAGACATAACAGTTGTGTGTAGGCTTTCATAACCATTTGCCTTGGGAAGACTTATCCAATCTCTAAGTCTATCCGGATTTGGCTGATAGTAATCTGTTACAATAGAATAAGTTCGCCAAATCTCACTTTTCTCTTTTTCTTGCTCTGTATCTACAACAATCCTTACTGCGAACACGTCGTAGACTTCCTCAAAGCTTACTTTTTGGTTCTGCATTTTTCGCCAAATACTGTAGATCGATTTGGGCCTTCCTTTGACAGAGTATTTTATCCCTGCTTCATCAAGAGTTCTTTTTATTGGCGCACAGAAGCTTCGAATAAATCGAGCCCTAACATCCTTAGTTTTTCTTAGTCTAGAATTAATAAATTCATAATCCTCTGTCTCTTTATACTTTAAACTAAGATCTTCTAGCTCTGTTTTTATTGCATATAAGCCTAGTCTATGAGCTAATGGGGCATACATATATAATGTCTCTGAAGCAATCTTCTGTTGTTTACCAGGATTAATAAAATCTAACGTTCTCATGTTGTCAAGCCTATCTGCCAACTTGATGAGAATTACTCTAACGTCATTACTTAGAGTCAGCAGCATTTTTCTAAAATTTTCAGCTTGTGCGCTTGTGCCGGGTTCGAAAACGCCACTCATTTTTGTTAGACCATCCACGATATTTCGCTCTTTAATGCCAAACTCTCTCTCGACATCTTTAAGAGTTAATGAGGTATCCTCAACAGTATCGTGAAGCAAGGCACATACGATGGAAGTTGTGTCAAGGCCTAATTCACCTGCTACAACTCTTGCAACACTAATGGGGTGGTAAATATATGGTTCACCACTTTTACGCCTTTGATCCGAGTGTAGGTCTAAGGCCAAATCGAAGGCTTTACGTATAGCCTTTCTGTCCTCGCGAGACTTACTATTCTTAGCCGCACGCAGTAAACCTCTATACCTTCTTAGGATTTCTTTCTTCTCTTCTTCTAAGTCAAATTCCATCTACTTGTAAAGCTACCCTTTGTTGAGGTAATTTCGCAACATGATTGAAGCAAATAATCCCAACCTTAAATCTTGGGTTGAAGTACCTGAAGGATCTGATTTTCCAATTCAAAATTTACCCTTCGGCATTTTCTCAACCGACACTCTCTCACCCCGTGTAGGCGTTGCTATTGGAGATAAAGTGTTGGATTTACAGAATTTATATGAAGGTGGATTTTTAGCCAACCTTGGTATGTCTAAAACAGACTTTGCTACATCTACTTTAAATGGCATAATCAATCACGGTAAGGCTTCATCCTCAGCTCTAAGAAATAGGATAAGTGAATTATTAAGGTCAGATTCTACTGAACTAACTGATTCTACATTTTCATTAACATGTTTAATTGAAATGTCAGATGCGAAAATGCATATGCCTGTTATGGTAGGTGACTATACAGATTGTTATTCATCTGAAGATCATGCTCGCAATGTTGGAAAAATGTTTCGCGATCCAGAAAATGCACTTTTGCCCAATTGGAAGCATATGCCAGTTGCGTACCACGGTAGAGCAAGCTCTATTGTAGTTAGTGGGACTCAAGTTAAACGTCCTCATGGTCAACTAAAACTAGCTGATGATCAACCTCCGGTATACGGGGCTTCAAGATTATTAGACTTCGAACTTGAGATGGCCTTTATAACTCACCCAGGAAAGGGTTTAGGTGAACCTATCACAACATATGAAGCAGAGGATTTCATTTTTGGAATAGTACTTTTTAATGATTGGTCTGCTAGAGATATTCAGAAGTGGGAATACATACCTTTGGGACCTTTCCTAGGTAAAAACTTTGCATCAAGCATTTCTCCCTGGGTAGTTACACTTGACGCTCTCGATCCATACAGAGTTTCAGGACCAAACCAAGATCCGGAAGTACTGCCTTATCTAAAATACGATGGCCCTTCACATTACGATTTAGATCTTGAAGTTGAGATAGTCCCACCTAATGGACAGGGTAAAGTAGTTTGTCGATCAAACTTCAAACACATGTATTGGAATATGCGCCAACAACTAGCACATCATACTGTAAATGGATGTAATATCAGGGGGGGTGATATGATTGCATCTGGCACTATTTCGGGGCCAGAAGAAGGTTCTTTTGGTTCAATGTTAGAAATCTCTTGGAAAGGGACAAAACCTGTTTTAATGCCGGACGGTTCAGAACGTAAATTCATACAAGATGGTGACACAGTAGTTATGCGCGCCTCTAAAGGACTAATTGGTTTTGGAGAAGTAAGCGGCGAGCTTATACCGGCATAGAACTGTAAAGTAGGCTAATTTTGGTTACTTGGTTTTTACGAAAAATTAACCTGAAAGATAACGAGAAGATTAAGCATTAAAGCAGACTAGAAATGATTTTCTCGACTGTCATGCCGTCAGCCTCTGCTTTGTAATTGCGAACAATTCTGTGTCTTAGAATAGGCATTGCTACTGATTGTACATCCTCTATATCAGGGCTGTATTTTCCACTTAGTGCAGCATTTACTTTAGCTCCAATTACTAGGAATTGAGAAGCTCTAGGACCAGCTCCCCAACTTAGATATTTATTTACATCTTCAGTAGCTAGGTCTCTTTCAGGTCGAGTTTTGCAACATAGGCTAACTGCGTATTGAAGAACATTATCTGCTACGGGCATTCTACGGATAAGAGCCTGAGCTTCTATAATTTCTTCTCCAGAAAGAATTGGCTTTACTGTTGCAGATTCAACACCAGTTGTTTGTTTTACAACATTTAATTCTTCTTCAAAAGAAGGGTAATCAACCCATGTATTGAACATAAATCTATCGAGCTGAGCTTCAGGTAGAGGGTAGGTTCCTTCTTGTTCAATAGGGTTCTGAGTTGCTAGAACAAAAAATGGTGATGGGAGATCGTAAGCTTGTCCGTTTATCGTTACGTTTCTCTCTTGCATGGCCTCTAAAAGAGCAGCTTGAGTTTTGGGTGGTGTTCGGTTAATCTCATCAGCAAGTACAATATTTGCGAATAAAGGCCCCTTCACAAATTCAAACTTCCTTTCCTCACTCAATACCTCAGAACCAGTTATATCTGAAGGCATAAGGTCTGGAGTAAACTGAATTCTGTTAAACGATAATCCAAGAGCACTTGCAACAGTATTTACTAAAAGTGTTTTAGCAAGACCAGGTACTCCAACGAGTAAACAATGCCCGCCGGCAAGAATTGCCATGGTTACCTCACGTACCACAGCCTCTTGTCCAACAATGACTTTACCTACTTCATCGAGCAACTCACTGTGCTTACTCCTCAGTCTATCTAATTCTTCTTTGTCGCTCATTATTTCTTTTCTGAAGCCAAATATACTAATCCCAAGACATGTTGAATTCACAGCCATCAAACTTGGGGTCAAGCCTAATATAAGTTTGGACTACATTTTTCTTTACCCAATTGTCCATGACTTTAGCTCTCATCTCATTTTCAACTTGTGATTGGAAAAGTGCGTAGTCATCTTTTGGATTAGCTCTGTGAGCCTCGTGCCTAGCATCTAGTTTTAAAATAGTGTAGTATCCATTCCCATCGTCATCAACTAATTGAATTGGTGCACTGAAACCGCCTTCTGCTAAAGGGTCTAAAAGGAAATAAATATTTGGGTCGAGTTCATCTACTCCAAACTTTATACCCCCATCTCTTTCATTGACGACTTGCCCCTTTTGGTTAGCAGAACTTTTTCTTGTCGAGTATTTAAGCACCGCATCATCAAATGTGATTTTGCCAACTTTCAAGTCGTTGTAGAGGCTATCGATAGTTGAGCCATTTCGAATTAGTTCGTTTTCGTCAATTGTGGGCTTCATCAAAATGTGGCATGCACTGTATTGCTCGCCTCTACGATCTGTCACTTTTAGAAAGTGAAAGCCAAAATCGGTTTCGAATACTGGAGAGTAACCGCCGATAGGAGTGTCAAACACCGCTGCCTCAAATTGAGGAACAAACTGACCTCTTCTAATGTCTGTATAGCAACCGCCCTTATATTTAGATCCAGGATCTTCAGAATATCTAGTAGCTGCCAAAGTCATGGATAATTTTCCAGAAGCAACAAGTGTGCGAACTGAATCGAGCTTGTCTCGAAGAGCTTGCTTTTGGGATTCAAGGATTTGAGGCTGAATTACAATTTCACTATAGCTGATCTCCTCGGGTATGAGTGGTAAACTGTCTTTTGAAGTAGCTTCAAAAAATTCTATTACCTCAGCAGGTGTAGCTCTCACCTGTTGGTTGATTTGTTGCTGCATTTTTTGGGCCAAAAGTTGTTCTCTAATAGGCTTTCCAAAATCATCCTTCCACTGAGTCACAGTTTTGCCATATTGTGTCTCAAAAGCTTCTATACTCCCAAGCATATTGATGTAATAGGCCAAACGTCTATCAACCTCATCCATCACTTCAGCGTCCGTGACTTCTAGACTATCAACCTTTGCATGGTGAAGAAGTAGCTTCTCAAAAAGAACGTCTTCCAAGATTAGACATTTGTCCGATTCCTTTAATTGCTTCCCCTGCATTTCCTCCTGAAGCATCCTCTCATCTAATTCGCTATTTAGGATAATTTCATCTCCTACAACTGCTACTATGCCATCTAAAAGTTGATATGAATCATTTTGGCCTAATGCATTTATGGCAACTAGACAAAACAATACTAAAGCTGTAATGCGATTAATATTTTGCATGGTCGCTAAGGTACTTCTAAAGTGGAATACTATCTCTGCTAATAAGTCCTAATGACCAAGCTTCTTTTACTAATTCATCTCGTAAGTCATCAAGTAAATCACTCCTCCTCTCTTGTATTATAATTTCTTCAATTCTTTCGCTAGCAATTGCTAGGGGAGAAGGGAGGTCTTTGAATTTATAGTCTAAAATCTTCATCATGTAAGTCCTTCCTTCAGCACTAAACTCAATCACCTTTCTTCTTTTAAGTTGATCTTCCAATCTGTATATATGCATTGGAATTTGGTCTAGCAAGTCACTTAAGAACCACCAATATTCTGTGTCAATAGCATATGATGCGTTATGCTCTATACACCATTTTTCGAGTTTAGGCATTGTGATTGAATCTGCCTTTGAAAGCCAAAACTTAGCTGAATCTAAATCAACTTCCTCTTTTGGTAGATGCAAAAATACAGCCCTTACAACGTGCTCTGGAAGTTTAAAAAGTTCAGGATTTGCACTGTGGAACAATTCTAATTCATCGTCAGTTACGTTTCTGTTTAGCCTAGAATTGACATATCTATTTTCGTACTCACTAACTAGAAGAGCATTTCTATATGCTTGAATTTGACGAGAGAATTTACCATCCTCATCTGTAAGAGATTTTTCAGCTTGTGCAAGTAGAACACGTTCTCTTATCCATCCATTTATGATTCTGTCTGCCAAAATAAGACTATCATCATAGCTCATATTGTTTGGGATTCTTGAAGAAATTGTATCTAGAGTGAGGGTTTTGCCAAAAGCTTCAACCACCACTATTTCGTTAGAATCAAAATTAGAGGTAGAACAAGATTGAGTGCACAATGCCCCCAACATAAAGATTACCCCAAGGGTGTTAATCGATAAGCTCGTAAAGAACTTCTTCATTAACATTAACAGAGTATTTTTTGAGTAGAGTTTCCACCCATTCAACTTCTAGGTGATCTTGATAACTTGCAATTACTTGGCCTCTTGCTTCTTCCAAAGTCTTTGGAGTCTCAGGAACAAACCCTCTTACATCCATAACTACAATTGCATCTCCACCAGCTGATAGTTTAATAATATTTATTCCTTCGTCAAAAGAACCATTAGATTTTGCTACAAACAATGAGTCAGCCCAGTTATTACTTCCTTCTAGAAATAATCCTTCTTCGATCTTAATCGCTAAAGGTTGATCTTTAAGCATAGATTTCCTTAACTCTCTTATACTTTCACCATTCTTTAATGCATTTTCTACTTTGGATGCAATTTGAGAATTTTTACATGTATACGCACTAAAGTCCAAACGCTCTCCCCACATAAACTCATTCGTATTATTAGCATGAAATCTAACTAGTCCTACCGAATCTTTGACAGCCTTACTCCAAACCATTTTGTCAGTTAGCTCAAAAAGCAGAATTCCATCGTGGTACTCATTGATCAATAATCTGAAATCGTCGTGCTTTTCTTCTAGCTTAGCATCCTCATGAGCTATAAGTTTTTCATCAGAAAATCTCTTAACTAAATCATCAATTACAGCATCTCCTCCCTTTTCAATATTTCTGATTTTTACTGTATTCGCAAATTCTACAAATTCTCCTACAGTTGTGTTGTTACCAGCAATTGAGAATAGAGTCTTCTTCTCGAATGGTATGCAGATATCTTCTAAATTTGAAGTCTTACTTATTACTAGAGGATGTCCTTTTTGGAATACACTATCAATACTATTGGCAGCAATCCTTAAGTTATTTACCCTTGCTGGAAAAATTCTGTATGTGTATTCAGATTTAAGCTTTTTGATAAATGAAGTCTTTGTTACTTCAGCTCTCATATCTCTGCTTACTTTTTTCCTCAAAGATTTTTCGATCTCTTCAAATGATTGGGGTTTTTTGTAGCCCAAACGCTTTACAATGTGCCACCCATAATTAGTCAAAAATGGTTCACTGATGTCGCCATCTTTTTCTAAAGCAAAAGCAGCATCTTCAAATTCTTCCACCATTTTTCCCGAACCAAACCAAGGCAATACTCCACCCTTGCTTTTTGAACTCTCATCATCACTGTACTTAAGAGCTAAAGACTCGAATGACTCTCCATTCTTTAAGAATTGATTTACAGCGTCTATTTCAGTTTTACCTGTTTCAAGCAATGCTTTGTTTTTAGTATCAGTCACTCTTACCATAATGTGAGCTGTATGAATTTCGCCTCTAGCTTCTCTTCTTCCTGTCACCTCCAAGAAGTGGTATCCAAAACGAGTTCTTACAATATCGCTAACCTTTCCAACCTCAGTGTTATAGGCTTCTTCCTCAAATGGGAATACCATTTGAAATGCAGTGAACCAACCTAAGTCGCCACCGTTTTGGACTACAGAAGGATCATCTGAACCACCTTTAGACCTTGCAACAGTTTCAAAATCCTCCCCAGCAAGAACTCTATCTCTAAGTTTATTAATTCTGTTCCAAGCTCTAATAGTATCTGAAGGTACAGCGTTTACTACAACAGTAATTAAAATATGTCTCGCTCTTACATCTTCTTGTTGTCTAATAAATGCCTCTTGAACTAATTCATCAAGCAATTCTGTATCGACTAAATACGGTCTTGAAAGCTGCTTTCTATATCCCGCAAGCTCTCTTGTAAAATCCTGGACTGTGTCCATGCCAAGTGCCTCAGCTTCCATAACTTTAAGTTTAAACTTTACAAATAGATCCATATATTCATCTAGACCCTCTTTTGTAATTGTAGTCTCGTTGTTGTTCTTTTTGTAGATGTGTTCAAAGTCTGAGATACTTACCTGTTCTTGATCTATTGTTAGAACAGTTTTAGACGATTGAGCGTTTGTGATTGAACAAGCAAAAGCAGTAGCGAAGACTGCTAAAAATATCTTTAGTTTCATTTATCTTAAACTGTAGTTAGGTGCCTCTCTTGAAATCATAACATCGTGAGGATGGCTCTCTTTCATGCCTGCATTTGTAATTCGGACAAACTGAGAGTCTGATTGTAAAGTATTAATGTCAGTTGATCCGCAATATCCCATTCCTGATCTAATCCCACCAGCAATTTGGTACATTACTTCTTGGACAGTCCCTTTATAAGGCACCCTTCCTGAAATACCCTCCGGCACTAATTTCTTTAGATCATCTTCAGTGTCTTGGAAGTATCTGTCTTTTGATCCTTTTTGCATTGCTTCAATTGAACCCATTCCTCGGTATCCTTTAAAACGACGGCCTTCGAATATTATTGTTTCGCCAGGACTCTCAGAAGTTCCTGCTAACATAGATCCAACCATTACGGTGTTTCCTCCTCCAGCTAGAGCCTTTACAATATCTCCAGTATAACGTACACCTCCATCTGCAATCACTGGCACGCCTGTTCCTTCTAGGGATTTTGCAACGTTCATTACTGCACTTAATTGAGGCATTCCTACTCCAGCAATAATTCTTGTAGTACAAATAGAACCAGGCCCTATTCCAACTTTCACTGCATCTGCACCGGCTTCAACTAATGCTAAAGCTGCAGATCCTGTAGCTACGTTTCCACAGACAATGTCTATCTTTTGATAAGAATCCTTTATTTTCTTAACTAACTCAATTACGCTTTTAGAATGTCCATGAGCAGTATCAACTATGATTGCATCTACACTTGCGTCTACAAGAGCCCGAACCCTGTCCATTGTGTCTGATGTCACTCCAACAGCTGCTGCAACTCTGAGTCTTCCGTAGCTGTCTTTACAAGACATAGGGAACTCAGTGAGTTTTATAATATCTCTATACGTAATTAGACCAACTAGCTTTCCATTGTCATCAACTACCGGAAGCTTTTCAATACGATGCTCTCTCAACATTTGCTCAGCTCTTTTAAAATCTGAACCGTCCTTTGTGACGATTAGATTCTCTGAAGTCATTACTTCGTTAACTGAACGCGATCTCTTTTTTTCAAATCGTAAATCCCTATTTGTAACAATTCCAACAAGTAGATTATTATCATCTACAACAGGTATTCCTCCAATCTTGTGCTCCTTCATTATGTCAAGAGCATCTCCTACACTAGCACCTCTCTTAAGGGTAACAGGATCTTGGATCATTCCATTCTCTGACCTCTTTACTTTTCTTACCTCGTTAGCTTGTAAGTCTATGCTCATATTTTTATGAACTACACCAATACCGCCCTCACGAGCAATGGCTATTGCCATTGCACTTTCAGTTACAGTGTCCATTGCTGCTGACACAATTGGCACCTTAAGCTCAATGTTTCTTGAAAACTGAGCTGTAAGATTTGTATTTCTAGGCAAAACTTCCGAGTAGGCCGGAACTAGCAGAACATCGTCGTAGGTTAAACCTTCGCCGAAGAACTTAGCATCTGAAATAGGCATGATTTAAAAGATTGAATCGTGTTATCTCGCTTTCCTACCTTCGGTCAACGATTCGGGCGAATATACGAATTAAAAGCTAAATCAAGGTGTGAGCACTTGGACAGGTTGCACGATGACGTGCCATTTTCCTGAGCCGTCGAGAATTCGGATTACTGCAGAATAAACTCCGTCGGGGACCTGTTCGCCATTTATTGTGCCATCCCAACAGTTGTCAATTGACTCGCTACTGAAGATAACATCACCCCATCTAGACAAAATTTTCATATTAAAAACAGCACCACCAGATGGTAGACTATCGCTGACAAAACCCAAATTAGTTACAATTTCTCCTGTCACTATGTCTGGCGTAGGGTTCCAAGGGTACCAGTCATTATTTAAATCTCCATTTGGAGTAAATGCGGTTGGAATCCAAATAAGTGGTTCTTCAGTCAAGCAAACTCTATTTGACTTAGCACCATTTAATCCAATAGATGTGTTGTTCTCAAGAGCAATAACTGTGTAACAAAAGTCACCGGGTTCTTTGATTAGGTCACCGACATAGTCTTCAGCGTAATTTACATTTCCGGGAAGAGTAGTTAGCGGAGATGCAGGTTCATTTCTAGTGCTTGACCTAAGAAGCTCATATGATCCAATTCCTTGAGGGAATTCTTCATAATGACTCCAAATCAAATTGTTTAGAAACGCTTCAGGATCATCTGACTGCCATCCCTGTAGAAAGATTGTTGATCCAATATTAGATACTCCAACCTCAGCGCCACAATCGTTGATCATGACACATCTATAGGTATATGATTTTGCATCTGTATTTACACTGTTATCTATAAATGTCAATGTCATCCCCATAGTGCTAGACTGTGGGGCTAGAATACGAAGCCATTCGTCACTTGAATCAAATTTGCGCTCAATCTGATAAGAGCAAACCTCTGTTGTAAGAGGGTCAGTTTCAACAACAATTTCTACTGAGCTATTTGTCAATACAGATGCCCTCGAAATAATTGGATCGTCAGGAGCGTCAGGATATGCAAAAGTCACTTCGTAATTGTTTGACCTAGCAACATTACCTGTGGTTGATTCAGCAACAACCCTGTATCTGTAAGTTTTGTCTACATTAACTCCTTCATGTAAGTATGAGCCGGCATCTGCGTTCAAAACAGCAGTTTGCATCCAAGAACTCCATAATCCTGAAGCGTCGTCATATATACTGTACTCAACAGTGTAAGTGTTTACACCCCCATCCATTCCAAAGGGTTCGGTCCAATAGATTTGGGCCCTATCAGTGCAAGGAATTTGAAATGCAGAAGCAAAAACTGTACTAGCACATTCGCCGGCTGCATTTGGGTTTGGAGTACCATCATCGTTAATGCAATCAAAAGCTGCTACCCTGTAACTCTCTGGCTCAGTAGATGCTAGCGAAGTTGGAATTGAAGCAGATAGCATGTTTGGATCGCCAATTTGAAGAACCTCAGCAGACCCTGAAGATGAGCATTTGTATATAATGTATCCAAGAGTTTCTTCCGTTACCTCATAGTCAAAGTATACTACGGCTAAACCTGTTGATGGGTCAACGTCAACATGTGTTGTTGTTGGGACATTCATATTTCCGGCACCAGTTACTAAGTCGGTTGTATTTGAAACATTTTCGTCAACCCCATTTGCGGCAAGTTGCTTAACTCTATATATATGAACACTTGCACAAGGCCCTGGGTTGTCCGTATAGGTTCCGCCTAATACATTGTCAGGTATTGTTGCCACAACATCCCACACCGCAGTTACCTCGTTTAGTTTCTCTATGACAAAATCTCCACCTGCAGCAAATCCACTTATAGCATAAGGACTGTTCCAAACTAAATCAATATCTCCAGGGTTAGCTCCAATAACAGCACTCAGATGTATGGAGCACAACATTGGAGATGTGGGTGATGGATCTTGAGTAACTCCACCATCTAAAGTTGTAACCTGAACACCGACATAGCAATGTGCAAATGTATTTGCATCATACATGAAGGATGGCATTACCCATCCCGTAGGAAGCACTCCAGTATTTACATCTGGACCTATAATGTGTGGGTTAATGCTGAGTTCGTTTAGCAAAAGATCAAACACCTTGATTTCGTTGTGTACGAATTCTTCTGCACCAATTGGAGAAAACACCTCCCAGTGAAGAGTAGCATTCCCCGCTGCATTTACATTATCAACATGTGTCAAATCAGGTTGAGCATATGCATTAAAACCAAAGCCTATGCAAACCAGCAAAAAAGTAGCGATATTTGAGATTCTAATCACGATACAAAATTACAACACCTTATATACATAGTTCATGACTTCAGAGTTATTTCCAAACATCTCATTGTCTGCAAGACTATTTGTTTACACTTCAAATAATTTCTTAACGCCTACAAAGCTTGAGGAGTTCTCAAGTTCATTGCAAGCATTTCTTGAAAGTTGGAAAGCACATGGCGCTATGCTAGATGCTTCATTTAAGCTTATCGCAAATAGGGTTCTACTTATTGTGGTTGATGAAAAAGCTCAAACAGCCACGGGATGCTCAATAGATTCGCTGAATAGGCATCTACAATCGTCGGGGATTGATTGGTTTTCTCGCAATTGGGTACTTCATACATCTTCTATACCTACACTAAATGGATCTTGGGATGTTAGTGATTTGCATGATTTTCATGAAAAGTGTCGAAATGGCACCATTTCACTAGATGAATACACAATTAATACAAATGTTTTGACAGTGCAAGAAATGCGTGAAAAACTGGTTCAGAAGGTCTCTGAGAGCTGGCACAATCAAATGTTATGATTTTGGATAAATACTCGTCGAATCATTGGATATTTTCTACCAACTGTTAAATTTTTCCAACGAATTTTTATCTCTATTGTTGGATTTTCGGTTGTAAGCGTATAAATTTAACGCGTTGAAAAGTCTAATTTTAGCATATTTTAGATTTTGAGGCAACCCTTGATGTGCTGTAACGACTAATGAATACAGAAGTTTTTATATGCCCTTGAAGGGTTTAATAAATGTGAAAATAATTAATGGTTAAATAACTTAAAACCTGTTCATATGTTTAATTTATATTCGAAATTGACGACGGCGCTCGCGGCTTTCGCAATTATTTGTTCAACCCCAGTTATGGCCCAGTGCATTGATGTCAACATTGACATTAGCGGTGGATCATGGGCAAGCGAGATTTCTTGGGACATCACAGATGCTGATGGCATGCTAGTTACTAATGGTGTTGCCGGTGCTACAAGTGTATGTCTTGATGAAGGCTGCTATTCATTTAACGGTTACGATGCATACGGAGACGGATGGAACGGAAACATAGCGACTGCTACTGACCCAGATGGTAATGTTCTTATGTCATGGGATGGCCCTTTAGTAGACGTTGGTTCGGCTGAACTATGTGTTGAAGGCGGAGACGATCCAGTAGATCCTCCAGCTGAATGTGAAGGTTCAGACCTTGCTGTAGATATCAGCGGTGGATCATGGGCAAGCGAGATTTCTTGGGACATTGCAGATGCTGATGGCAACTTAGTTGCTTCAGGTGTTGCAGGTGCTTCTAGCGTTTGTCTTAATGACGGATGTTACACTGTTACTGGTTACGATG
>PBMY01000012.1 GCA_002722795.1 Crocinitomicaceae bacterium
ATCATCAATTGTTGCATCTGGATCGAAGTTTATAGCATCTGGATCAGTACACCCAGGAGCTCCATTACAATACATACCCATATGTGTGAGAACACCTGTATTATTTGGGTCTAGCCAAGGTTTTAATTGCTGATTAGCACTATTGCCCATTTGATCCCAGCTATACCAAATTTTTCCATAAATATCCGGATAGTTAGGCGTATTACAATATGAAGATCCGCCAGTTAAATCACCAACAATCAGTTTATTAGAGTCGAAAATAGGTGACCCTGAAGATCCGCCTTCTGTGACGCCCCAATTTGTTTGAGTTTCTGTCCAATAAACTCTCCAATGCGTATTGTTGTTTCCACCTCCACCTAAACCTCCTGTAGATTGTAATGTTGAGTTATAGGTGCTTATTTTCATAACATCTCCTGATGGATGGTGTAAACTTACTCCTGCGCTTGAAGCTGTATTTGATCTATTCCATCCTGCATAAAATGGGTTAAAATCAGGCTCTTGATTAAGTTGTACCAAGAAAAAATCAGAGTCGCCACCAGAACCTTCTCCACCACTATTTGAAATTAGTGAGCAGCCAGTAATGGCATCGGAACCTGGAGAGCTGTTAGAACATGATGGCGTGAGATAGTTAAAATAAAAGATGCATTGGTTTAAACTTGATCCACTTATGTTTCCTCCACTAAAACAATGATCGGCAGATAACACGTAAGGAGTACAATTGTTAGATGTGTTATTTATCATAGATCCTGAGCAAAGACCGACACTCCATCCATTTGAAATTTGAATCCGACAAGCTGCTTTTTTTTGGTCCTCCCATTCATCTCCTTCTGGACAATTTGCGTTCACTTGACAATAATCAGAACCGCCTCCTAATATTTTATATGCGTAAGCTATATTTTCAATATTTATTGAAGCTATTTGTGGTTGGTAGTTAGGTTGGAAGTATTCTAGTATGATTTTCTCGCCTAGTATCAGTTCCGTTGCATAAACTCCCGAAGAATGAACATCTTCATATGTATATGGCCCCGCTTTTTGGTCTTGAGATGGATTGTAAATTATTAGCTTTCCGCCGTATGGGATATTAAATTCATTGTAGTATAAAGAAATTGCTTTTGCTCCTTCAGAATGTAGGGCAATACGCCAAATGTTTCCATTAATTAGTTCTGTTTTTTCGCCTTGTTCAATTAAATTAATATTAACAGGGATAAGTTTTGCGAATTCAAAATAGTCACCGTTTTTACCATTTAACTCTTCTTCAACTAGAGGTGCGTCAATATTTATGTACGTGACATCACTACTAATGTGTGTTTTTGAAGTAAGAAAATCAATCTGTGCAGATACAGATATAGAAAGAAATATAAGGTTAGTTAAAAGAAAAGTTCTTATTTGTTGGTTCATTATTATGACTTCTTCAGGATTTTACTAACTAAAGAATGAAGATACTAATAATTCCTTTGAACCTTTTGTATGAACATAAAATCCTTCACCTGACTTAACTCCTAGACGACCAGCTGTTACCATATTAACTAGGAGTGGACATGGAGCATATTTTGATGATCCCAAACCTTCCTGTAACACTTCCATAATTTTTAGACAAACGTCCAAACCAATGAAATCTGCAAGCTGTAATGGTCCCATTGGGTGTGCCATACCAAGCTTCATGACTGTGTCAATTTCCTCAACACCAGCAACCCCTTCGTTTAAAGTGATGATTGCTTCATTGATCATTGGCATTAAGATTCGGTTTGCGACAAAACCTGGGTAATCGTTTACTTCAACAGGCACCTTGCCAAGAGCTTCGCTTGCTTTCATTACAGCCTCACAAGTCTCTTCACTAGTTCTGTAGCCGCGAATGATTTCCACTAGCTTCATAATTGGAACTGGATTCATAAAGTGCATTCCAATAACTCTTTCTGGACGAGAAGTAGCTGCAGCAATTTTAGTAATTGAAATAGACGAAGTGTTTGTAGCGAGGATACAGTTAGCAGGCGCTGCCTTGTCTATATCTTCAAAAATATTAATTTTTAAATCAATATTTTCAGTTGCAGCCTCAACAACTAAATCTGCATTTGCAACCGCAGAAATTAGGTCTGTGGAAGTTGAGATGTTTGCTAAAGTTGAAGCCTTTACGTCATCTGTAATTCGCTCTTTTGTAACGAGACGACCCAAGTTTCTGTCTATTGTAGCAAGAGCTCTTTCAAGGGATTCTTCAGAACGGTCAATTAGAATAACTGGGTGACCCTTTTGTGCAAAAACATGAGCAATTCCATTACCCATCGTTCCAGCACCTATAACTGTAATTTTATTCATATTACTTTTTCTTTTCAGATTTTGCTTCTTCCTCAACTTCATCTTCTTCGAGTGGGAAAGCGTTCTTATCTAAAAGGATGTTGTACCACTGAACAAGCTTTTTAAGATCTGAATTGTAAATCCTATCGTGGTCCAAATCCAAAACAACAGAATCAATAAATTCTCTAATCTCTGATGCATTAGATGAGTTATGATTAGGAGCTTTTTCTCCTTTTGTCTTATTGTGCATGTTGTTGAGAATATCAATAAGTGCTATGTCCTCTTTATGAGTGTACATTGTAATGTCACCAAGGCTACTAACTCTTGATGAACCGGGAACGCTTACGCGCTTACCATCAAACATTGATTCAACAACTAGATTTTTGCTTGAAGAAGCAATGATTTTGTATAAACCGGGCTTTCCCGCGATTGCTAGAATTTCTGTAATCTTCATTCTTAAAAATTGATGCTGCGAAAGTACGAATAACTATTGCTCAAAAGGAGGGATGCTTTTAAGGACCTTTACCGGAGAATTTATATCCGTTCTCACTGCATAGTGTTGATTACCATTTGTTAGTAGGAGATTTGGTACATTTAATACTAAATTATACCTCGCTGCTTGGTCTAATGTATCTTGGGATAGCTTAATATTTGGAGCCTTACATTCTGCAAGCAAAACAGGTTGTCCATTGTTATTATAACATACTAAATCTGCCCTTTTTTCTACATCGTTCAATTTCAGCCTGTGCTCTACAGCCATTAATCCCATTGGGTATCCAAGGCAAGTACTTAAATATGCTATAAGGTGCTGTCTTACCCATTCTTCAGGCTCTAATTTGAGCCACTTCCTGCGAATTAGACACTGAATTTCATCGTGATTTTCAGCGCTTCTTGCTAAAAGTGTAGGCCTAGGGAAATTTAGTTCCGTTTGATCGGCAATTCGTGACATGGTGTAAAGGTAGTTATACATAATTTAGCACTATGGCGCATAGGCAGATTATAAGGGAATTAAAAGCGGGAAAATTCCAGCCTATTTACCTACTCCACGGGGAGGAGTCGTTTTTCATTGAGGAAATTACAAAAGCAATCTTAGATAACTCTGTTGAGGAATCTTCAAAGGATTTTAATGAAACCATCCTTTATGGTAGAGATGTAGAACTTAGTGAGGTGTTGGCTGCTGCTAGAAGATTTCCAATGATGAGTGAGCGACAACTAGTTCTCATCAAAGAAGCCCAAGATTTAAAATGCTGGCGTAGAAAGGATGAGCTTGCACAATTAGAGGCATATGCTGAAAAGCCAGTTAGATCGACCGTTCTTGTTTTGGCCTTTATGAATAAGAAAATTGACGGGAGGCTGAAGGCAGTAAAAATTCTCAGTAAGAGTGGTGTTTTATTTCACAGTGAAAAGGTTCGAGATTATAAATTACCTCAGTGGATACAGGTATATTCAAGAGATGAAGGGCTTGATATTGAGCCTAATGCTGTCCAAATGTTAGCTGATTATTTAGGCAATGATTTGAGAAAAGTTTGTAACGAATTAACTAAGTTAAAACTTGTGATAAAGGGTAAGGCAAAGGTGACTTCTGAGGATATTGAGAAGCATATTGGGATAAGTAAGGAGTACAATATCTTCGAACTTCAAAAGGCTCTTGGTACTAAAAATATAGAAAAGGCGTCACGCATTGTTAATTACTTTGAAGCAAATCCAAAAAACAACCCTATGGCTATGATTGCACCTATTCTATTGAACTATTTTAATAGGATTTTTGTCTACCATGGACTTAAGGATAAAAGCCAAAATGCAGCTGCCAAGGCTATGTCATGTAGTCCATATGCTGTTAAGGAATACGCTTCTGCATCAAGGATTTATTCGCAAGTAAAAGTTGCTAAAATATTTGGGTATTTACGTGACGCAGACAAGAAATCAAAAGGTCAGGGAAACGCTACTACAACTGACGGAATGTTGCTTAGAGAGGCAGTCTTTAAGATTCTACACTAAGAGCTTGAGGGAGTTTGGCATTATGTATGCTAAATTGCAAGCATGAAAATTCAGAACCTATTTCGCGCTGCAACTGCTTCAGCATTAATCTTAACCTGCACAGTGGGTCTAAAGGCTCAGGATAAAAACCTCGTGCCAAACGGTGGATTCGAAGATACTAATATAAAGAAGTTAAAGTCTTATGGTCAGATGGAGGAATTAGTCTCAGATTGGTTCGCTGCATCATCTGTGCCTGCAGATATATATGGTGAAGGTGCAAAGGGAGATAAGGTAGGTATTCCATTAAACAACTATGGCAAGCAAGATGCTGCTAGTGGTTTGTGTTACGCCGGATTCCGTGCTTATTCGAAAGATCCTAAGCTTAAGAGAAATTACTTAGAAGTTCAACTTCCGCAGCCTTTAGATAGAGATGTTATGTACTGTGTTTCATTTGATATCAGTTTAGCTGATATGAGTCGTTACGCTGTAAACGAAATCGGAGTAATTGTTAGCGATAGAAAGATCGAGCAAGCTAATGACGGTGATATGATTCGCAATGCTGATATCAAGCACAAGACTAACAAGGTTTTTCAATATGCTGAGGGATGGGAGAAGTTCTGTGGAACTTTTGTCGGGACGGGTCAAGAGGAATACATTTTGATTGGTGGTTTTGGCGGAAGAAATAATATAGATGTCGAAAAAGTTAGTCGTCCTCAGGGGATGTCTGGCGCTCAGGTAAACCATGCTTATTACTACGTCGATAATGTAAGTATTGTTGCTATTCAGGCTAAATCTCAATGTAAATGCTCTAAGGCTGACGAAAGAGATATGGACTTAGTTTATGGTTCATCATCAGTAGTTGACGAGGGGATGTCTGACGTTGAGAAAATCAGGGCAAGTGTTGTTTACTTCGCATTCCTTAAGCGTACGCCAACTGGAGCAGGTAAGGCTACAGTTAATAATGTAATCGAAGTACTTAAGGCTAATCCAAACATGAACATAAATATCATCGGTCACAGTGATGACGATGAGCGTTCAGAAGGAGCGGTTAATCCTAGATACGAGAGAATTGGCAAAAACAGAGCAGACCAAGTACGCAGATTAATGGAGGGTGCAGGAATTGCTGCTGCAAGAATTACTGTTACAGATATGTCAAACATGGATCCTGCAAACACTCGTGATAGTGAAATCAGTAGAGCCCAAAACCGACGTGTAACATTTGAGATCAATTAAGAGTATCGATATTGGAATTGAAAAAGCCACCCTAATGAGGTGGCTTTTTTACACTCTACACTTTCTAGTAATGGACTTTTATTCTGTATTCTTTTGGTACTAACATCATAGCTATATACGCTATGGTAAATAGTATTATCATTGCTAAAATAGAGTTGTGCATAGAACCTGTTATTCCTTCAATGTATCCCCATCCAAACATGCCTATAATGAGCCCTCCTTTTTCTAGAACCTCATAGAAACTAAAGTATGAAGCCGGGTCATCTGTATCTGGAAGAATTTTAGAATATGTTGCTCTATTGAGGCTTTGTGTACCACCCATTAGAAATCCAATGCCACCTGCTACGAAATAGAATCCAACCTTACTTGTGGCAAAAAAGTATGCGCATAGACACAGTAAAGCCCATCCAATAATACAGGCAATTAGTGCTCGAATATTTCCAATTCTTTTGCTAAGGGCACTCACGCTAAATGCACCAGGAATAGCTAATAAATTCACAACGAAAATGGTCACAATCAATTCCGAGTCAGACAGTCCTACTTCCTTTATTCCAAAACTTGAAGCCATTAACATTATGGTTTGGATTGCCATACTCATAACGAAAAATGCAAATAGATATCTCTTAAGGTGTGTCGTGTGCTGTAGGTCGTTTGCCACTCCTCTAAGTTCCCTGAATCCTTGGAAGAGTATGTTCCCCGGCGGTAGATCCTTCTTGTCAATATTTGGTAATGCGTTGAATGTTACATGAGCAAATCCAAACCACCATATCCCCACTAATACAAATGATAATGTAGTCGTGTGAGGCCCCACGCCCATTATCATTCCTGAACAAATCACTAAGATTATTAGCGAACTCCAGTAGCCCATTGCATAACCTCTAGCACTTAATATGTCGTGCTCTTCTCTTGGAGCTATTTCAGGGAGATATGCATTATAGAATCCTACACTACCCCAAAAGCCTAGACTCGCAAGGAAAAAGGGAACCATGCTCAATTCTAAATTTTTTGTCTCAAACCAATATAGTCCTATGCAACCTGCAGACCCCAAGTAGCAGAATATCTTTAAAAATAGTTTTTTCTTTCCAGCATAATCGGCCATTCCACTTAGCAAAGGACTAAGAATTATGACAGCAACGAAACTTGCCGCTAGAACGTAGCTATATAGTTCTGTGTTGATGAACTCCTTTCCAAAAAAACTCACAACGTCATTGACTACCATGCCATTTTCATTTCTTGTCGATGTAACAGAATTGTAGAAAATCGGAAAAATCGCAGTAGTAATAACCAAGGAGTAAACATTGTTTGCCCAATCATAAACAGTCCAACCCCATTTTATTTTTTCGTCTCCTGTTTTGTTGAGAATTTGAAACATAATGCCAAGATAAGTGATGAGGTGGGATTACCTTTGTAGCCGATGAATAATTATGATGTAATCGTTGTTGGTGGTGGAATAGTCGGAGCGGCTACTTTCTATAAAATACAGAAGAGGTTCCCAAATAAAACCATTCTTCTCATTGATAAGATGGATAAACTAGCTGATCATCAGACTGGGAATAATTCAGGGGTGATTCATTCAGGTTTGTACTATAAGCCTGGCTCATTAAAGGCTAAAAACTGTGTAAAGGGAAGAAGGGAACTTGTAAAGTTTGCCCAGGAGTACAAGGTTGACCACGAAGTTTGCGGAAAGGTTGTGGTTGCTGCTAATGAGAGTGAATTACCTAGACTTGAAAAGATTCACGGAATTGGTTTAGAGAATGGAATAGAGGGGTTAGAAAAAATATCAGTTAAACAACTTGCAGAAATAGAGCCTCATTGTAAAGGTGTTGGTGCCCTGTGGGTTCCTTGCACTGGAATTATAGATTTCAGAGTTGCAACCGAGAAGATGGTAGAAGTGGGTTTGGGGATTCAGCAGAATTCCGAAGTTCATCTTAGCGAGAAGGTTTTGGATTTTGAGACTTTTGGTGAAGGGACTATAGTTAAGACAAATAAATGCGAATATTATGCAGGAAAGCTAATTGTTTGTGGCGGCCTTCAAGCAGACAGACTTGCTAAGAAAGATGGAGTGAAACTACGTGAGAGAGTAGTGGGGTTTAGAGGCGATTATTACGAGCTAAATGACCACGCTAAGCAAAAGGTTCGCAATCTAATTTATCCAGTCCCAAACCCTGATTTCCCCTTTCTTGGAGTGCATTTCACTAGAATGACTAATGGCGAAATCGAATGTGGTCCTAACGCTGTATTCACTTTTAAAAGAGAGGGGTACGGAAGGACTGATTTCAGTTTAAAGGATACAGTAGATGCTCTTGGATATTCAGGTACATGGAAGTTGTTCTTCAATAATATGTCGTTTGGTATAAACGAATACAGGAGAGCATTCAGTAAGAGATTATTTTTAAAGACTCTTCAGACGTTGGTTCCATCTCTTAACATGGACGATATTAGGCCTGGAAGATCTGGAGTTAGAGCAATGCTTTTAAATGCAGCAGGCGACACCAGAGATGACTTCAGAATTGAAACGACTGAGAGAAGTATACATGTATTAAATGCTCCGTCACCTGCAGCTACCGCTTCTCTTGCTATTGGGGATTACGTTGCGGACAGATATGCTGAAAATTTCAGTTAATACTTAGTTCACAGTAAATGTATACTCGTCTCCGCAAACTAGTTCAACTGAAGTAGACCAACTTTGATTTAAATCACAACCAATTTGTTCCAGAATTGATAGTTGGTCGTTTAAATATGCACTTGATGTACAGTTTGCACTTAGGTCGTAAGAGCCTGAAAAAAGTGTCACTTCTATGCTTTCACCACCTAGTACATGTCTTTCGTCATTTTCGGAGATAGTGACATCACAGTTACAATATCCGTTGTTTACAAATATGATAACTGGACGTTCTCCCGGACAAAGGTCACACGATTGGAAACCAAGTATCACTAACAATAGTAGGAGTGTGTTTTTAATAAGTTTCATCTCTCGAAGGTGGAGTAGGTGTATTTAAGAAGGTAAAATTAACGCCTCAAATGCCTTTGAATCATAGTATTTTAGTGGAGTTCTCCACGAAAAGCGTGTTAATATCGAGATTGTTTCTCAATCATATCCTTTAATAGATCGCAGTTCTTTTGCGTTTGTTCTTGAAGCACACTTTTCATTAGATAGAACTTTGAACAATAGAATGTACTAGTTCCTTCATTGAAAGTATGTGATGTTATTGTGCAAGGACTATTTCCTTCAAAAAGAACCTGGACAGAACTAGTAAAAAATTGAGTTTCCATGTCGAAGCTAAACTTTTCGTTTTCTTTGAATTCTGTCAGAGTTTCTACAAAAGTCATTTCCTGACCTTCGTTTTCAAACTTCATCAGAAATTTTGAACCAGGCTTATGTGGCTCTCCCGCTATTATTTCATAGCCCTTGTATCCGATCAGCCATTCATGAGCCCTGCTTTTGTCAGTAAAAGCTTTAAATGCTTCTTCTAATGTGCAATCAATTTCTATAGAGTTAGTATATGAGTAACTAGGGTGCAATATGCCTACACTGAAAAATCCTAAAAGGGATACCACTATTGTCAGGAAGAAATATTTAAATACCTTTCTCATATTTCAAGAGTTATGTAAATGTAGTAATTTGGTTTTATGAGATTGATTTTAAGTTTATTGTTGTCTGCTTTATTTGGATTTACTTCTTGTATTAAGGATGAAATTAGCCCTGGGAATGATTCGAATTTTACGATAGTACCTCATAATGATGAGGGGTTTAATGGGTTTAATAGGAAGGTAGTTATTTTTGGCATACCTATTTATGCCAAAAAGAAAGTCGATGATTCTAGACTTCTTCACGCAGCCAATATTTTGGCTCAGTATCTAGATAACAACGAGGATGGTGTGGTCGATAATCAACTAGTTCTTGATGCGATGTTGAGTGAGAATGCCTTCATGGTTATGTGGAAGAATCAAGCTGATTTAATTTTCATGTCGCTTCCAGATAATATGGTGGGCCAAGATTTAGGCAATGACGAAACTATTATTGAGTGGCATAGTAATGGACAAATGGGTCAATTTGATGCTTCTTTAGAAGAGGTGTTACATATTATTACTCATACTGGATATGCTGTTGCTTACCCTGATATTTTTGGAGAAGAAGAGGGGAGTTCTCTATGTGAAGCTATGGATATTGCTAGAGGCGGTAAGTTTTTTGATGTGCCAAACGAGTATCCTGATAATGCTTGGTACCATTATAACGATCAGACTTGCGACTATGGTTGTATGGCTACTGAATACATTTATTGGGCTTTGACTTCAATGTTGGGTGCCCAAGAAAATAGAAGTAATGAAATCAATCATGAGTGGGAGCTGCATAGCGCAGCATTGCTCGAGAGTACTGATCATGCGATTTTTGAGTTATTGACTGCTGAGGAATATGCATTCCCAACTGTTTTACCGGATGGGGAGTATATGGATTAAGGGTGTGGGGTAATCGCTTTTTTTAATGTTGCTGTTAGAGGTGATTACTCTCTTAGTTCGTTATGCTCATAGGAGTGATTCGAAATAATCACAGTTCCTTCGATCATTATGCAATTTTTTCATCCTTACCTTTGACTTTAAACAAGATTGGCTCTCTTTTCCTAAATAAAAACCGCCTCTGATTTTTGTCAAGGCGGTAATTATTTCGTCGGGGCGGCAGGATTCGAACCTGCGATCTCCTGGTCCCAAACCAGGCGCCTTAACCGGGCTGGGCCACGCCCCGATCGTATAAAGCGGTGGCAAATATACATTGTTTCTTTCTATCGCAAAGTTTTGGATAGAATTTTAATACTTGAATTTTAGTCTAGTACATAAACCTATATTTCAGATTTCGAAGATGGAGTTTGTTGCAAAACAAAAAGCTGAGTTTCGATCTTCTCATATCTAGTTTTAATTCATTTAATCTTCTACTAAAATCCTTTAGCTTTAGTCGAATTTTTCCGCATTAAAAACGCCCGCATTTGCGGGCGTCTTTTTATTTGTTTTGCGGAGAGACCGAGATTCGAACTCGGGAGGCGATTGCTCGCCCACAGCTTAGCAGGCTGCTGTATTACCACTCTACCACCTCTCCTGAAACCCTTTTCAAATGTTAAAGAGTTCGAAATGGGAGTGCAAATTTATACATTTCTTCTCAGTTCCTGAACAAAATTGTATCTTACCAACATTAAAAAATCACAATTAGGTTAAAATGAAAAGATTACTACTACTCGGAGTACTAGCATTTTTTGCTTTTACAGCCTCTGCTCAATCAGATACCAAGACTTGTTCTGAGAATGAAAAAACTGAAAAAGTATGTGCTAATACCGGCAAAAAGTGCAGTGAAACATGTGCAAATAAGAAGACAAATACTTGCTGCGAAGGTAAGAAGGACTCTGATAAGAAGACTTATAGCTCTAAGGATACAGATAAGAAATCTTGTTGTTCAAAAGATGGCGATAATAAATCTTGTTGTTCAAAAGATGGCAACAAATCTTCATGCTCAAAGACTTCTACAAAGAGTGGAGATTCTACTCAATCAAAAGGAGATAAAACAAAGGGTGCTAAAAAGACTAAAACTAAAATAGCTGCAATGTCTAAGTAATCCTTTAAATCACTGAAAATAAAGAAGCCTCCACGATGGGGGCTTTTTTATGCCTTAAACTTTCAATTGGATTAGGTTCCTAGGAAAAACTTTGTGCATCTTTGCATTCTCAAAATTGGAAGGTCTCATAGCTCAACTGGATAGAGCACCTCCCTTCTAAGGAGGCGGTTCGGGGTTCGAGTCCCTGTGGGATCACAATTGTAAATCGCAAAGCCTTGTTATCATTGCGATAGCTAGGTTTTGTTTTTTTACTGTGCCTATCCTTGTGATTAAATTTTGATTTAATGGATGCCCTCAGAATAGAGATAGGTAACTTATCACTAGAATAACTTATGTTTATCAATTAAGAGTTTCTGATATTTTGAATCTTACATTTGCATATCGAAAAAGATAAAATGAATAAAAAAACTCGTAAAGCACTAGACTGCAAGCTTGTAGGCCAAAGTGATATTGACCCAAGGTACTTTAGGTACGAGGTTACAATTCAAGAACCTAACGGTGACGTGCATAAAGCTCCGGCTTTTGGTAGAGACATGCAGGATGCATTGAGTAGGTTAGTTTGGAACGAAAGAACCGAAGCAGTTACAAAGTTTGCAGACAAAAAACCATGGATGCAGGTAGTTCCAATATTGAGTCTGTTTTGCGTTTTGGGAATATTTGCGATTCAATCAAAAATCCACGATGATCCAATTTGGATTCTTGCTGGACTTGCTTCTTTAGGAGCAATAGTAGGAATGTCTGTTCTATGGTCAAAGCATTTAGGAAAGCACTAATAGTAAAGGTGAAGACAAGCATTGCTCTTGTATTTATCTCATTAATTGCTTCGTTTGGGTTGAATACTTAACTTTTAGAGTCTGTTGTGTTCTTTAATGATATCATACAAGAAGTTCTAGATCTTGAGGAGCAAACACTTTCATTTAACAATTTTATAAGGCTAGGGGATTGAAATCCATGGTTGTTTTATCGTAGGTTTAAGGATTAGATATGGTAGCAGATACGACTCTAGCCTTTATCCCTCCTTTGATTTTAAAATCTTCAATCTCGAGAGTGAAGTATATTATGCTTAAGCAGGATTTCTTTGCAATGCTTACTCTAACCAAATCCCATCATGCGAGGTTCTGAGTTTAAGTTTGGGATTTAAAGTGCGGGATATTGGAAAAAATATAGGTTTTAGTGAATAATCTGACTGATGAAGAACACGTCCTAGTTATGTCACTTTTAAGACAATTAAATATGCATCAAGCCGGAAGAGATCTTAGCATCAAATTTTCGGAAAAGTATTGATGTTTTTGTCTTCAGAAATTGAAAATCCGCAGATTTGAGGGAATTTTGATTTGAAAAATGGTGTCCAAACTACACTATTTTCCTTGAATTTTACCTGTTTTTATAAACCGATAATAGTCAGATATATTCAGTTGCATCAGGCTTTGTAGGGGATTTTAACAATTAAAAGTGAAATTAAAAATGGTGTTCTAGTTACATTATTTGTTTTTTTCTAAAAATTGGGGTCAGTTATAAACCAAAACCCTATACATATGGATAACGTGTTTAAATTTATGGGAGGATTCTTCAAGAGTCTTACCAATCTATTAATCGGCTTAGCAGCTCTTGCTGTTCTTGTTGAAGTAGTATTCGGAACAACTATGTTCGGAATGTCAAGTGTAGTAGATAACATCACTGGCCTAATTTCTACATTAGGAGACGGTGGTTTTGTTGGCTTAATTGCCACTCTAGTACTATGGTCAATTATTGATCGTAAGTAATACACTTAATGTAAGAAAGTAATGTAGCGGCCCGGGGGTCTGCTTTGGGCCGCTCTTATTTTCTAATTAACCTTAACTTTTTATCTTATGGAACGCATTGCAACAATTTTATTGCTAGCAGCTGCCGCTGTTGGTCTTGGTTATGGATATATGGATGCTGTCGAACGACAAGCTGCTCAGGATGCTGCAGACTCTGCAGCTCAAGAACTTGCTGCTGCTGAAGCTGCTGCTCAAGCAGTTGAAGACGCAAAAGCAAAGTTTGTTATACCTCATGATAGTGATGAGAACACAACAGCCATCGTTGTTGCATTAGATGGAAGCGGATCTTCTGACGCAGATGGAGACGCTATTACTTATTCTTGGACTTTGCTTTCTGGCGATGCTGAACTTATTGATAGTTCAAACATAGCTACATTCACAGCGGAACCAGGAGAATACACTATTCAACTTACTGTAACTGACGTTTACGGCTCTTCTTCATCTGAAGAAAAGACTGTTGCTGTCGCTACAGAACCTAACAATGCACCCGAAGCGGTGTTAGAAGTTTACCAAGAAGATTGAAACTGATATCTTTCTTAGTTTCATGAAACGCATCTCACTCGGGATGCGTTTTTCATGCACTAAATTTGCCCTATGGTTATTCCTCCAAGAACATTAGGGGCTTCTGACTTTCTAGACGAAGCTGATAAAGGAGGAATTGTTATTGATGTAAGGGCTCCAATTGAATTTTGTGAGGATCACATTCCCGGCTCTGTCTCTTGGCCACTTTTTTCAGATTCTGAACGTTCTGAAATTGGGACTCTTTACAAGCAAAAAAGTAAAGAGCTTGCTATTGAGAAAGGATTTGAGATAATTGGGCCCAAAATGGCTGATATGGCTCGTTATGGAAGAAAACTTTTCGAAACCCAAACCAATAAACGCCCACTTCTGATTCACTGTTGGCGAGGTGGTATGAGGTCTCAATCAGTTGCTTGGCTAATGCGTACAGCAGGAGTCCCGGCTATAGTGCTTGAAGGAGGATACAAGGCTTATCGGAGATATGCACGGACTATGTTCGATAAGCCATTATATCTTGCTGTTCTAGGTGGATTAACTGGTTCAGCTAAAACAGAAGTTATTCGTGAATTGACAAACCTCGATGGTGAACGTACTATTGATCTAGAAGGAATGGCAAACCATTTTGGCTCTGCGTTTGGCAACCTCGAGAAAAACGACCAACCATCGTCAAAGCAATTTTCAAATAACCTTTTTAATCGATTGCGTGAACTTGATGCATGGGGAGACCACAAAAGACCAATTTGGGTAGAAAACGAAAGTCGAAACATTGGAAAGGTCAATCTACCTGAACCTTTTTATAGCCAAATAGTAAAAAGCCCATGCTTTGAAATGTCTAGAACAGTTAAGGATAGAGTAGATCACTTAGTTCAGATGTATGGAGACATAGAAGTTAACCTGCTTTCAAATGCATTTAAGTGTATAGCACCAAAACTAGGTGGCGCTAGTTCAAAAAAAGCTTTGGAAGCCCTAGACGAAGGTGATTTACATTCTGCTGCAAGTATTGCTCTTGTATATTATGATAAGACTTACTCACATGGTTTTAAAAAAAGGAGTGATGTTATCAGAGAACAAATTGATTGCAAAGGACTTACTCCTCTTGAATGTGCGCAACATTTAAGCGAATATTTAACGAACTACATAAAATCTTAGGATGTCAGATTTAGTAAAACTTACAGCTTATTCACATGGTGCTGGATGCGGATGCAAAATCGCACCGGATGTACTCCACAAGATGCTCTCATGCATGACAAAAGGGACTGTATACCCAAACCTCATAGTCGGAAACGACACCAAGGACGATGCAGCAGTTGTAGATCTAGGAGACGGAACAGGTATAGTAAGCACAACTGATTTCTTCATGCCCATTGTTGATGATCCCCACATGTTTGGACGGATTGCAGCAGCTAACGCTATCTCAGATATTTACGCAATGGGAGGAACCCCATTAATGTCAATTGCTATCCTAGGATGGCCGATCGACAAGCTTCCACTAGAAGTTGCTGGAGCAGTTCTAGAAGGGGGTCGAAGCGTTTGCGAGGAAGCAGGAATACCACTAGCTGGTGGTCACAGCATAGATTCACCCGAACCTATTTTTGGTTTAGCTGTTACAGGCAGAGTGAAACTTACCCACATCAAAGCAAATGCCGCAGCCCAAGTTGGAGACAAACTGTTTCTGACTAAACCCCTTGGTGTTGGTATAATTAGTACAGCACAAAAGAAAGGTCTTGTTCAACCCGAACATATAGATGCGGCAATCAATGGAATGTCAACCTTAAATAAAATTGGTACTTTACTTGGTGAAATCCCAGGAGTAAATGCGATGACAGACGTTACTGGATTTGGGCTTATGGGGCATTTGCTAGAAATGTGTGAGGCCTCTGCAACATCAGCTATCATTGACTTTTACAGCGTTCCATCTTTTAATACTGAAGCACTTTTAGATTACCACGCTAAGGGCTGTGTGCCCGGAGGAGCGAGGCGCAATTTTGCTAGCTACGGAGCGAATCTAAATTTACCCGATGGATTTAAAAGAGACCTTTTATGCGACCCACAAACAAGCGGTGGTTTATTAGTATCTGTTGCCCCATCATCAGTAGACGAAGTATCTAATGCGCTAAACGAGGCAGGACTTCCATCAAATGTAATTGGTGAAATTGTAGAGTCTAGAACCCCACTAATCACTATTTAACTCCTGCAAGTATCTCGTGAAGAAGATGAATAGGAAGGCCCATCACAGTGTAGAAAGATCCATTTAAGGACTTAACTCCAACATAGCCTATTAAGTCTTGTACGCCATAACTACCTGCCTTATCAAATGGCTTGTAGTTGTCGACATAGTGTTCAATTAATAATTCTGAGAGAGAGTTAAATTTAACTTCACATGTGTCGACCTTGCAAATTGTACCTCCGCTTAAGGTTGTTACAGAAATACCAGATGCAACAATGTGAGTTCTTCCAGACAATCGCTTCAACATTGAGATTGCCTCTTCTCTATCCTTTGGTTTTTCTAAAATATCGTCGTCTACAATTACAATAGTGTCGCCTGTTATCAAGACATCGTTTTCAGTCAAAATATCCTCAAATGCTTTTGCCTTTGTAAGAGTAATGTATTTAGCTACATTAGGACCCGAAACTGAAGCGGGGTAACTCTCGTCGACATCTCTTATAACGACCTCAGGTTCAATTTCTAAGCCTCTAACTAATTCTAGTCTTCTAGGGCTTTTTGATGCTAGGATTATTCTTTTGGATGATAGTTGAGGATAAAGCATAGTTATTTGTGTGAAAACATTGCAAAATTAAGCGATTACAAGAGGTAACTTTGCTGCAAAATATTTTACATGTCTGATCTACGCCCAAACTCTGAAAATATTCTGATTTTAGATTTCGGTTCACAGTACACTCAGCTTATCGCTAGAAGGATTCGCGAGATAAATGTTTATTCTGAAATTATTCCATGGAATAATTTCACAGCCCTGCCTAATGGATGTAAAGGAGTCATTCTTTCAGGAAGCCCTCACAGCGTGAGAGAGGAAAATGCGCCTAAGCCTGACTTATCAGCAATCATTGGTAATGTGCCACTTTTAGGGGTTTGTTATGGGGCTCAGTATTTGGCTGTAAGAAATGGGGGAGACGTACAGACGAGTGATTCTAGAGAGTACGGAAGAGCAAACCTTAGCGTAGTTGAAACATCAGACGAATTGCTTGTTGGCATGACTCTTGGAAGTCAAGTGTGGATGAGTCACGGTGATACAATATTAGATTTAGGAGATGGCTATTCTACAATTTGTTCTACTAGCGATGTAAAATTTGCTGGATTTAGATTTGTAGGAGAGAAAGTGTGGGGAATTCAATTTCACCCTGAAGTATTCCACAGTACTGAGGGTCCGATATTAATTAAGAACTTCATCATGAACATTTGCGGATGTTCAGGAGAGTGGACTCCTGATAATTTTGCTGAAGCAACAATTGCTAGCCTTAAAACCGAAATCGGAGAACAAGACAAGGTAATCCTAGGACTATCAGGTGGAGTTGATTCAACTGTAGCAGCTGAACTATTAAATAGAGCTATTGGTGATAGACTTCACTGCATATTCGTAGATAACGGTCTTTTAAGAAAGGACGAATTCGAGCAGGTCCTTGAAGACTACAACGATATGGGGCTAAACGTTAAAGGTATTAGAGCTGGTGATAAATTCCTAGCCGAACTAGCAGGCCTATCAGACCCAGAAAAGAAGCGTAAGGCAATTGGTAAGGTGTTCGTTGATGTATTCGATGAAGCATCTAAG
>PBMY01000013.1 GCA_002722795.1 Crocinitomicaceae bacterium
AGTAATCTCCATTACTATCCATACTTTGGTTTAGATAATTTAAAATCAAAAATTGAGACTCATCTTATCAATGAAAATCTCAATTTAAATGAAACTATTTTACTCACTACCTCCAGATTTAAAGATTCAAATAAAGGAAAAAATTGGGGATTCAAAACCTTTCAATCAGAAGAGCTAACCCAAATAACTCAAATGGATGAATCGCCTGAAGTGTTGCTTCACACGACACCTCTGGCCTTTAGAGGGCTGATTAGTAAAAATATACTAATTGTTACAAACAAACTAAATAAAGAAGATTCCTCACAAATATACCAGCTAATGATTGGCGCCAGTAGATTAGCTGGAAGTTTGGTGGTTTTTGAAAATTGAATAAATATAAATAACTGTTTAAAAGACTTTTGATATATTATAAAAAATTTAATGATTTTGGAAAAATAACACTATGAAAATTTTACATACCTCAGATTGGCATATAGGGAAGCAACTTCAAAAAATAAATTTTGAAGAAGACTTAAAAATGTTTTTTAATTGGCTAATCAAAACAATTGAAGAACATAAAATAGACATACTACTAATATCGGGAGACATCTTCGATCAAGCCAATCCCTCACAATCCGCGTTTAATATTTACTATGATATGTTAAGTAGATTAGAAAAACTAGATTGTAAAACAGTAATAACTGGCGGGAATCATGATTCCGGTGCTGTACTTGAGGCTCCAAAGGAATTGCTAAAATCCAGAGGTATTGAAGTTGTGGGCTCATCACCTCAGGAAATTTCAAAATTATTCTTCCCATTTGAGAAAGATGGAATGAAAGTCGTAATTGCCGCCGTTCCATTTTTAAAAGACAGAGATATTAGAAAAGCTGCTGCTGGTGAATCATATAGCGATAAAATTCAACAAATTAAGGAGGGACTTAAGTTATATTTTAAGGATATAAATCAGTATTCAAAGGATAATTATTCAGATTACAAGCTAATTGTAATGGGGCATTTATATGTTCAAGGATCGAAAGTTTCTGAAAGTGAAAGAGAAATTCAAATAGGGAATCAAGCAGGAGTAGAATCAGAAATATTTGAAGGCATTCCTGATTATGTCGCCTTAGGTCATATTCATAAACCTCAAACCATTTCAAAATCAAACAGCATATACTATTGTGGATCTCCCGTGTCTTTTAGCTTCAGTGAAAAAGAAGATGAAAAACAAATTAATATAATTGAATTTACTTCGGAGAGCATGAATGTTGAGTTTATTAAAATTCCGAAACGTCGCTCATTGGTATCCTTTAATGGAACTTTAAATGAGATAAAAAAACAACTAGAAAATTATACCCACAAAAATTCACTTCAGTCCCTAGCTTCAATTGAAGTTTTAGAAGACAAAGAGAGTATTACAATAAGACAGGAGTTAGAAGACTTACTTCAAAACCAAACAAATAATAAAATTTTAGTCATAAAACCAAGACTTATTTTTAAAGATAAAATTAGAGGTGCTACGGAGGTTTTTACTGTTGGAACTGATGTTTCAGATGTTACACCAATACAAATGTTTGAAAAGAAATTGGAATTGGAAACAGATTTAGAAAACAAGGACGATTTAATAAATGCATTCAAAGAAATTTTAGAAGACCTTAAAATATAATGAAAATACTCAAATTACGATTAAGAAACATTCACTCCTTGAAAGGTGATCATGAAGTGAATTTTGCAGAAGGAATCCTATCTGAAGCCGGTTTATTTGCGATAACAGGACCAACAGGGTCGGGTAAATCTACATTGTTAGACGTTATAACCTTAGCATTGTATAACCGAATTCCAAGAATAGACAAAAGCCTTAATAAATCTGTTTTAGAGGCTTTTGGTGGAGTGATGACCAGAAACGCAAAGGATAGTTTTGCTGAAGTGGAATTTATGGTAGAATCAAAATTCTACAGAGCAAATTGGGCTATCGACAGAGCAAGAACTAATAAATTAAAAACACGGAGACATGAACTTGTTGATGTCGAGACTGGAGAAATAATTTTTTCCGGAACTAGGGCTCCTGAAGAAATTGAAAAAATAATTGGTTTAAGTTATGACCAGTTTGTAAAGGCAATGGTTCTCTCGCAAGGTGAGTTTAGTAAATTATTAAAGTCGCCTAGAGATGAAAGAAATAAACTACTTGAAGATATTACAGGAGCTGGCCACTTCAGAAAGATTGGCGCCAGAGTGTTTGATCGGTACAGCAAATCAAAAAAAGCAGTAGAACTCCAGCAAACAAGACTAGGAGAAATTTCTCTTTTATCTGAAGAGGAATTAAGTGAAATGACATTAAATCATAAAAATCTAATCCAAAAAGAACCAGTAATAAGTAGTTCCGTAACAAAATTAAACAACCTTATTGAAATAAGAAAAGACATTAAAAAGCTTAAAGAAGAAAAGGAGGTAGTTAAATTAAACTGTGAAACCCATACAGCAAAACTAGAAAAAGCTAAACCGAAAAGGGAACAGATTGAAATACATAACAAACGGGTTGTTTACAAGGAAAAAATAACAAACTTCAAACAGCTTAACAAAGAATTAAGGGATGAAGATTATTCACTTCTAAATACTAATGAATTAATTTCAGATTGTAAGAAAACTAAAAAAGAAGTTTCATTACAAATTGAGAAGTTAATTAGTCAAAATTTAAACACCGGAGAAGAAGAATTTCAATTAGAGGAATTTCGAAAACGAGTTGAATCATTAATTCAACAGGAAACAAAAGAGGCAGGCTGTTTAAATTCTCTTGTTCAACAATCTGAATCTGGAATATCTACATTAAAGAGAATGGGATATGATGTAAATGACATTGATAAACCAGAAATTTTTCTTGAAAATTTAAATTTAGCACACGAAAAATCTAAATCAATAATAGAAGAAGCTATTGTTAAAAATATTGACGAGGCAGAATTTAAAATACGTGAAATCGATTTAAAACAAGAAGAGCTAACAACTGTTCAAATCGATATAACCACTTTAATTGGGAAAAATAAAACTATTGAAGATCAAAAAAGTCAATATATCAAAAACCAAAAGGAATTAAAAAATATTGAAAATCAGATAACAGCCATTAAGCCTGAATTAAAAAACCTAAAAATAGAGTTTACCCAGCTAAAAAAAGAACATGAAAATGCATTAAAACATAAAAGTTTAGAAGAACATCGTCTACAATTAGAGGATGGTCAACCCTGCGCTTTGTGCGGTTCAACCAAACACCCCTACGCTGCTCTAAAACCAACTTTAGAGATAAATGAGAATGTTCTTAAAAGCAAAGAAAGTCTCGTTGAAATTAAATCAAGTACATTAAATCACCATGAAGGGAGATTGGAAGCTCAAGTAGTTGAAAATAAAAAAAGAACAGAAAGAATAGAACATGAGAAAATAGAAATAAATAAACTTCAAAAAAAAATAGATGCTCAGTTATTAAGACATGGTCTAAAAAAAACGACTACTAGTTTAGATATTGACGAACTGAAAAAATCAAATAAAAAAGAAATAGACTTATTGCATAAAGCTAAATCTGCTTTTACTAGCAAAATACAAATTGAAGAAGCTATAAATATTGGTCAGAAATGGAAAACTCAAATTGATGTACACCAGTCAATTCAAACTAAAAGAAAGGAGATTTACGAAGGTGTAGATATAAACTCGGATGCTAACAAACTAAGTCAGCAATTCACTAAATCATCAGCAACTCTAAGACAATTAAAAATTAATTTACAAACACAATTAAATACAAAAGAAAAAAAAGAAAATTTACTCAAACAAAGCAAACAGGATTTAGATACTATAATTACAAAGGAAGCAATCAATTCGATCGAAGAATTAGAAAAAAGTATATTAAGTGAAAATATAGTTCAACAAATAAGAAAAGAAATTTCATTCTTGGATCAAGAGACAGTTAAACTTAAAGAAGCATTAAAGATGATAACAAAATCTCTTGTTGATAAAATTGAAAAAGATGATGAATCATTAAGCCAGGAAAACCTTGAAAACTCTTATTTAAAATCATCTACTGAACTTAAAGAACTACAACAGAAAATAGGGCAATTAAATGAAAAGATACAAAGCGATAAAAAGTCCAGACTAAATCAGCAGCAGAAAATAATAGAATTAGAAAAACTACAAAAAGAAGCATCTCTTTGGAGAAAAATGAATGATTTAATAGGAGATGCACAAGGAAAAAGATTTTCAAATTTTGTTCAGGATTTAACGCTTGAACAATTAATTGGATTCGCCAACAAAAGATTAAAAGATTTAACAGATAGATACCATTTAGATATTCCTACTGCAGAGGAAGTTGATAAAAACGACTCTCTAAAGGTATTTGACCTGCAAATGGGTAACTCTAGAAGATCTGTTAATACACTATCTGGTGGAGAAACCTTTATGGTTAGTTTAGCAATGGCACTTGCCCTATCAGATTTAGCCGCTAAAAACGTGAAGATAGAATCACTCTTCATAGATGAAGGTTTTGGAACCCTTGATCCAGAAACTTTAGATCAGGCTATAACTATTCTTGAAAAAATTCAGAATGAAACCGATAAGTCAATTGGAATAATTTCTCATATGGAGAATCTCAAAGAGAGAATTACCACTCAAATTCAACTAAAAAAATCAGGTGCTGGATTTAGTGCGATATCAATCAAAGGCTAATGAAAGAAGATTTAACAAAATCAAAACTATTTTTAAACTTTATAGAGTTAGTGTATCTTGATAGAGTTTTCGTTTCATATCAAGGAAGAATTGCAAGACGTAATTTTTACAATTTATTTAAAAATAAATATAGTGAGTTTTTCTATGAAATAGAGAATGAAGATAGGCTCCGGAATTTAAGTGAGTTATATAAAATTATTCCAAATAATCTATTTATAGACACTGGAGATTATAATAGTGAATATACCTATTCAAATCACTTAGAAGACTTTATTTCTATTTTATTAGGTAAAGATTATCTTAAATATGGTCTCGATAAAACTAATTTTACTTACGATGGATTGATTAATTGGTATAAAGAAATTATTGTAAAATTCCCAGAAAGTTTTTTTTCCCTAAACCAGATTTTTTTAAAAGTTTATTTTTCAATTTTTGGAGATTATTATCTGAATCAAAGTTTAGATCAGGCTATATTATCTTTTGCAGATAATTATCTGTCTATTACTATCGATGAGATGTCTTATGATTCTGTAAAAGTCCTGAATAAAGTTCTGTTTCATGAAAATGGAAAAATAAAATATTATGAATTTATTAATTCTAATCCTTATATTAAGATTTTAGAATGTCATTATTTTAATAATTACGAGGATGATTATAACTCTTTGAAGGAGCAACTAATAGCATTATACGCTACATCAAATTTACGAGAATTAAGGGAAGAAGAGTTAATTGAACAAAATAGAATAGGGGAACTTGAACAAAAACAGTTGTTAAGTGAAGTTCAGAATTATGAGTTTTCTAAAAAGAGAAAACGTTTCTCATTTATTAGTCAAGTAGAGAATATAAGAAGACTAGATTTAATTGATGAAGTGACATACAGAAAAGCACTTGTTAGTTTTGAAAAAGAAAAGTTAGAAAGGGAAAGTTTAGAAGATAAACTTGAACTTTTTAAATCAAAGCGAGAATTTTTAAGTTTAGAAACTGATTTGTTTATCGAAAACGTTTTGCAATCAAGTTTTCCTGTTAAAAGAAATAGTTGTGCTAATATCCATTCTTTTTCAAGAGATCAACAAAATGAATATTTATTGGCCTTTTCAGAAAAGGCATTGTTGAGAAATATTTGGCTTTATTTGGATACCAGAATAAATCAATTAAAAAAGGAATTGTTTTATTATAATCCAGATTTGGAGGAAATGACAGAGGAATTAAGTTTTCTTTCTGATATAAGTCCAAAGCATGGAAGATGTTTTGTGGAAGATTTACTAAGGCTAGTTGAAACTTTTAAAAATATTCCCCTAATTGAAAGGCTGGAAAAAAGAAAGGTTATTCTAAAAATAAAGGATAGTTACGATAATCATTCTCACAATTCATTTGAGCCTATATACCTTTTCTATAAGGAGAAAAGATATGAGATTAATAAACAATTGTTTTTTAAAAGTTTAAATAGTTTACAACAACTTAATGATCTTTTAGAGATTCCTAATGAAATACTTATTACTGCTTTAAAGTCTGGTAACTATTTTCCTACTCAGGAAGAATTAAATAGAGAGTATGAAATTACCGTAAAAACACATCAAATCATTGACGAATTCCTTACGCAGATAGATGTTGATTACAAAGTTAAACTCAAAGGAAAAAACGTTCGTGTAAAAAAACATCAAGAGATTATAATTTCAATTTTAGAACCCTTTTTTCAGAAAATAAAAGATTTCTTCGATGAGAATATTCAAACAAATCAACCTGTTAAATTTGATTGGGATAAGTTTCTAAAGCTTCAAAAAGTTTATTTAAATAAACTTAATATTTCAAAGTTGAAATTTTGGGATAACTGGATAAAAGAGGCTAGTAAAAAATATGAATTAAACTATGAAGCAGAAAATACTGAATATATTCAACTGAGTTCCGAATTTACTAAGCTATTCAATTATTTGCCATATTATCAAGCTCTGGAAGTGGTGCGTAATTTAAATTTAACGTCAAAAGATCAATGGCTTACCATAGTTAGAAATAATAGTTTGCCAAAAAATATCCCTCTTAAACCAGAGTTATTTTATAAAGATACAGGGTGGCAGAGTTACGAAGAATGGTTAGGTTTACTACGTTATAAAAAACAATTTCTTTCATACGCTGAAGCAAGATGTTTTGTGATTAAATTGGGCTTGCAAAGTGAAAAAATGTGGAGAGAATATAGGAAATCTGGTTTAAAACCAATAAATATACCTTCCTCGCCAGATAAGGTTTATAAACATAATGGGTGGACTGGTTTTCCAGACTTTTTAGGGTATAGATCAAAATCAAAAAAATAGTAACTCAGAATTTTAATCCCAATAAGAATGAAGTAAGTTTGGAGACAAACTTAAAATAAGTATTAACTCAAATTTGATAATTATTTTAATATTGAAAATGAGCCATCTATTATAGATTTAAATTAATCAACTAGAAAAAGGAAAAGTGAAATAATATTGCAAAAACCTCAAATTTCACTGCTTTAATTTGAATAAAATATGCACTATTTTTTTACCTTTAATCATTATTAAATATTAATATACAGTGAATTCAAAATAACAAAAATATGAACTGGATCGTCCTTTACGAAAAGTCGGGTAAAATTGTCCTAACCTCAAAAAAAGCCTCCAATACAGGTTTACTTCCAAAAGGAAGTTATCTTACTGTAGAAATGGGTTTAACCAACAAAGGTGATGACAGAAAATTTGTACTAAGAGTTGAAGAAAGCGAACAGACTGAAATATACTCTCCTAGCCCATTGTTAGCTGACTTGGATTTAGGCCTACAAGAAGCGGATAGAGAATGTAAAAATAAAATTACTGCTCATAGAGTTTTTGATATTGTTGAACGAGAGGACGGACTGGTAGATTACATAAGGCCACAATCGATAGCAAGACTAGCAAACGAAGAAGAAATTTTAAAAGCAACAGATTCTGAAAAAAATAAGGGACCTTATATATTCCCAGCAACAATTCACAGTTCAAGATGTCAAAAGATAAATGATTTAGACAAGAACCCCGTAAAAATAAGGATTCCAGAAGATGTATATTGGCATCAAATTCAAATAACTGGAAAAACTGGATCCGGAAAAACTGTAGCCACAAAATACCTAGCGCAGCACTTTATTGAAAATGAGATTACATCTGACTCTATTAATAAATATGGATGTGTACTTGCTATTAATGTTAAAGATGCTGATTTCTTAAAAATGAACCAAGCCTCAACTTTGGAAGATGCTGAAATTAAAAGAGAATGGAACGCCCTTGGGCACGAACCTTCCGGTGTTGAAAATTACAGTATTCTTTACAGCGCCCACGAAAACTTAGATAACTTAACAAATCAAGGTGTTGATGGTAATTGTATTCCTATAACACTTAACGCCTCTAAAATAGACCCCGAAGCTTTATTAGGTATTGTAGAAAACTTAACTGAACTAGCATCTCAAGTTTTACCGGATATTTTCAGATACTGGCAAAAATACAATCCAAATGGACAATATTCACAATTTTTAGATCATTTGGATAATTGTCAACAAGAAGATAATAGTTTCCAAACTATTGACGTAGCAGGGCGAGAAAGAACAACTAATTTAAACCCTTCAACTTCTAACGCAATGATTCGAAGGCTAACAACCGCGAATAAATACTTTGAAAACCCAGTTGGTTCGGAGATTGACGCAAATGATATTTTACAAGAGGGAAAAATGACAGTCATTGATGTCTTTAGAAGCCCTGAATTTGGCTCTATTGTTCTTAGGTATTTATTAAATAGAATAGTCAAAGAAAAAACAGAGAACAACAATGATATTCCAATTTTAATTATTATTGATGAGGTTCATCAGTTCTACAAAAGCTCTGCATCAAAAAGTGCTTTAGGAGATTTAGATACAATATGTAGGGTTGGTAGAAGTAAAAAAATTGGCGTTGTATTCTCTTCACAAAACATTAATGATATTCCAGCAGGATTAACCTCTGTAATAAACACAAAATTAATGTTCAAAACAGATGAAGTAAATAAAAAAACAAACGGAATAAGTGCTGATGATATTCAGGCAATGAAGTCAGGTTATTGTATAACTAATATTCACGGACTTCCGCAACTTAAACTTGCTAAATTCCCATTATCTAAATCAGGTGTATTATGAAAAATGAAGAACGCTATCAAGAAGAAATTTTTAAGTTATTGAACGATAATTCAATCAGAGATACGGACGAACCATATATTAAAGAGTTATTTAAAGAACTATTACTCACTCCAAATAAGGAAGTTGATAAAGAAGAATTAATTAAAAAAATACTTCGAGATGAATAATTTAGATTACAAGCTTAACATTCTCGGTGAAAAAACAATACATGAACCTAGAGAAGAATTAGTAAGACCAATACTTAATTCGCAAAGAAGAATATTTGAAATAAAAGCTCCAAACGGTAAGGGGAAAACATTTATTCTGAATCTTATTGCTTATGCATTATACGCGGACAAGCTTCGAGAGGGGAAAATACTTAAATCTATAAAAGAAAGAATTGATGGTTACAATGATTCAGATTATTGTGAGATAAATTATTCCCTAGAATTCGAATTGCCAGACAAGAAAATACTTTCATTATCGAAAGAAAAAGACGGCAATAGACGTATTCAAATTGATGGAGGCGCACCAATAGGGAGTAATGAGTTACATAAATCGTTTTCAGTAATTTATGATGTTCCAAGGGATCCAAGTGAGCGCCTTAAAGGAGTGGTTAAAGACTTGGAAAGTTGGAATTTAAATTTATTATTAAAATTTAAAAATATTTATGAATCCATTAATCAAGTAACTAATACTTTCGATGATGTTCGTGACCAAGCAAAGATAGATTTGTTAAAATCAAACTCTCGGAGACTTCAAATTAATATTGATGAGGAAGAGAACAAAATTATAAAGCTAAAAAATAAGCAAGATAATTTATTAATCCTCAAAAATTTAGAAATAATAAAAGATGAGACTGAAAAAAAGTTAGAATTGGAGGGGAGATTAACAAAGAAAAAGAACGCATTTAAACCGTTAACAAGACCTCCTCAAATAGCAACTAGAGACGAAAGAAAAATCACAAGATTAAATCAAGACTTAACAGATTTAAATACCAAATTTAATCGAATAAAGGAAAAGTTATCCAGGTTTATGAGCCAAGAAACTGAGATTCATGATGAAATTAATCAGGATACTTATTCGAAACTTCATTATGAAAAGATAATAGACCAGAGGTTACCGGTGGTTAGTTATTCTAATGATACTATTCACGAGTTTCAAGAAAGCATTAATCATATAAAAAACGTAGTAATAGAATTTATTGATAGAAAAAGAGATAGTGAGGATGCTAAAATATACCATGAATATTCTGGATTTATTAGTTTACTGGATACCTTAATCGAAAAAGATATTGACAACTATTTAAGTGAAATTTTAACTATAAACTCTAGAGAATTAAAAACTAAATTAAAGTTATTAATCGACAGTCATAAGGTTAAAGACTACAGTCTTATTAAATCTTTCTTTAGAAATGATTTAAATCCTTTTACAAATCAACGCAATATTTTAATCGATTATTATAAATTATCAATCCAACTAAATAAGGAAAAGGAAAGAACTCTTAGCAATGATAACGAGGACAAATACTATAAGTTACAATCAAAAATAGTAGCCTTAAGATCAGAAATAAATACAAAAAAAAATAAAATCGATTTAGCTAAAGCTATGTGTTACGAGAAAATAGATGATATTAATAGTGGCAATCATCAATTAGACGAACCTCGATATGTTAGACAAAAAATATCTTATTTAAACAATAGAATTAATATTGGCGAACAATCCCTTAGTCAAGTAGAAAGAGATGTTGAAATGGAAATCAACTCAGCTCAAAGGGCTAGAATGAAGTTTGTCGACAGTAAAAATATAAATGATGCAAACCTTAAAAAACAAGAAGCAAAAAAACCGTCACAATATAGTGCAGAAGAAAAATTAAAGATTACACGATTTAAGCAAATTGTGGAGCAAACTATTATAAATTTGACGGAATTTGGGGACATAATTGAAAAATTTAAGAGTGATAATAAATCTCTTATAAATTTAAGTCATCCAACGGATAAAAAGTTTATAGAAATTGCAGGTAACATTATAGCAAAAACAATGGATAATAAACTATTAAGGTCAGACGGTGAGTTTCTCAATCTTAATAGTTATGATTTAATAAATGAAGTTTTCCATTGTGAAAACGAATTAAAAATAAGAAAAGCAGATGTAGCAACAGGTTTGGCTAGCGCTAATTATTTAAAGCAAATAATAAAGAATGTTGAAGGGAATTATGTTGTAGTGTTGCTTGATGAAATTGGAAACATGGATGAAAATACACTCAATTTAGTTATAGACTCGATTAAAGAGTTAGAAACTGATAAGCGTTTAGTTTTAGCCGCTTTTACTCAGCCCAAAAAAGATAAAATTGAAATAATTGAGCATTAATATGGAAGAATTGTTAAGTAGATTATATAGTCGTTTGACTGAATCTTTTGAAGAGAATATAACAAAAAGTAATGATCTTAAAAGACGTGAGAATGATGGTAATGTAGATGTCTTACAAACATTACTTTCCCTAAGTGTGCATCAAAAAACAATACACGGGCACATGCATAAAGGCGCAATTTCTATTGATGAATTAAAATGCATTGATAGTAAGGGCTATGATGATTGTATTGAAGAAAAATTTATACTAAAAGGAAATGGACTTTATAGTAATAAAGCATTTATAGGTTTAAATGGAATATTCGAATATTACAGAATTAAAAATTGGGACTACAAAGATGCCTTACAATCATATGATTTAAAAACTTTTCCAATTGAGACATATACCCTAAAAACACAGGAAAAAGTTTGGTGTGTTTTTTTAATTTTAATGGGAGCGGATTCCTCAAACAATATATTCAATACTTCAACTTTTTCGAAAACAGAATTAGAGAAAAACTATGAGTTTTTAATTAAAATTGAAAATAAGTTACTTGATAAAAAAATTAATCTAGGTAAAAGAATTAAATGGACAACGGGGAAAGAAAAAACTTTTAGGGGGCTTATTGGTTGTAATAAAGATTTACCAAAAACTGGGGTTTACATAAATCCGGCAGATTATAAATATTATTTAGATCTTGATACCAAGAAAAACGCCTCTTATTTGATGGATTTAATACTTGATAAATATACCGGAGTAGAAAGAATAAATGCTAATGATATTTTTTATGAGGTTTTACAAGAACTATCTAAAGCGATGGTATTTGACTTACGTCTTAAAAGTCAGGATATCAATAAAAACATTAGAGAAGTTTTAAGAGGCTAATGATGGCTCCTTTCTTCATTCATGCTTTTGGTTAGCCCCATTCTTTCGATGTCTTTATACAAGTTAGTTGACTTTAGAATCTCTCTTGCATATATCTCAGATATTTGAATAATTCTTGGTTGCATATTGTTTGCGCTACCATTAGCTAAGTATTGGTAATATATTTGATCAAAAACGTCATCGTCATACCAACATTCTTGAAACGCTTCTAATGGGAATTCTATTCTAACAGGACCCCTATTGTTATATATTTTCATAAAGCACATAGCCTTGCTTCGGCCTTGAGACTCATAGGCAAAAACTTGTGAAATTTGTTTTTCCTTTAGAGTTGAATAGGCCCAATGAAGATCGGAGTTATAGCCTTTGGCAAACGCAAAATTCTCTGTTATTATAGTGCTATCGCTATTTTTAACGAAGAATATAGGTCTACAATTTTTTTCTAAAAGTTCTTTTACCAATATAAAATTACCACTTGTGGTAGCTCCCGAAAACATAGGGCCATCTATGAACATAAGTGACTCTTCTGGTGCAGCTTTTTCTAGAAAAAATTTTCGCTCCTCTACATATTCTTTTGTTTGTGCAGAATTAATATCATTGCTTTTAATTATATCCGCAAATTCAGAATTATTTGCTTCTATTAAACCTGACTTTGTGAAAAATTTTAACGTGACATAGCCGGAAGGAAAGTATTCTTTTTCGGTTTGAATCACGGCGCTATGAGCAATGCATCTAACTTTCCCCTCTAATGAGTTTAGTTCTAAGATAGATTCATCATATGCTGAAAGTAGTTTTGGTGGAACCAAATTATCTTCAGCTATTGTGGAAATTTTTTCATACCCAGATATAATACTTATGCTCGCTCCATTAGAAATATCAACAGTATCAGTAATTATTTTTGAAATCGTTGCTTTTTTGTCTTCTGATTTATTTATCAATTTAATCGAGTCTATCGTAGTTTGATAGTTTTCTGAAAAAATTACTCTCCCTTTAAATTGGTTTTCCATTTATATTTACTTAATAAGTTATTAATATAGGTTTTTTTTAGCTGAAATGACTGTTTTGTTAACTCTACAAATAGAAACTCTATGTATTTCAAGAGATTTGTTTGCGGTGAATCCATTTGCTTTAATTCCATATTCTAGTATGATATTCTCTCCTTAAAATTTTGTTATACTTTCATAAGTATTCAACTTTTAAATTCCCCCAAATCCCCAAATAATTCAACAACTCGTATTTTATTCATGGCATATTATTAACAACTACAAAAGATATTTTTAGCTTATCAAAAAATAAAAATAATTACTTTCAAAAAACATTACACACCTAATTATGTTTTCCCATTCAATTTTTTCGAGTTAAAGAGTTAGTCTATGAAATTGTTTTTGTGTCGACGCCTAACTTTTTAATAAAGTCGTGCAAAATATTTTTATCATTATAGCTCAATTCCATAAGCATTTCCTCATATACAGAAAGAACCTTTTCATCTGATATAGTTTGTTTGGGTGCGGTATTTCTCAATTGATTATTTACTTTAACCTTGATGTGCTTTGTGAAGCTATTCAATATTTTAAAATTGAAATGAAAATCTTGCACAGGTAATTTATACATAGCTATGATATCTTGAGATATAACTTCATCAATTTCATTAATCATAAGCGCTACCTCTTCATCATTTGGTAATGCATTGTTTTCTTTTAAGAAAAACATATGAATATCATGTTTTATTTTTTTAATGGTAGCTCTTGAAAGATCATACGCCTCTAAAAAGAATAAGCGATCCCAAACTTCATTTAAACTTGTTTCAATGGATGATTTTGCGAGATTACTTTTAAGTAATGCATCCTGAAGCATATTTTCTGTCTCTTCGGAAGAGAAATTGTACTCTTCTGCTTTCTCGTTAACATAACCACGCTCACTTTGGGTTATTTTTCCATCAGCTGCTACTTCATTAAGTAAAAGCTTAAATGTGTTATGGCCTGTAAAGTCTCGAGCAATAAATTTTTTAACGGTATTTAAATCAACATTATATGCTTTTGCTTTTTCAATTAAGTAATTTTCTTCTACTTGAGTGACTACATTGTTTCTGCATACTTCTTCAATGATTTCTTTAAATTCACAATGTGAATCAAATACTTTAAAATTAGTTTTGGCATCTAATAAGTTAATAATACTATCAGATGGATTAGTTTTAAATTTCAGATACTCTAACACACTAAAATTCACATTTTCATCTCTAAAATCGCTCACACCAAAACATTTGTAAATAATCTCCCAGTCATCAACTTTTGTTAGCTCAGGGTCCTTAACCATCATAAGCGCACGCTTGATGTCTACTTGATTAAGACCATACAGCTTAACAGCATTATACAAATCTGTTTCAGCTTCATCATCCAAAAGGTTAATGGTATTACTGTTTGGTATTTTATTATAAATTAATGACTTATAAAATCCTTTCTCAAAGGTACTTATTGCCTCTTCTAGATTAGTTGGTTCAAAGATTGGTTCTGGATTGTTTTGTAATTGTATGGCTCTTTTTTCATTTTCAATTTCGTAAACTTTTTCTCTAACTTTTTCTTTGTTGGACTCTTTGGTTTTTAATTCCTCTTTTTCTGAATTTAATTGTTCAATTGATTTTTTATAAAACAATACTTCTGTTTCTATTTTTGGACTTTCACTAAATTCTGTTGGCTGAATGTGACCTGTTAAAAACAGAAAAAGTTCCTTGTGTAATGGATCAAATATTTCTTCTCCATAAAATTGATCGCCATAGCCGATATTTTTAGAGGCTAATACATTTTCAATTAATGAATTCATTGCATTAAATAAAAACTGGGCATCATTTGAAGCATTGAGTTCAACACTTGTTTTGTTTTCGTTACAGAAGGCGATTTTCAGCCTTACCATGGAATGCAACAATATCTTAAAAGGCAATTCTCCTTTAAATCCTCTATTTTGAATTGCACCTTTTAAGTATATAATTCTACTTCTACCTGTAGTTTCTAATTCGTTTTTAAAGTATTTAAAACCTCTAGCAAAGCTTATTATTTTTGATTGAAATAATTCTGGAGTAACCATACAATTCGCTTCAATATTATAAGTTCCATTATCATTAGCCTTTAATAAACGACTATAACTCTTAAGTGATTTTGGATGTTGGAATAAGTTTGGAATAATCCAATCGGGCAGATGTATAAAATGAAATTTCTCTAATGTATCATTAATAAAAGCGGTTATTTCTTCCGCATTTTTATTTTTAATTCCTTGTCTTAGGACATAAAATATAATTTCAATCATTTCTTTAATTTATAAAATTCAACTATTTTCAATATCAATACCAATTACCCATACAGGAACTGATATTACTTTTAAAAAATCTTCAATTATTTTTACAGTTTTAGTATACGTCACAATTCCATCACTCAACATAATCTCTAAATCGCCAGTTGGAACAATGTAGATTAGACAATCAATCGAATTTTGAACATTCGCTTTTAATACTTTGAAAAAATCTCTGTAAGCTAATGCCCAATTGCCGAACTGTATTTCACCTACTATCAAAGGTGAATCTTTCTGCTTACTTTTTTTAAAGTCAACTCCCAAAGTCCCATTTTGTTTTATACTTTTAGCAATCTTGACTAAATCAGGATTTTTTTTCAGGAATTTACTCCACCTCTCCTGCCCCTGATAATATTGAAGTTCTCCAAAACAGATGTTTCTTAATGAATTCAAATTTTGTTCGTGATCCAGTATTGCAAAATCGAAACCCCCAATTGTACTTTTCTCATTGCTAAAGTAAAACACTCCTCTTTCCTCGTTTACTTCAAGTTTAACTTCTGCTTTTAACTTGTTTTCTAAAAGATTTCTAATTTCTTTGTTTAAGCCATCTGCTTTTATGCCTCTACTTTCTTTTTTTCCCGTTTTTTTTATTCTAGGAGTTACAGATATTTTAGAGTTTAAACAGCTCGTTAAATCTTGTTTGAGATTTTTATGCGTATGAATTATTTCATAAGCATGATGATGGTAATAATTGTCTGAAATAAACAACTTTGCTTCAGTAGTTTTTTCCCAGTCTTCTTTTTCTTTAGGAGTCATCCTTAATTTGTTTATACAATTCTTTTCCAATTTTTTCTATGACCCCAACTACAAGCGCATTTCCCATAAAAAAGGCTCTTTTGGCATCGGTAACTCCATCAAGTTCTGTGTGATTATCAGGAAACATATTTAAGCGTTCCAACTCTACGGGGGTTAGTCTTCTTAGTCCTCCTTCTGTTTCTACGACATGCTTAAATCTTGATGGAGATTTCCCTCCCTCTCCTGTAATTATTGTTCTAGAAGGTTTGTCCAATGAATCGGGATAAATCATTGCACCCTCTGCATAATTGTACTCAAATCCATCTTTTGTTTTTCTTCTTTCTTTTTTTGCTCCTTTTAAATATTCCCACATTTCATTTGATGTGGTAATTTCTTTTTTACTTCCGTCTTTATTATTGACTGATTTAACATTCTTGAGCAAAGAATCGTCTAGTAAAAAACCATGTATTTTTTCCTCATTTTGTAAAATATCGCGAAGAACTTTTTTACGACCAATATAATTTGGTTTTGTTTTTGAAGTATAAACTTCACCCTCAATTAGAACTCCTGAATTAAGAAAAGGAGATAATTTTCCTGATTTATTGAAGTTGTTTGTTATGTCTGATAAATCTTCTTCTAATTTGATTGGTTCACTGATTTTCGCATCAAAAACAGGAAAGGCTTTTGCTATTGTACCTTCTTTTGTAATCCAGCTTAATTTTTTTGATTTTTTTAATCTTTCGTATGCACTAGTTGATTTATGATAACCAATGATAAAAACTCTCCTTCTTCTTTGTGGCATTCCATAATCTGCGGCATTTATAACGCGCCACTCAATAGCATAACCTAATTGATTTAAGCTTTGCAACATAACTGCAAAATCTCTTCCTCTTTGGCTTGCCGGAGATTTTAATAGTCGATCAACGTTTTCTAGAAAAAGGTATTTGGGCTTATCCTCTTTTTTTTCTTCTAATATTTTGTGAATAGACCACCAAAGAATTCCTTTTTTTCCTTTTAAACCTTTGGAGTTATTAAGCGTTGTAGCTACAGAATAATCTTGACACGGAAATCCTCCTACAAGAAGATCATGTTTAGGAATTGATTTGAATTCTTCTTCAATTACCTTTTCAATATCTTTATTTGAGTGTTTCTCTTCTCTAAATCTATTCACATAAACATCTGAGGCATGTTGTGTTTTAGTGGATGGCTCGTATTGATTGCTCCAAACAACTTCATAAGGAGATTTGTATTCTTCTTTATAATCAGAAGTAGAGGACTTTTTATCATACCCTTCAAGACCAAGACGGAAACCTCCAACTCCTGCAAATAACTCTACAACTTTTATAGTTTCATTTTTTTCTTGCATCCTTTTTAATAATCATTATTTTCGTTTTTCATTTCTAAAATAAGAACATTTTATATCCTAACCTTATTACCTTTTAGTTTGTTTTCAACTGTTAATAAGTATTGTCTTTTAGGGTACGTATACAACAAATAATTATAGCCTAAAAAGGGTAATCAATCATCCTTAAAATCATTAACCTCCTATTCTTTTCTTACTAACATTTCAAGTATAAAAAACCAAACCGTAAAGAGTTTACAGCTTGTAAATAACTTTTAATAAATGACTTTAAACTGCAACTATACAACAGGTTTACTCACTACAAAAGTTTGCGTGAAATAAATTGGCCCACATCCCATGCCAGCTCCATAAATCTCTAATAGATTATATTTTTTGTCAAGCTTTATTTGTGTCAAAAATCGCTTTAATCATGTAATTTCTATCCAAGTTAAAGTAATTAAAAAAGTTGATTCTTTCCCTCCACTAAATCCAATCATCTACAATCTGAAATTTTTCTCGTTGATGTATTGGTCTTGAATATCCATAATAATTTTTTCAGCTTTTTTACTCTTTAATTATTAAATCATAATTCATCGCTATGTAAATAAAAAAATAAAGATCTGAAAGACTAGAAGTTTTGCTTAAGGTTTTCAATGGAGTTAACAACAGTTTTAGAATGGTGTGCAAAAGAAATTAATTAATGATTTTGCCGCTTCAAGTCCTTGCTCTGACTCAATACTATTAAAATGCATTAAATCGTTTCTGTACTTTCGAGCTTTTTCTAATTCTTTTGTGATTATTTTTTTATCAAAACTTTTGTAGCCTAATTCTTCCCACATCTTAGAAACAATAGTCTCGTACTCTCCAAAATCTAGTTGATTAACATTGTATTTTTTTTTTGTTTTCATTATCCTCGATTCGAGAATGTTAAGGTCAATATTTTTATTACTAATTCTTTCTCTAATAGCTTTTTCTAATTCTTCAAAAATCATGAAACGTTTTGCGTATGATTCAAGATAATTTGCTACTACCCTTGGAGTAATTAAATGAGTGAACTGATTTTTGTTTTTAATTAAGATTGCAGAACTATTTTTGAGAGCAGTAATAACTTGATCAAATGAAGAATTCATTTCGATTTCGCGAATTTGTGAATCTTTATTTTTAAAGATTTCCTTATTTTCATTTTTGATCTCTTTTCCGGGATTTTTAACATACCAATTGAATATATCTTCTCTTTTGTAAAATCCCTTGTATGATTGTATTCCATAGTTATTAGTATCGATAATTGGTAGGTATGAGACCCCTTTTGTAATCATTAGTGTTATAGCTCGTTCTAAAGAGGAAGAACTATCTGTATGAATAAGTTCTCTTGCAAATTTTGTTATGATTTCTATCTGTGTTGTCATTGTAGTAGTTTTAAACTATTAATATAATTGGTCAAGATTTACATCTTAAAAAAATACTCTCTCTATGTAAGGAGTGTTTACTTTAAACAAAAAATAAAAAATTAAAAAGGCACTCCACCTCCCTGACCTTCAGATACTCTGGAAGAAGCATCAGCAACTGCTTTTTTATCTAACATCAAAA
>PBMY01000014.1 GCA_002722795.1 Crocinitomicaceae bacterium
GCGAGCTACATCGCCTTGGCAGCCTCACATTTCGTAAATAAGTTAGAGCTTATATCAGTAATTGGAGAAGACTTCCCATCTAGTTTTCTAGAAGACTTGTGCTCTAGAGGTGTAAATCAAGACGGGCTTAAAGTGGTAGAGGGAGAAAAAAGCTTTTTCTGGGAAGGCTCATATCACGACGACCTAATTGGCAGAGACACTTTAGTGACGGAGCTTAACGTTCTCGAGGGTTGGGCGCCAGAGGTGCCGATCCACGCAAAAGAAACAGAGTTTGTAATGCTTGGAAACCTAGACCCAACAGTTCAGGTGTCCGTTTTAGACCAAATGACAACAACACCCAAGCTTGTAGTTCTAGACACAATGAACTTTTGGATGGACGTTGCTATAGACAGCCTAAAGGAGGTAATAAGCAGGGCTAATGTTTTAGTGATTAATAACGAAGAAGCTCACCAACTATCAGGCGAGACATCGCTAACCCTAGCGGCTGAAAAAATTCATAACTTAGGCCCCGAAACAGTTGTTGTCAAAAAAGGAGAGCACGGCGCTATGATGTTTGAGGGAGGGAAAAAATTCTTTGCCCCCGCATACCCGCTTGATTCGGTAGTTGACCCAACAGGAGCGGGAGACACTTTTGCCGGAGGGTTCATAGGTCTTCTAGCAAGTAGAAACAGCACTTCTTGGGAAGACAAAAAGCAGGCGGTTATTGCTGGCGCAGTATTAGCCTCATTTACTTGCGAAAAGTTTGGCACAGACAGGCTTGTCCGTCTTCAAAACAATGAATGGAAGGAAAGAGTAAAAGAGCTTCAGGAGATGTCAAGTGTCAGCCCACTATTCACCTAACCATGGCGCCGGATCAACAGGACGCCCCTTAACCCACCACTCAAAATGTAGGTGAGGGCCGGTGCTTTCGTGACCAGAAGAGCCAACTGCGGCTATTGGGTCGCCGGCCAGGACAACATCACCCACTTCTTTAAGTAGAGCAGAATTATGCTTGTAAACACTAACCTTATTATTTGAGTGTTGCACTAAAACGACATAACCATTTTCAGCGGTGTAAGCGGAGATCAAAACCACACCGTCGTCAACTGAGTGAATCAACTCTCCTTCAGCAGCAACGATATCAACTCCAACATGGCCCCGACTTAAATCAAACCCATCAGACACCACGCCTTTAAGAGGACAGAAACTAAACCCAATCTCTCCGCCAATAAAAGGCCCACTTCGCTTAAGGGCAAATCTGTCTTCTTCTTCGATGCGGGACCTCAGTTCTTGGTCGTTTTCACTAGGGTCAGGAAGTGTAGAGGCGCAATGAAGAACACTATCCAATAAGGCGGTCTCGGTAAAATCCGGAACACCACCATTCAGAATAACCCTAATTGAATTCAAGTACCTTTCGTGAAGGTAGAGTTGATACAAAGCGCTATCTGCTTGGGATTTAGCAAGACGCGCGTCTTTATGAAATGATTTAGCAACATAACCAGGCACAAGTCGTTTAGTCAGGGGTGTGTGAGCAACAATAAAGTAGGTAAAACACGAGATTAATAAAACCACCCCGGCTAGGATTCCAACCATCCTTCTTCCTGATAACAGAAAAACTCTTCTCTCCTGAAAGGTAGACTCTTCTTGAATGTTTATTCTAAAGCGTTGACGCCAAAAAGTGCTTTTCTTTTTATTGTTTTCCTGATTTACCACAACGCGAATATCGGACAAGCAGAAACAACTCTAAAGGAAAGTGTAAAAGACTAGATAGAATCCAATAATTTTGCAACGTCTACGTTTGAGAATATTGATGCGACAAATTGCGCCCCAAATCATAGTGAAACTATTGCTGATTCTTTTGTCCGTAGCTACTATTCAAAGTTGTACAACGAAAAGAGACGGTAGGCCATACAGGTGGTACCATAACACTCACGCTCGTTTTAACGGATTTTTCTACGCCAAGGAGGCGCTTAAGGAGGCGGAGGGAAAAATCAAAGAACTTTATGAGCCTAATTGGGACGAGATACTTCCGCTCTATTTAGACACTGATGACGGCTCAGCACAACAGGTTTACCCCCTTATGGAAAGAGCTATTGAAAAAAGCTCAAGGGTGGTAGATAGACACACAATAAACGCGTCAAAAAGAGACCGAAAGTACTTTAAAAGGCCAGAGATTAATAAGTGGATTGACGACAACTATATGGTAATAGGCAAAGCTTATTACATGAAGGAAGACTACGCTAAGTCGGAAGAAATATTTCTTTATTTAGCAAGAACGGTAGACACTAACGACGCTCAAGCTATAGCATATAGTTGGCTTTGTAGGATATACCTTAAAAAGAAAGAGTTTGTTAAGGCTAAAAACATGTTGGCCAAAGCAGAAAACTTTAGAGACATAGAAGAGGAGATAGCTATACACACAGGATTTGTTTCTACACAATATCACATAAGCCAGGACAATTTTGAAGCGGCTGTGAGAACCTTGGGAGAATCGATTTCTCTGATTAAAAAGCAAAAAGATAAGGCGAGACCTTTGTTTGTACTTGCTCAACTTCAGAGGGAGGTGGGTGATAGTGATGCTGCTATTGAGACCTTTAGTAAAGTTGCGGACATGAGGGTTCCTTATGAACTAGAATTCCAAGCCAACATTCAACAAGCAATGACTTATGAGCGAACTGGAGGTAGCTCAGATGCTATAGTTGAGCTTCTAGAAAAAATGCTTAACGACGACAAAAACAAAGAGTATTTAGACCAAATCTATTACGCGTTGGCAGACGTTGCTCTTGAAGACAGAATTCGAAACGAAGGCATCTACTACCTAGAAAGATCAGTTTATACTAGCCAAGGAAATTCAAGACAATTAGGAAAGAGCTACCTAAGGCTTGCAGACCTTCACATGGAAGACCTTCATTATGAAGTGGCCCAAGCTTATTACGACAGCGCCCTAGTTCACATGCCGGAAGATAATGAGCGAAAAGAAGAGGTTGAAGACCTTGCTTCAAACCTAACCGATCTAGTTGGCAACCTAAGGCTTATTGAAGAGCAGGACAGTCTTTTAGAGTTGTGCGGCATGGATGAGATTGCTAGAGAGAGGTTGATTGAAAGGATATGGGAGGGCATGGCAGATGACCTAGACCGCCAAAGAGACGAGCACGAAGCGGCTCAAGAGGCAGCGCTTGCTGATGCCGGGAACGCTGGTGAGGGTATGTTTTGGCCCTATAACGCAGCCCTTAGAGTTGGGGGGATGCAAAACTTCCAAGATTTTTGGGGAGATAGGCCGCTAGAAGACCATTGGAGAAGAGTGAATAAAATATCAGATGTGTTTGCTGAAAAAGAAGACTCAGACGAAGAAGATGATGAGCAAGAGGGGCTAGACCCGTTTGACCATGCAAATCTTCCAACGGTTGAAGAAATGTTAGAAAACCTTCCTTGTGAAGGCAATGAGTATGCAGAGTCTCTAGGAATCCTTGCCGAGGCTTATTACAATGCCGGGCTTGATTATAGAGAGAAGCTTTCTGACTTAGAGGAGGCGACTAACATTTGGCAAGAGCTTTTAGAAAGGATGGATAGCAGCGCCTTCCACCCCACAGCGACGTATCAACTTTTTAGAACATATTTACAACGGGAGATAGAAGAGGAGTATGAGAATCCATATTGCGAAACATGTAATTCAGAATATTGGGCCAAGAAAGTTGTTGATCTTTACCCAGGATCAGAGTGGGCTCTGTTAATTGAAAATCCGGACTTCAAAGATGAAGAGGAAGAGGAATATGAGCTAGAGAGAATTGCTTACGAAGATCTTTTAGGAAGATTCTACGCAAAGGATTACCAAAACACACTGCTTGATATAGATTCGGTTTTAGCGGAAAGACCAAACAACCCCCTTCTCTGTAAGTACAAACTATTAAGAACACAATGTGTTGGAGGCATGACGAGTTACACGGGAGATCGTGATCCATATTATCAGGCGCTAACACAAATTACTTTTAGCTGCCCTGAGACAGAGGAAGCGGCTTTTGCTTCAGGATTGTTGCAACAATTGGGGGTTAGTTTGGGCGGAGATAAAGAGGAGGAAAGGCCCACCCCCGAACCATCAGCATTCGTGGTCAACAACGAAAAGGATCATTATTTTGCAATTTTAGTGCCCGTAGAGACAAATAAAAACGAGTTGGTAAAGGCAAAGTCCTCAGACTTCAACAAAGAGTACTTCAACACACAAAAACTAAGGGTGACTAGCAATTTATTAAACAGAACGTATCAGGTGGTGTTAGTTAAATCCTTCAAAGGAAAAGACAAAGCAATGGACTATCACGCTGTTTACAAAGGAAACAGAGAGATGTTGATCGATGTCAACACAGGCGGGTTTAACATGTTTGTTATTAGCAGCTCAAATTATATTGAACTTTTTAAAAACAAGGACATCGAAGGGTATACAAATTTCTTCAACGAACACTATCTTTCGGAAAAATCAAAACAAGCCCCATGATTGGTTCTAGAAATCGCTCAACAGCATCCGGTAATATGGAAAACATCAACAGAATTGTAGAAGGCACCGTTATTGAAGGTGTTATTCGCAGCGAAAGTAACCTTAGAATCGACGGTGAATTTACCGGCGAGCTTATCACAAAAGGCCGGCTTGTTGTTGGGCCCAAAGGAAAAATACAAGGGAATGTGCACTGCTTATGTTGTGATGTTGAGGGAATTCTTGAGGGTGAAGTAACAGTTCTAGAGCTTCTTGCAATGAAGGCAACCTCTACAGTAAAAGGAGATCTATAATATGGACAACTAAGCGTTGAAGCAGGAGCAAAAGCGCTTGGCACGTTTAGAATGGGGGTGGCTGAGGAGAAGCCAGCGAAGAGCAAGTCGACTAAAACAGCATCTAAAGCAGACGCAATGGCTTCACTAAAGTCGTCACATATCCCGTCCGAGTCGGACCAAAAACAAAAGGTTGAAGCATAAAGGAGCAATCAACAAGACGCTAAAATTTATGGGCCTTGGCACAACACTTGCCGCATCGATTGGGCTTGGAGCAATTGGAGGCAGAAAACTTGATGATCATTTTGGTTTAGAGAAACCTCTTGCAACAGCTTGTGGAGCTTTGTTGGGTTTAGGGGCCGGAATGTGGATAGTAGTAAAAAACCTCAGGAACAACCTTTAAGTGAATAATTTCAATCTTCAGTCGATTGGGTTAGGTGTGTTAATCCTTTTGGCAAGTAGGTTAGTAACACCATTTTATGAAGTGGCAATTACAAAAATATGGATGGTTGTTGTGGGGCTTTATTCTTGCTTGAACATTTTGTTTAGTTGGTGTGTAAAAAGGGCACAAAAAGCATCTCCTTTGGGTTTTTTGTTAGCCGTAAATGGGATAACCCTAGCCAAAATGTTTCTTACCTTAGGTATTATAATGGCGTATCTACTTGCAGAACAACCCCATAGAACACAGTTTTCAATTGGGGTTTTTACAGTGTTTGCAATGAATTCCGCCTTTTTTGTCATCTACGTACAAAGACTAGTTAGAAAAGGATAAAAGAATTTAATTTTTTGAGCGCTACTAGGAGCTCTTATATGTATTTTTGCACCGGTTTTTCTACTCCCTAATCAGGAAAATGAATCGACAAATAGTTAGACTCATTATTGCATCAGTGGTTTTTGCCACTCCCTTAGCCGCGATTTCTCAAAACGATGGTCATGGTGATGGGCACCAAGAGGTTGCTCACGAAGACGTTCATGAAGATGCGCATGACGAGAAGTTTGTGCCGGGAGACTTTATTATGCACCATATTGCTGACGCAAATGAAATTCACTTTTGGGGCGACGTAAGCATTCCGCTTCCTATGATCATTTACGCTGAAGGTTTAGGTTTTGACGTCTTTATGAGTAGCGACTTTCACTCAGAGCACGGCGCGCATGGCGGTCACGGACCTTCTTATGCAACAGGACCATCTACAGGCGTAGAGTACACTAAAGGTGAATCTGGAGTTACGGCTCAAAACGAACACGGAGAGGCATTAAACATTTGGGACATTTCAATTACAAAGTCAGTATTTGGAATGCTTATGATCCTTACTCTTATGATTGTGATGTTGCGTTCTGCAGCAAAGAGTTATACTAGAAGACCAGGTCAATCGCCTACAGGTCTAGCTAACTTTCTTGAGCCACTAATACTATTTGTAAGAGACGACATTGCAAACCCTATTATTGGTAAGCAAAAGGCAGCAAAATTTATTCCCTTCCTGCTTACAACATTCTTCTTCATCGTTGGATGTAATTTATTAGGGCTTATCCCATTTGCAGGAGGGTTTAACATTACTGGAACAATTGGTGTTACAATTGTTCTTGCCACACTTGTATTTGTTATTACGTCAATTAATGGAAACAAGCATTATTGGGGCCACCTAGTATCACCTCCAGGGGTGCCTGCGCTTGTTAAGTTAATTGTTGTACCAATTGAGATTTTTGGAATCTTCCTTAAGCCGATTGTACTTATGATACGTTTAACAGCAAATATGTCGGCCGGACACATTATCATACTGTCTTTCGTTAGCCTTATTTTCATCTTCAACAACAGCTATGGAGCTGTTGGAGGTATAGGCATTGGAATATTCTCTACTCTGTTTATGATCTTCATGTACTTCTTGGAACTGCTAGTTGCATTCCTTCAAGCATACGTATTCACACTACTTGCAGCGATCTATTTTTCAGAAGCTACGCAAGAACCCCATCATTGATAATTATTACCTAAACAAAACAACTCATCATGGAATTGTTAAACATTCTAATTGAAATCACAACAGGTCAAGGTCTTGCAGGTCTTGGTGCTGGTGCTGCTGCTATCGGAGCTGGTCTAGGTGTTGGTCTTATTGGTAAGGCTGCACTTGAGTCTATGGCTCGTCAACCAGAAGCGTCAGACGACCTTCGTGCAAACATGATTCTTGCTGCCGCTCTTGTAGAGGGTGTTGCGCTTTTCGGAATCATCATTTGTCTACTTGTAGCCCTAGGATAAGATCATGGGCGCGCTGTTAACACCGGCTTTCGGCACAGTTTTTTGGGCTACGGTTGCCTTCCTTGCGGTATTATTCATACTTCGTAAGGTTGCTTGGGGACCCATCCTTAAGGCTTTAAATGATCGTGAGGCAAGTATTGCTAATTCTCTACGTGAGGCTGAAAGGGCTCGCGAAGAAATGGCTGAGCTTAACTCAGACAACGAGCGTTTATTACAGGAGGCTAGAGCTAAACGCGACGCGATGCTTAAGGAGTCAAAAGAAATTGCTGAAAAGCTAGTTTCTGACGCCAAGGCTGAAGCACGTGATGCAGCAACAAAAGAAATCGAGTCAGCTCGTGTAGCAATTGAAACTGAGCGCAAAGCAGCTGTTGCTGAATTAAAGGCAGAAGTTGCAAAGCTTTCAGTTGATATCGCTGAACGTCTTTTAAAGGATGAGCTGGCTGATACGGACAAGCAGAAGAATCTTGTTGACAAGCTAATAAGCGAGTCTACTATAAGTTAAGCACATGGGAAGTATACGTGTAGCATCTAGATACGCAAAAGCTCTTTTAGGACTTGCTTCCGAGAGAGGCGAATTAGGCGCGATTGATTCTGACATCAACACGCTTTCATCTCTTTTAGATTCTTCTAGGGAATTCGAATTGCTGCTCGTGAGTCCGGTAATCAAACCGGACCAAAAGAAATCTGTACTTGAAGCATTACTTAAAGACAAGATGAGCGAAGTAACCTTCTCATTTATCATGCTATTGGTATCTAAAGGAAGGGAGTCGATTGTTCCATCAATCATTGAAGAAACAAAAGCTCAACTACGCACCATGAACAACATTCAAGCGGCTACTGTAAAAACAGCAAGTCCACTTGATGACGACTCTAGAGCGAAGATCCTTGCCGAAGTGGCAAAACTTCACAACGGAGAAGTAGAATTAAAAGAAGTCGTTGATCCAGAAATCTTAGGAGGCTTTGTGCTGAGAATGGATGATAAGGAAATCGACGCTTCTATCAAGCGACAACTAAGCACTTTAGGTCGCAAACTAACAGAACACGATTACGAGCCGGAATTTTAGGCTTAAAAGAAATCAAAATGGCTGAAATCAACCCAGCAGAAGTATCATCTATTCTTCGCGAGCAACTTGCAGGTGTAAAGACCGCAGCAGAGCTTGAGGAAGTAGGTACAGTACTACAGGTAGGTGACGGAATTGCCCGCATCTACGGACTAAGCAATGTTCAATCAGGAGAGCTTATTGAGTTCGATAATGGCGTACGTGGAATCGCCCTAAACCTCGAAGAAGACAACGTTGGAGCAGTATTGCTCGAGCCTGCAAGAGGACTTAAGGAAGGAGCGTCTGTAAAGCGTACCGGAACTATCGCATCAATTAAAGCAGGAGAAGGTTTACTAGGACGTGTAATTAACACTCTTGGTGAGCCTATCGACGGAAAAGGGCCAATTCAAGGAAACCTTTATGAAATGCCTATCGAGCGTAAAGCTCCAGGTGTAATCTACCGTCAACCTGTATCTGAGCCACTTCAAACAGGAATCAAGTCTATCGATGCAATGATTCCAATTGGAAGAGGCCAGCGTGAGCTTATTATTGGTGACCGTCAGACAGGAAAGTCTACTGTTGCGATTGACGCGATTATTAACCAAAAGGAATTCTTCGATGCAGGCGAGCCTGTATTCTGTATATATGTTGCAATAGGCCAAAAGGGCTCCACAGTTGCAAACATCGTTCAGACACTAGAGGACGCAGGCGCAATGGCATACACTGTTGTTGTTGCTGCAACAGCATCAGACCCAGCTCCACTTCAGTTCTACGCACCGTTTACAGGAGCGGCTGTAGGTGAGTTCTTCAGAGACACTGGTCGTCCAGCACTAGTTGTATATGACGATCTTAGCAAGCAGGCTGTTGCATATCGTGAGGTAAGCCTTCTTCTTCGTAGACCTCCAGGCCGTGAAGCATACCCAGGAGACGTTTTCTACCTTCACTCACGTCTATTAGAGCGTGCTGCAAAAGTTATTAGTGAAAACGACATTGCTAAGGACATGAATGACCTACCAGATTCTCTTAAAGATATGGTAAAAGGCGGCGGCTCGTTAACAGCCCTTCCAATTATTGAAACTCAAGCTGGCGACGTAAGTGCATACATTCCGACAAACGTAATTTCTATTACTGACGGACAGATTTTCCTAGAGTCTAACTTATTCCTTTCGGGCATACGTCCAGCGATTAACGTTGGTATATCAGTAAGCCGTGTGGGAGGTTCTGCTCAAATTAAGTCGATGAAGAAGGTCAGTGGCACACTTAAGCTAGACCAAGCACAATATCGTGAGCTAGAGGCTTTCGCTAAGTTTGGTTCTGACCTTGATGAGGCCACTAAAGCAATTCTTGATAAGGGAGCAAGAAATGTAGAGATCCTTAAGCAAAACCAAAATTCTCCTCTTCCTGTTGAAGAGCAGGTGGCAATGGTTTATGTAGGAACTAAAGACCTTCTTAAGCAGGTGCCAATAAACAAGGTGCGTGAATTTGAGGGAGAATACCTTTCTTACCTAAAAGCAAAGCACGCTGATACTCTTGAGGCATTAAAAGCCGGAAAGTACACAGACGCTGAAACAAGTGTTCTTGAAACAGCTGCTGCTGAAATCACAGCACGTTACGCATAATCAGAAAGCAATAAAGTAAGCTATGGCTGGAGGATTAAAAGAAGTTAGAGAGCGCATTGGTTCGGTTCAGAACACAATGCAAATCACATCTGCTATGAAAATGGTGTCTGCTGCAAAGCTTCGCCGTGCTCAAGATGCGATCACTCGTATGCGCCCTTACGCAGAAAAAATCCAAACAATCCTAGCTAACGTTAGCGCAACACTTGATTCGTCTGAGGGTGTATTCTCTCAAGAGAGAAATGTAAAAACAGCTCTAGTTGTGTGTATCACATCTGACAGAGGTCTTTGTGGAGCATTCAATAACAACAACATTAAGATTGCTAAAGAGATAATTAGAGAAAACGAAGAAAAGGGCATTAAAACGTTTGTATTACCTCTAGGTAAAAAGTCGTCGGAGGCGTTTATTGGCAATAGACCAGAAGGCTTTGAGCTTGTTGCAATATTTGCAGACTTAAACTTTGACGTCTCTTCTGAGGTTGCAGAGTTTGTTATGAATGGCTACTTAAAAGGAGACTGGGACTCAGTTAAAATTGCATATAGCAAGTTCAAAAACGCAGCAGTTCAGATTCCAACTAAAGAGAAATTTCTTCCACTTCTTCCTGAAGAAGTTGAAGAGGAGGCTTCAAGCAACCAAGTTGAATACATATTTGAGCCAAACAGAGAAGAAATTGTTGAGAACATTATTCCTAGCGCTCTTAAGATTCAGCTTTACAAAGCGCTTCTTGATAGCCATGCTTCTGAGCACGGAGCTAGAATGACGGCTATGCACTCTGCAACAGAGAACGCGGGGGAACTATTAAACGAACTTAAGATTTCCTATAACAAAGCCCGTCAAGCTTCGATTACAACAGAAATTCTTGAAATCGTAGCAGGGTCTGAAGCCCTGGAAGGATAATAGTTAAAATTCTTTTTTAGCCCACTTTTAGTGCGTAGCTTGAAACCATGGGTTTAAGGCTACGTATTTTTCTTGGGATGTTGTTAGTAGTATTACTTGCACTAGCATCTACAGGCGCTGTTGCATATTTCCATTCACAGAAGCAGGACATTGCGTACAACGAACAAAGGCTTCAAAGAAAAGAGGCCGCACTAAGTCGTAGTTTGGACTATGCCTTGTCAAGGCATTCAAGCGTACTTTCAAACGACAGTATTGCCCAAATTTTTACAGACCGTATATGCGAATTAGCTGATGTACATAGCTTAGTCTTCAGTCTATATACGCTTGAAGGAGTATTGATAACAACATCTGCATCTCTTTCTGATAATAGCGCTCCGCCGCTTTTGCTTTTAGAAGAATCAAACCCAGCCCTTTCAAGTCAACACAGCAGGTATATCCATGTTGAGGAAGATGGAGAAACAGAGGTTACAAGGGTATACTGGGTGGTCAATGGTCACGACTCAGAGCCCATGATGGTCGCAAGCGCTAAGTACAACCCCCGCAAGATAGACGAGAAGGCTCTAGGAGCCTTTTTAAGCAGGCTGGCGCCAGTTTATCTAATCCTGTTCTTGGGCGCGACCTTAATAGCTTATTTCACACTCCAGTCCATTACTAGCCCTCTACTTAGGTTGAAGCAAGAAATGTCAGAAGCAGATCCGCTTTCGGATGGCCCGCACATTGACTACAGATGGAAGGATGAGATTGGAGCTTTGGTAAGCGAATACAACGAGCTTTTAGAAAAGCTGAGATCAAGCCTAGACGAAAGAGCTAAATACGAAAGAGAAGGCGCGTGGAAGGAAATGGCTCAACAGGTTGCTCACGAGATTAAAAATCCCCTAACGCCGATAAGGCTTGGCATACAACAGCTTGAGAAATCGTGGTTAGACAATGCGCCAGATTTTGAAGCAAGACTCAATAAATTTTCATCTACTGCACTAGCCCAGATTGATATACTAGCCCAGATATCCCAAGATTTCGCCCAATTAGCTGAAGTAAGACAACCAACACTCTCAAAGATTTCTCTAGAACAGGCTGTGATCAATTCAGCCGGAATGTTTGGACCTGAGAAAGTCATAATTGAAGGGGTAAACGCATCGGTTGTGGCAGACATGGCTAGTTTAGTTAGACTGCTAAATAATTTAATATCAAATGCTATTGAAGCCGTTGCAGAAGCAGGATCGACAAGCCCTGTTAGAATTTCTTCTGAGATTTCCTCAAGGGAGGTAATAATTGCAATTGAGGATAAAGGAATTGGAATACCTGAAAGTGAGTTGGATAGGATTTTTGAACCAAGATTTACAACAAAGAATCACGGCCTAGGTTTAGGGCTTGCCATGGTTAAGAGTATAGCAGAACAAGCATCAGGAAGAGTTTGGGTTAAATCAAAAGAAGGGGAAGGGTCAACTTTCTATGTGAGCCTACCTAGTGGGAAATAATATGGGTCGACTTGGCGAGGCGTCAAGATCTATTGCAGCGACCTGAAGATTTAACGCGTAAAAGCCGTCTTTATGGATGTCAGGTAAGTAAATAAATTCTGTTATTGTTGCATTGTATCGCGGACTATCGGGCACACCGAAGAAAACACGATGACTTAATAATGCGCCTCCATCCACCTCCTTATCAATAGAAGGGAGGTCAATTAATAAGTGGACAACGCCTCTTGATACAAGTTCTAAAGTGAATTCTGGATCAAGGTATGGCGGGTTAGTATTGTCCCAGGTTTGGCTTTTCTTTTTATCAGAATTAGGAATTGTTCTTAAAACTAAAGCAGTTGGAAGTTCGGATAAATCAGGAAGATGCTCTTTCAAAACAACCCTGTCGCCACCGACTTCAACAGGCTCAACAGTGTGGACTAAACAGGGAAGCAAAGGAGCTAACGGCTCACGACGTAACTGCCGATCAACAGACTCAGCCTCGAATGTAATATGACCAAGGCATTCAGTGTGAGTTCCGTGACCATGAGGATTAAAGTAAACATCAGTAAAATTGACAGGACCCCCTTCAGAAACCTTCCCAACAAAACCCTCTCCTCTAACTGGCTCAAAGCGAGGCCCATTTACATACCAAGCGGACGCGCTCTTTTCAACTCTTGAATCTTTAATAGAAATACTTATATCAATGGGAGAGGTTAGGTCTATATTTAGCGATCGGTCACCCCAATTGATTTGTGCGTTAGCGAGCTTCATAATGCTAATAAACAAAAAAGGCGTCCACATGGGCGCCTTTTTCAGATATGTTTATTTTTAGATTAGTCAAACAGGTATCCAAAACGAAGAGACGCGTTGAATACGTTTCCAAACATGAAGTTACCTGTGCGGTTAGGGTGTGTGTTAAGAACAGTATCTGTATCTCCGTCGATGTACTCGTCGTACATTAGATCCGTAACTGCATCAAAACCTAAATCACCTACAAAGCTATCAGCGATCTCGATAGATAGGTAGTTCTCGTCGGCGGGGTTACCAAACTCAATGTTGAAAGCAGAAAGAGATGTACCACCGTTAATAAGCTGAGTGCTGATTGTGTGGTTACCTACACTAGTAATGCCAAATCCAATACCAGTCTCAAAACCAATGTAGATAGCATCGTTAAAATAGTAGTCTGCACCAAACAGTAGATCCAAACCAAAGTTTGTTACTGATTGTGAGTTGCTGTACTCCCACTCTACAAACTTGTCGTACTCCCCAATATGTGCAGCCTCGTTAGGCCCCCACATCTGTTTTGTGTGTTTTACAGTAGCCATGCTAAAGCTACCCTCGAAACCAAAGTATGGGCTAAGATTATCAGTTCCATCAAAGTGAAGTTCGTAACCAAGACCAATTCCAACTAAAGAATTGTTAGTAGATAAATTAAGCTGCGGGCTATCCACATTCTCAATATCAAGTACAGTTGTAGTTTCATCAAACTGTTTGTATGCGTAAGTAGTGTTGTCTACACCAACAGTGAGCCTCACTCTCAGAGCCTTATCATCATCAAGGAAATAACGGTACTTAAGAGTAGTCCCATCGATAAAGTTACCACCAAACATAGTTGACGAACTATCAGACGAAAAATTTGCGAACGGATTGAGATTAACCTCAATATTGTGCTCTTTTCCCAATTGTTTTTGGGCTTGAGCGCTTGTAAATACTAGCGAAACAAGCGCTAGAGCAAACATTAATTTTTTCATAACCATTTAATATGTTTCAGATTTCAATATGCAATTACGGAAATGATTCGCGTATAATCGAAAAATTCGCATATAATCCGCTAAATATTTGGTGTTAAAACCAAAGAATACACACGTAATACTAACAAAACCAACCGTTTGTGGGTTGACTTGGTTTTAATGAACGAAATGTCACAAATCCAAGGAGACATGAATTTATTTTGATAAGAGCTAGTCATTGATAAAGGATCAAACTAGAATACCCCACTACTCAATTTATTATAAAGGGAAAATAAGAGAAAATAGAATTAATAGAGAATTTCATAGTATTTGATAGAAAATAGAAATTGACTCGTAACACTAAAAAAACAATAACAGGAATTTAAAATTTGACTAAGGAAGTTTTCTAATACAAATGTTTGGTCTATCCCTATTCAACAGTAACACTCTTTGCGAGGTTTCGCGGTTGGTCGACATTGCAATCAAGAAGAACAGCCATGCGGTAGCTTAAAAGCTGAAGAGGCACGACACTCAATAGAGGAGCTAAGGCATCATCGCATCGCGGAATTTCAATAATGTGATCTGCTAAAGCAGCGACATCGATGTCTCCCTCAGTTACAATTCCTAACAGCCTGCCTCCTCGAGCCTTTACTTCCTGTACATTGCTGACAACCTTTTCATACACGTCATCCATTGGCGCAATGAAGATTACAGGCATATCATCGTCGATTAGAGCAATGGGACCATGCTTCATTTCAGCTGCAGGATATCCTTCAGCATGGATATAGCTTATTTCCTTGAGTTTTAAGGCCCCCTCTAGAGCGATAGGGAATTGGTAGCCACGGCCTAAGTAAAGCGCGTTTTTTGCCCTAACAAATTGTTTTGCGATAGAATCAATTCTAGGGGCCTGGTCAAGTACACGCTCTACTAGTTCAGGAAGGTTATTTAGCTCGGCAAGCAGTCTTGTAAATCGATCACGAGGAATGTTCCCTTTCCTATAACCTACGTGTAGGGCCATCATAGTTAGAACTGCAACTTGCGATGTAAACGCTTTTGTTGATGCGACACCAATTTCTGGTCCGGCATGAGTATATGCGCCACTCTCAGTTTCACGAGGGATGCTAGAACCAACAACGTTACAAACGCCAAAAATGTGTGCACCAACAGACTTAGCCGACTTAATTGCTGCAAGAGTGTCTGCAGTTTCTCCACTTTGAGAAATTGCAATAATTACATCATCAGGCCTGATAATTGGGTTTCTATATCTGAACTCAGAGGCGTATTCTACTTCTACAGGGGTTCTTGCAAATTCTTCAAAAAGGTATTCGGCAACAAGTCCAGCATGCCAGCTAGTTCCACAACCAAGAATTACTATTCTAGAGGCATTTTCCCACCTATCCCAATAGGCGTCAATTCCCTGCATTTTGATTTCGCCAAGCTGCAGGTTAATACGCCCCCGGATTGAGTCACGTATTGATTGCGGTTGTTCGAAGATTTCTTTTAGCATGAAATGCTCGTAACCGCCTTTTTCAATAGACTCGATTTCTAGTTCTAGAGCGTGAACCTCTGGCGTGATTATGTCATTTGAGATTGTCCTGATTCTAAGGCCATTTTCTAGATCGATGCATGCTACCTCTTCGTCCTCTAAGTACACAACGTTTTTTGTATGACCAACTATGGGCGTTGCGTCAGATGCAACGTAGTAGGAGCCGTCTTCGCCAATGCCAATTACTAATGGGCTTGATTTTCGGGCCGCGATGAGGCGTTTTGGGTTGCTTTTGTCAATTACGACGAGGGCGTAGGCCCCAACAACTTGGGAAAGGGCTGCTCGTACTGCGTCGAAAAGGTCGAGTGATGAGGCATCGATTACCTCTTCAATTAGGTGTGCAAGGACTTCAGAGTCTGTGTCGCTAAGAAGGTTATGACCACGACATTTGAGGGACTCTTTTATTGCTGCGAAGTTCTCAATTATACCGTTATGAATAATGGCAATTCTGTCAGACGCTCCCTGGTGTGGATGAGCGTTTGTGTCGTTTGGTGGCCCGTGAGTAGCCCAACGAGTATGTCCAATGCCAACTGATCCGGAGGGGGTTTGGGCTCCAATATGTGAAGTTAAATCGGCAACTTTACCCTTCTTTTTTAAAACCTGCAATGATCCATCTTTCTCAATAGTTGCAATCCCTGCACTGTCGTAGCCGCGATACTCCAAGCGCTTTAGTCCTTCAATAACAATAGGGTAAGCGGGGTTTGACCCAACATATGCAACAATTCCACACATAAAGCTAAGTTAAATCAGTGAGAGCAAGTAAGAACAAGCCTTGCCCGATTCTCATTAACATCAGCGCCCCTTAAAACTATACCTTCTATAGATGTTCCAGGGTAAAGAGAGGTAACTATTATTGGTGGGACATCTTCCCCAGGAGGGAAATCACCGTAGCCGGCGTAATTAAAATTTCTGTTTAAAATGTGCTGAATAGTTTTGGTTACGTTGAAGCGATACTCTTTCAGATTTCGGTCGTAAGAGCCGCCTACGCCAATAGGGCTGTATTTATCCGGGATAGCCTTTAATGAACCATCTTCAGCCCTTAGACCTATCCCTAAAACATCAGGGGCACCGTATCGAGCGTCGTAATAAAAATCATCAATAGGAAGGATGAGTTCAGCTTTCAGGATTGCAGCTTCAATACTTAACTGAGTATTTATACTGTCGAGGTGTGGGAATTCAATCGTGGTTAATAAACCGCCCCCACTCATGACATATGCTAGCTTTTCTCCAGAGATAACGGCTGAGTCTGGTTCAACAGCATTAATCTGGTCTAGAGCTTGCACATAGGTGCTGTTAAACATGTTAACCCTTGCGCTTGTTGGACCAATTACATAATCGAAATGAGTTGTATCATCGTCGTTATGGTAGTGAATCCTTACGACACTTAATCCAGAGCTAAGGTCAAACCCTGATGCTCCATGTCCAGCAATAGAGCTAACAGTTATGCCGTGGAAATACTCTAACCAATCGTCATTTGATGAGTAAATTAAAGTATCTAGTTCTAATAGAGTTTGGGCAAAATCAAGATTTAAATCAATCCTTAATTCAGCGGATGAAGTGTCTGTTTCAGTACTTAACTCTCCAATAGGCTTTATTGATATCGGCGCCGGATATGGATCGTTTAAACTACCATGAAGAGTTTCAGGGTCAAATGAAGCATAGTAAATAGAATCTAGGCTTAAAGAGTCTTTAAGCTGACGTACCGAAATTCTGTGATCTGTGTACTCGCCATAAGCGCTTCCAGAATAACGTAGGCTTAAGTAGACGCTATCAGCAACGGGGTTTGTTCCAAAATCAGCGCCTGTAGCACTTAACCTTAACTGTGCAGCAAAACTTGCTGAAACCTCACCTAACCTAGGATGAAATACTCGGCCAAGAATACCATTGCTGAATTGGTCTGTTCTTAAACTATCGTCGCGAACGGTATTTAATTCAACGGTTAATGTGTCGACGACAAGAGTAAGAAAATCTGAATCAGGAAGATTTTCAAGACCAATTGAAGAGTCGGGTTTTTTACAACCAGCAAGAGATGCAAGGGTTAGAAGAGCCAACCAAACAACGTTTTTTATCATGCTGTTTCTTCAGATTCGACGCCAAGAATTTCGTCGTAGAATGCGTTTACATCTGCTAAGTAGCCATCATTTCCGGGGAAATCAAGAATAGGAACACCAGCAGACTTAATTTTATCTATAGTTTCTGTGTTAAGATTATCAGAACCAACAATAAGAGCATCAGCATGCTCAATTCCTAAAGCGTTTATGTTGTCAAAGGTTGCTTTCTTAATTGTGTTAGCACTTTCTTCACTAATTCCATCAATTACAAGCTTATCCGACATGCGCTTGTCTAGAGAGCCACCGAACCCTTCATTGTAGATGCTACAGACCACCTTACAGTTTGAAAAGTATGGGTCATCTGCGTAGTTAGTCTTAAGATAAAGAGGAAGAAGGTTTGTCATCCATCCTTGACAATGAATAACGTCAGGCGCCCAACCAAGCTTTCTCACGGTTTCAAGAACGCCCCTAACAAAGAAAATCGATCTAACATCAGTGTCTGCAAATAGTTTATCGTCTGCGTCGTATAACACAGCCTTTCTCTTGAACAAATCGTCGTTGTCAATAAAGTATACCTGCATTCTAGCTGTTGGGATAGATGCTACTTTTATGATTAGTGGATGATCGACATCGTCGATGCTGAGGTTCATTCCAGACAACCTGATAACCTCGTGTAGCTGATGCCGTCTTTCGTTAATCTTACCAAACCTCGGCATGAACACTCTAATCTCTTTGCCCTTGTCGTGGGCCCCTTGTGGAAGGAATCGAGAAATAGAGCTCATAGGAGTCTCGGGAAGAAAAGGAACCATGTGTTGTGAAACGTAGAGTATGCGTGCTTTGCTCATAAAGTTCTTTCTTCAGGTTAGTCGAAATGCAAATGTAGCTATTTTTACGCCCAAATACAAGGCCCACCAAGCGTTTCAGGGCTTTCTAGTTACTAATAAATGAAAATATTTCGAACTACATCAGAGTTGATAAAGTGGCGTAAAGAGGGTGTTTTGGGGCTTTTAGGGTTTGTGCCAACTATGGGTGCATTGCATGAGGGGCACGCTTCTTTGCTAAGAAGTGCTAGGAAAGAATCAGATGTAGTCGTTCTTAGCATTTTAGTTAATCCAACTCAATTTGGCGATGTTTCAGACCTTGAAAATTATCCCAAAACTTTAGAGAAAGATTTAAAAATTGCTGAAAAAGAGGGTGTTGATGCGGTTTTTGCACCAACTCCTGAGGATTTATATGGTGGAATCCCCTCAGCTGATAATGTTGATTGGGGGGCAATTACTTCTGACTTTGAGGCTGAATTCAGGCCGGGGCATTTTAATGGAGTAGTCGCAGTAGTGGACAAGCTTTTTACAACAATCAATTCTGACAAAGCGTTTTTTGGCGAAAAGGACCTTCAACAAGTTGCGGTTATAAGAAGGCTAGCTTTGTTGCATCACAATGAGGTTGAAATTGTCTCTTGCGATCTGATAAGAGATTCTGACGAACTTGCTCTGAGTTCTAGGAACATTAGACTTTCGCGTGAGGGTCGAACGATTGCTTTAGAACTTTCAAAATCGTTGAAAGCCATCTTTAATTCGTCAAACAAGGTGGGCCAAATCCGATTAGAAACCTCACGTATCGATGCCATCGAAGGGTTGGATCTAGATTACTTAGCTGGCGTTAATGAAGTGACGTACAGCAAAAACGACGATCCACAATCTTGGACTCACGCAATAATTGCCGCAGAAGTTGATGGGGTAAGGTTAATTGATAACATTCGTTTGTAACTTCGCAGGAAATAAATTGATTATGCCAGGACCTACCCAAATAATTTTAATTCTCTTAGTTGTTTTACTTCTTTTCGGTGGCCGAAAGATTCCAGAGCTTATGCGCGGATTAGGACAGGGGATGAAGGAATTTAAGGACGCAACAAAAGACGATAACGATTCGTCGGGTGATAGGGACAGCAAGTGAGCCTGAGGCTGACATTTGTCCTAATCTTTTGTTTACAGGGAGTTCAGGCCTTTTATCAGGCCGATTCCCTAGAGGTCGACTCACTTTTTTCTTGGGAAGAGCAGTGGCTCATTTGGTGCGAACAAAGCACGTGTGTTAGTACAGACACTTCCTTATGGAACGGCGTTGGCGAGCCATCTCTTGAGCTGGACACAGCAGTAATGAAGCAGCGCCTAGCCATCCTCGACCGTACCTCAGACCTCGATCTACGTTGGAACCCAATTGCCCACAGCCGCATCGCCTACTACGTCAAAAGACGGAAGCAGGGCCTAGGCACAATGCTCGGCAGAGCTCCCCAATATTTCCCCATTTTCGAAGAAATCCTAGACAGAGAAGGGCTTCCCTTAGAGCTCAAATACCTCACTGTTGTCGAAAGCGGCCTCAACCCAGAGGCTAAATCTCACGCAGGTGCACGAGGACTATGGCAGTTCATGTACTATACAGCCAAAGCCGAGGGCCTCAGAATAGACAGTTACATTGACGAAAGAAAAGATCCTCGCAGATCAACGGAAGCCGCGTGTAAGCACCTAACAAGGCTATACAACAGATACGACGATTGGTATTTGGCATTAGCTGCATACAACTCCGGCTCTGGGAATGTAAACAAAGCAATACGCAGAAGTGGTAAAAAGAACTATTGGGAGATTAGGCCCTTCCTACCCAAGGAAACCAGAAATTACGTTCCAAACCTCCTTGCGGTAATCTACCTAATGGAGTATCACGCGGAATACGGGATAACTCCAAAACCGGCACTTCCAGGATATTCGGCAATTGACACTGTCATGGTAGAAGGCCCGCTCAGATTCGACCAAATAGTAGAGTTTACAACACTTTCCGAAGCTGAACTAGCGGCCTACAACCCTATTTTTAGAAAGAAAATCGTACCGGGGCCTGGTGAGGTTTGGGCTTTAAACCTACCCATAAGAGCAATCCCGGCCTTCATTGAAAATGAGGCCAAAATGTCTCTATACAAGCCCGAGCTTACCCCAGAAATCAACTACGAACCAGAACCAGTTTACTACAGAGTACAATCTGGCGATGTCCTAGGCACTATAGCAAACAAATACGGCGTTTCAGTCAAGCACTTAATGGAATGGAACGGCCTATCAGGCACAACAATCAGAATAGGCCAGAAATTAATCATACACGGAGATCCAAGTAAACTATGAAAAATTGCATCTTCAATTCGATAGCACTTTTGCTCCTCGCGCTTTTATCTAGCTGTTGGAGTCAAGATGGAGCTAGGTCGCCTCTGCCGGGTGTTGTGGGGCCGAGAGGTGAAGTGCTTGTAGTGTGTGCAGATGAGGTTTGGGCTGGTGAAGTTGGAGATTCTTTACGGTCTGCGCTGCAGAGGCCTTATTCGGTTTTGCCTCAGATGCATATGAAGAACTATGAGCCGATGTTTGATTTAGTTCAGAAGCCGCTTGACGAGTTCAATAAGTTTTGGAAGCCTCACAGAAATGTGATTTTAATTGACATTGCAGACAGAAAGGACACTCAGGAGCCGTCTTTCAATTTTTACAAGGGTCGTTATGCTATGGGCCAAACCTTCATTGAAGGGAAAGCCCGTACTCAACACGAACTTGCCCTTAAAATTTCAGAGAGATCCCTAGAAATGGAGAGCTATATTCATAAAAAAGAGGTGGGGCGTTCTGCCGGAATAACAAGACTTTCCACAGACGAAGCAGTTGAGCGTGACATATTAGAAATGACAGGCGTTTCAATGGCTGTTCCAAAAGGCTGTTTTGCCATTGTTCTAGATTCGGCTTTTACATGGCTTGATAGGCAACAAACAAGACTCAAGGGTAGTAACAATCACGACGTACAGCAGGGGATATTCATTCACTCAGAACCTTACATTGGACCAGAACAGTTTTCGCTTACTCAGATTCTTGATAGGCGTGATGAAGTAACAAGAGAGAGAGTAAACGGCCCAACTGAAGGCAGTTTTATGTCAGTAGAAAGGCGCATGCCATCAACATACGAAGAGATCACTCACAAAGGCGCTATTGCTGCTGAAGTGAAGGGGCTTTGGAAGATGGAAAAAGATTTTATGGGAGGCCCTTTTTATAGCCTTACCATGTACGATGAAGCTACTGAATCATTAGTTACAGTTGAAGGATATACTTACGCTCCTTACTTCGATAAAAGGGAGTACATGAGGGAAATTGAGGGCATTGTTAAGACAGCCCAAACCTTTAAGTAACTACTCTACGATAAACGCCTTACTGCTTAAGACTTCTTGTTCTTTTAGAAGAGAAGCCACGTAGTTACCAGCCGGAAGATCCAACACGTTAAGACTAATTGTTGTTGCACCATCTTTTACGCTAGCCCTTTTCACACATCTTCCAGCGCTATCGTAAACAGAAACGTCACTAATAAGCGTGTCAGAGCCCCAGCCTATGTCCAAATGAGAAACAGCAGGATTCGGGAAAACTGTAAAATCAGCGATTTCGGGAGCATTTTCAATATTTAGGGAAATGTCACCATTTGCAAAAGTGTATTGGCCCTTTCTAAGGTTACTCACCTTAAAAGTTCCATTGCCATTTGAGAGAGATCCCGCCTGCCAAGTGTAGTCCGGGTATTGCTGCCAAGCGGCCGCAGAGCTTGGCCTCCAAGCAAGAAAACCATTCGCCTCTGTTGCGTAGTAAAGGTCATAGTCCAAACCGTCCGAATCGTTGCCCACATAATTAAATCTGGCGTCTAATAAAAGCGCATCACTCCCCTCAATTCCATCCTCCCAAGTCCCGTCTACAGTCCAAAAATGAGTACCACTCACCTCATTAACATAAAATTCCAAAGGCTCCTGATCAGGCGCAGCCCAATGGTGCTCAACTCTAACGAGAACGCTGTCAGTAATCTCATCACAACCCATCCTCATATCAACCCACGGCAGAGAGCTCAATCCTGTAGGCTCAGTAATGGAAAAAGTTATGTCGAGTCGGCCTTGGTTTAGCCTTCCGTCTGCATTCAAAGCGATAAGCTCGAAGGGCTCCTCGTGCTCAATTGTTGCCACATCATATTCGCCACTTAGCCTAATTTCTTCGAATGAGGCATTCCAATTTGAATCCCAAGTGTATATCTCTATTGGCTCATTGTTGTGGAAATTTTCACAAGCCCTGAGCTTTTGATTCAGGAATAATGTAGTTTGGTATCCATTAGTTTGATCTCCAACGGTAGAAGTAGAATCAATAAGCCAAGTTGAAAAACCAGGTTGAAAAACCTGAGCGTCAAAGAAAGATTGAACATCCATGTCCGAATAATCCTCAAGAGCTTCGATAAACATATCAGGGTCCATGTACGAATCCCAATAATCTAAAAGCACAGCTTGACATGCGTTTCGGTACATGTCATCGCCCAAATATGCTCTCATATTGTGGTGTATAGAAGCGCCCTTGTAGTATGTATGACGCCCATAAATTTCCTCGTCAGGCATAGGCGAAAGGGGATGAAATCCGTTGTCTTGCACATGGCATTCTTCAAGGACAAACTGCTGATTGTCTTTTATGAAGTCAACCATAGCATCATGCCCGTCTTTCCATTCGGTAAAAAGCGTATTAGTGTATTCAGCACCACCCTCCTTGAGCCACATATGGTTGTGGATATATGGAGAAGTAATGTTACCCCACCATTGATGCCCAAGCTCATGAGTAAGAAGGTCGCTATTTGACGCGGCACTTTCTTCTATCATATACCTTGGGTAAGCAATGTTGGTTGGAATTTCTAGGGCACCATCTGTTGTAAGAATATAACCTACTCTTTCCCATGCATAAGGTCCATACCAATATTCGCAAGCGTCAATGGCGTACCCAAGTTCATCGAACTTATTTACCATTAGATTGATGTCTTCAGGTTTGGCCGTTAGACGAACTGGGATGTCGCCATACTCAGAAGTATATACGTAGTTGCTGTCAACGTAATTTGAAACTGCGAATGCAGCTTGGTGAGTAGTGATGGGGTGGTCGAGCTGGAAGCGTCTGACCAATGTGTCGCCTTCTTCGAAAATCTCTTCGACCATTGTCCCTTGACAATGCGCCCTCCTTCCGCCAGAAGATCTCACGTTCCATTTGTAAGTAGCGCGTTCTACAAAGTTATCAAAGCATGGGTGCCAAACCTTACCAAAATTTGGGGGTATTGAGGTAAGACCAATACCCATGTGATAGATATAGTTTGCTGCCCAATATACCCCTCCCCAGTATGGGTCTGCATATGGGTGACCAGAATAATGGACGTCAATTATGTGGTTTGAGCCTTCATTAAACTCTCCTCCAGGAGCGGGGACGTGTAATTCGCCATCGACATGGCTAAATGACGAAACAGTGCTATCAACAAAGACAGAGTCTACAGTTAAATCGACAAGATCAAATCTTACTGACTCTGCGCCGCTCTCAAGAATGTCAAGATCAATTATGCAACGAGCGTATAAATACTGTTCGTTGTATTTAGTTACATCGAGGTCGACATCATAGTTATTAATATCAAACGTGTCGCTCCTTGCAATAGACGGTTCCATATCGTAATTGTTTACCAAAACTTTGTGCTGATATTCTTGTCCTGGAACATCTGTGTGCTTACATCCAATTGGTTTGAAAACTCGTGGTTTAGCCGTGTATTCGTTGAGATTTTTGATTTGGGTTTGGCTAGAAGTTGAAGAAAAGGCGCTCGATATAAGAAAAATTAGGAAAGCGATTGTAATTCGTTGCATGCGCGCAAAGTACAACTGACATTTGCAGTATGAAAAATTTATCAGTTGCTCAGGGCATGTTTGTTGAAGTTGAATATGTTTTGACTGAAGCTGGGCCTGACGGCGAGGTGCTTGAGGAGTGTCCAGCGGAACAAGCGTTTGGTTTTACAATGGGATCAGGAGAAGTCCTCAATGCATTTGAAAAAGCTTTAGAAGGTAAAAAGCAAGGAGAGCCATTCAGTTTTACCATCCCTTGTGAAGACGCATATGGAGAGACCACCATGGACGCAATCTGCTCTCTACCCAAAAAAATTTTTGAAGTTGATGGAGAGTTTGACATAGAAAGAGTGAAACTAGGAGAAGTTCTACCGATGAATGATGACGAGGGAAACGAGATGTATGGAATAGTGCTAGATGTAAGCGACACGGCAGTAGAGATGGACTTTAACCACCCATTTGCAGACATCGACCTTCATTTTGAAGGAACAGTCTGTGATATCAGAGAAGAAGAATAAATGGAAAGAACTGAGATACAGGACTTGGGTGAGTTTGGGCTCATTGGAAAGTTGACGAATGGATTAACAAAGAACCAACCATCTTCTTTACTTGGAGTAGGGGATGACGCAGCTGTAATTGACCCATTTGGTAAGAGAGTTATCGTCTCCACAGATCTTCTTGTTGAGGGCGTTCATTTCGATTTGAGCTACGCGCCTTTAAAGCATTTAGGATACAAGGCGGTGATAGTTAACCTAAGCGATATCTGCGCTATGAATGCTCTACCAACCCAAATCGTAGTAGGTCTTGGTGTTTCTAACAGATTTTCTGTAGAAGCTCTTGAGGAACTTTACAACGGTATGAAGCTAGCGTGTGAACTGTACGAAGTAGATTTAGTTGGTGGGGACACGACTTCTTCTCCTTCTGGCTTAACACTGAGCATCACTGCCATAGGTCTTGCTGATTCTAAAAATATAGTTTCACGTGGTGGTGCATCAGCAGGCGATTTATTAGTCGTCACCGGAGATTTGGGATCAGCATATATGGGCCTTCAAGTTCTTGAAAGGGAGAAAACTGTTTTTAAGGACGCGCCGACAACTCAGCCTGAACTAGGTGACCACTCATATATTTTGGAACGGCAATTAAAACCAGAAGCTCGAACAGACATCATTCGTGAGCTTTCTGACCTCGAGGTGTTGCCTACGAGCATGATAGATGTAAGTGATGGTTTGGCCTCAGAATGCATGCACCTAATGGCAGCAAGTGGTCTTGGAGTGAGACTATATGAAGATAAACTTCCGATTGACCCTAAGACTTATGACACAGCGAGGGAATTTAATCTTGATCCTACTCTTTGTATGCTAAGTGGAGGTGAAGACTATGAGCTTCTTTTTACCATTTCGCCAAATGCCTATGAAAAGCTGAAGGTTCATCCCAAACTTTCCTTTATTGGTCACATGACAGATGATCCAAAGGAGAGAATAATGGTTACAAAGAGCGGCGCTGATGTTGAGCTTAAGGCTCAGGGATGGGACGGGTTTAAGAACGAATAATGGCAGCGGATAAAAACCAACCAAATAGAATAACTGAGCTTTTCGGCATTGAATATCCCATCATTCAAGGGGGTATGATTTGGTGTGCAGGCTGGGAGCTTGCTTCTGCAGTGAGCGAGGCTGGAGGCTTGGGGGTTATTGGCTCTGGAAGTATGTATCCTGAGGTATTGAAAGACCATATTTCTAAGTGCAAAGCAGCAACATCAAATCCATTCGCGGTTAACCTACCCCTTCTTTATCCAGATATAGAAAAGCACGTAGAATCGATCATTGAACTTGGCGTGCCCATAGTTTTTACTAGCGCAGGCTCTCCTAAAAAGTGGACTTCGAAGCTAAAGTCACATGGGATTACAGTTGCTCATGTTGTAAGCAGCGCAGTTTTTGCGGCTAAATCTGAAGCAGCTGGAGTTGATGCAGTTGTTTGTGAAGGATTTGAGGCCGGCGGCCATAATGGTCGTGAAGAAACCACTACAATGTGTTTAATTCCTTCTGTTGTTGAGTCGGTAGATATCCCTGTTATTGCAGCCGGAGGTTTATACGATGGAAAATCAATGCTAGCTGCTATGGTTTTAGGCGCTGAGGGAGCCCAAATGGGATCGAGATTTGTTGCAACAAAAGAAAGCTCAGCACACAATGAGTTTAAGAAAATAGTTGTTGAGCTAGGTGAAGGAGGTACGTCTTTAACATTAAAGGAGCTTACTCCAGTTAGAATGATTCACAACCAATTTTACCGCAAAGTAATCGAAGCATACGAGGCAAAAGCAACAAACGAAGAGCTCGCGGAGCTTCTCGGAAGGGGTAGATCTAAAAAAGGAATGTTTGAAGGCAACATTGATGAGGGCGAATTAGAGATTGGCCAAATAGCATCAATGTTGCAGAAGATTCAACCCGCTGGTAAAGTTGTAATTGAAATAGTGCAGCAATACACCGATACGGGCGGACAAAAGCTAGGAAAACGCTTTGAATTTTAAACCGATAGTTCAACTAAAGTGCTCTCTAATATTTTGTGCTGACTTTGAGTTCACGACACTTTTGAGCTCTTCTAAACTTGCTTTAGAAATACCCTTTACTGAACCAAAGACATCAATTAGTTTTTCTCGGCTTACCTTACCGACTCCTTTAATTCCATCTAATTCAGATACTAAGGCACTCTTGCTACGCTTTTGTCTATGGTGTTTTAATGAAAATCGGTGCGCCTCGTTTCTCATTTGTTGAATGATCTTCAGAGTCTGAGATCTTTTATCTAAATAAAGCGGAGTGGAATCGCCGGGGAAGAAGAGTTCTTCTAGCCTTTTTGCTATACCTACAACCTTTATTTCTTTTTCTAGACCAAGCTCTTCAAGCGCTTCCATTGCATGTGAGACTTGGCCCTTCCCACCGTCAATGATTAAAAGTTGCGGAAGTGATACGCCTTCTTCTGTTAGCCTTCTGTATCGTCTATAAACAGCCTCCTTCATACTAGCAAAATCGTCAGGCCCCTCAACAGTTTTGATATTGAAATGTCGGTAATCTTTTTTTGCAGGCCTCCCGTTTTTAAACACCACACAAGCCGAAGTTGGGTTCGTTCCCTGCATATTAGAGTTGTCAAAACATTCGATATGTCTTGGGTCTTCTTTCAAGCCTAAATCCCATTTCATCGTATCCATCAATCTTTTCCTTGCAGAATCAGGATCTACTTGCTCTTGTTGCTTATGCCTGTCTTTCATATAGAAATCAGCATTCTTTACAGACATATCAAGAAGCTTTTTCTTATCTCCCTTTTTAGGGACACTAATCTTTATTCCATCTTCATCATCAACCTTAAACGGCACATATACTTCCTTGCTTCTGCTTCTAAAAACCTCTCGAATCAAAGGAATTGCTGATTCTAAAATTTCCTTTTCGCTATCGCTAAGTTGCTTTTTTATTTCAAAGGTTTGGCCCTTTACAATAGAACCGCTAACAATATTCATACAATTGACATACGCATTTGTAGCGTCAGAAACTATAGAAAACACATCTACATTGGTTATCGTTGGGTTTACCACAGTGCTCTTTGCTTGGTACTTTTCTATAGACTTCAGTTTAGATTTAATCAAGTCGGCTTTCTCATAGGACAAATTCTCAGCAGCGTCTTTCATGCTTTTCTTTAGCTTAGCTTTAACTTCAGATAAATTACCCTTGAGAATATGTCTTATTGAAGCTATACTATTCTCATAATCTACTTTTTCATGATAACTTAAACAAGGACCACAACATGTTCCAATTTGGGATTTCAAGCATTTACGGGGTGTTATTTTGATTGACGGGTTTTTTAAAACTCGTAAAGAAGATCCTCTACATGATTCACACATTAACGGATAGAGAGATTTACAAAAACTTAAAACAGTATGCATTGTTTTTTTATTTGTAAAAGGCCCGAAATATTCACCCCCGTCTTTTGAAGTTTGCCGAGTTGCAACCACTCTAGGAAAAACCTCGTTATTTATGACCAAAAACGGAAAGGTTTTATCGTCCTTTAAAAGGATGTTATAAGTGGGCTTATGCTTTTTAATAAGAGTGTTTTCAAGTAGTAAAGCATCTTGTTCAGTGTGCGTCACAATCCACTCAATGTCAGATATTTTTTTAACTAGAGTTTCAGTTTTTTTCTTGTAATATGTCTTTCTGTTGAAATAGCTGCTAACTCGTTTTTTGAGGTTTTTTGCTTTACCAACATAAAGAAGCCTGCCGTTAGAATTAAAATGCTTGTAAACTCCTGGTTCTTGAGGAAGGCGTTTTAATAGATTCGATATGTGATCTGAAGGCTTCACAAGCTTCAAAGATAGCTACCTTTGGAGGATGGATTTCGTAACTGGCGGAACAGGAATAGTAGGAAGGGAGCTTCTTTGCCAATTACTAGCAAAAGGCTCTGAGGTTAAGGCTCTTAGAAGAGAGTCGTCTGATGTTGAAGGGACAGAAGCGTTTATAACAAACCATGGAGTATCAATTCAAGGTCTTAATTGGGTTTGCGGGAATATTAGGGATTTCGATGAAATGTTATCTGTATTACAGGGATGTTCTCGAGTTTATCACGCTGCAGCACTAGTAAGCATCCATCCAAAAGACAAACCTCTGTTAATGGAAGTAAATAGGGACGGTACAGCTAACGTAGTCAACGCTATGCTCGATTTGGGAATTGACGATTTAATTTATGTAAGCTCAGTAGCGGCTCTTGGTCACTCGACGAAATCTCCAGTGACAGAACAGACAGAATTTGAAGAAGGGCCTCTTGTTACTGCTTACTCTAGAAGCAAATACGAATCGGAATTAGAGGTTTGGAGAGGGCAAGCAGAGGGGTTAAATGTTTTGATACTAAACCCTTCTATAATCATTGGAGAAGGCGATTTTTCAAGATCATCAGGGGAGTTTTTTTCTCAGGCTGCGCAGGGAGTGCCAGTTTATCCGGCAGGCAAAAACGGATTCGTTTCAGCAAGGGATGTAGGTAAAGCTTGTTTAGCTTTAGCTGAATCAAAAGTGAGGGGAGAAAGGTTTCTATTAAACTCAGAGAACATCAGCTATAAAGACGCAATGATAGCTATTGCTCATTCTGTTGGTGCTAAGGCGCCTGATAAAATTGTAAAGTGGTGGATGATCGATTTAGCAGTTTTCATTTTTACATTGCTTAACCTATTTACTAGGCGAAAATCATTACCAAATAAGACGAGCATGTTGATGGCTCAGCTTAAAACCGAGTATGATGGAAGTAAAATCCAAAATGTTCTCGATAATTGGGAATACGAATGTGTATTCGACGCAATTGAAAGGACTGGTCGAGTCTATTTAGAGTCTTTGTGATTGCTTAACGACTTTTCAATAGATATGATGTTTTCGGTCACTTCTTGCAAAACCCCTTTCATTGCTGCAGGATGCTCCCACCACCATTTGTGGGACTTTTCAAATTCTTCTTGGGTTATTCCATGAGAAGCATAGATATTCCCATATCGAACTTCAAGCTTTTCTAATTCAACCTCACTAGTGTGTAAATTGCTTTTATAAGCCGCTTCAACAAGGTACACATCAGTCATGACTTCGATAAACGCTCTTCTTTCAAGGATACCAGACCCTTCCTCAGGCCTTGACCTTGACCAATCCCTTGGATCTGAGTTACAGCTGAAAAAAACAACTGAGATCAAGATGATTTTAGCGGTTGAATTCAAGTCTTTCTCCAGCATGATTACCTTCTTCTGTTAGTACGTTTACGCCATCCCAAACCTTAACCCCATTTACCCAAGTCCCAGTAACATATGACTTGAATTTGTGACCGTTAAATGGAGACCATCCGCATTTGTAGAGAATGTTTGAGCCGGTTACCGTCCAGTTTGCGTCAGGATTAACTAGAATGAGGTCAGCTTTATATCCTTCTCTAATATAACCTCTGTCTTTGATTTCAAAAAGCTCAGCAACTCTGTGGCACATTAAGTCAATTACTTTTTCTACTGAAATTTCTCCTTGATGCACAAGGTCGAGCATTGCTAGAAGACCGTGCTGAACAAGAGGTCCGCCTGATGGAGCCTTGAAGTATGAATTGCTCTTTTCTTCTATTGTATGAGGAGCGTGATCGGTTGCGATTACGTCAATACGACCATCTAAAAGAGCAGCCCTAATTGCGTCTCTATCAGAGGTGGTTTTTACTGCAGGATTCCATTTGATATATGTTCCTTTATCTGTGTAATCAGCATCAGTAAACCATAGGTGATGAACGCAGGCTTCAGAGGTGATTTGCTTTTCACTAAGAGGTTTATTTCCATCAAAAATATCAAGCTCTCGTGCTGTTGAAATATGTAGAATATGAAGTCTTGCACCATGCTTAGTTGCTAGCTCTGCAGCCTTTGATGAGCTTTGGTAGCAAGCTTCGGCAGATCTAATCAGGGGGTGTTGATCAATTGGGATATTCTCACCCCATCTTTCCTTTGCAGTAGACATGTTTGCTCTTACAATAACCTCGTCTTCACAGTGTGTTGCTACAATTGTAGGGCTCTCTCTAAATATTCCTTCTAGCACCTTTTCTTCATCTACTAGCATGTCACCAGTCGATGAGCCCATGAAAACCTTTACTCCACAGATTCGTTTTGGATCAGTTTTTAACACCTCCTCAAGATTGTTATTACTAGCTCCCATGTAGAAACTGTAGTTTACTGCACTCACTTCTGCAGCCCTCTCAAACTTGTCTTCAATAAGTCTTTGCGTAAGGGCCTGAGGCACTGTATTGGGCATTTCCATAAATGAGGTTACTCCACCCGCAGCCGCAGCCTTTGACTCTGTACTTAAATCAGCTTTATGAGTAAGTCCTGGCTCTCTAAAATGGACCTGATCATCAATTATTCCAGGCATAAGCCAAAACCCTTTTGCTTCAACTATATCAGCTCCTTTAGCGATTAGACAAGTTCCAATTTTAGCGATTCTATCACCAACAATAAGAACGTCACCTACAGTAACCTTCCCTTCATTTACGATGTGTGCTTCGCGAAACAATGTTGACTTTGACATGTTTTTATTTTAGAAAACGCATTTTTAAAACGCCCAAAAAGGCTTCATTAAATATATCAAGGCTCATCTTAGAAGTTCCCAATATTCGATCACAAAACCTAATTGGAACCTCTGTTATTTTAAATCCAAGCCTCTTTGCTCGGTATTTCATTTCGATTTGAAATGCATATCCGATAAACGTTACAGCATCAAGATTTATAGCCTCAAGCACTTCTCTTCTGTATGCTACAAATCCAGCAGTACTATCCTTTACCCCAAGCCACAAAATGGAATTTACATACAATGATGCGCCCTTGCTTATAAATCGTCTGAAGAAAGGCCAATTCACCACTCCCCCATCTTTTACGTAGCGTGAACCTACTGTTACGCCCGCGCCCCCCTCAGCACAAGGAATTCGTAGTCTAATTAAATCGTTTGGATCGTGTGAGAAATCGCAATCCATTTCAAAGATGAATTGATAGTTCTTTTTTAGTGCCCACTTAAAGCCAGCGATATAAGCTGTCCCAAGACCAAGCTTCCCTTTTCTCTCAAGCACATAAATACGTCCAGGGTGCTTTTTAGCTGTTTCTTTAACTAACCCAGCTGTGCCGTCAGGTGAACCGTCGTCTACGATAAGTACATCAAAAGTAAACTCAAGGCCCATAATTGCTTCAAGCATAGTCACAACATTTTCTTTTTCGTTGTATGTGGGTATAATTACGAGGCTATCCGTCATTACGTAGTCATTCTAAGAATGTTTAATTCTTGTTCGGTTACATGTCTCCAATCACCTCTTGGCACATTTTTTTTAGTTAAACAACAAAAGACTACCCTGTCGAGTTTGGTTACCCTATATCCAAAGTGTTCAAATATTCTTCTTACAATTCTGTTTCTGCTAGAATGAATTTCTATACCAATCTGTCTAGGATCTTCGTTGACATAACTAGCCTTGTCGACTCTAACGAATTTTTCATCTAGAACAAACCCCTCAAGCATTGCTAAAAGATGCTCGTTTTTAACCTTTTCGTAGATAGATGCTTGATATAGATTTCTTACTCCTGTTTTAGGATTAGATAGCCTCTTGGCCATTTCGCCGTCATTTGTCAAAAGGAGTAGTCCGGTTGTCTCTTTGTCTAGCCTGCCAACGGGGTAAACTCGCTCTTGGCATGCGCCTTTTATCAACTGCATTACCGTTCTTCTGCCTCTATGATCTTCTGCTGTAGCAAGGAAGTTCTTAGGCTTGTTTAGAAGAATATATCTCTTTGTTTCAGCCTTGATAGTATCACCTTCTACTTGAACTTTATCGGTCAAACTAACACGATATCCCATCTCCGTTATCACCTCACCGTTTACACTTACTACCCCCGCAGCGATTAAAACGTCAGCCTCCCTTCTTGAACAAATTCCTGCCTGAGCAACGAACCGGTTAAGTCTCATTGGAGCGTTTGAATCAGCAAGCGGTTTAAGTTTAGGAGACAGTTTCCTTTTTAAAGAATAGCTAGGCTTATGTCTCTTTGTTTTTTTAGGATTTTCCGGATACTCTGAGCTTTTTTGGCTAAGCGTTCTCCTAGAAATCTTTTTCTTAGGGACAAAGGATTTAGATTCTGGTTTGGTTCTCCGGGCGCCTCCTCGGCGGCCTGAACCTTTTTGATCTTTCATTTTCTAATGATTCTGGCCACAAAGATAACTAGATAGGAAATGATGTTGGTTCATAAAGCATCTTTAAGGCGCTCTACTTTAACGGAATTTTTATCAGGGGGTATCCGGCACTATCTCAACTCAATTAAAGTAGAGCCGATAACAGCTGTTTCTTCAAGCACCTCAATTGTGTATATTCCAGAGCTTAGTAAAGCAGACTCATCTGCGGTATAGAAAATGCAAGCGTCGAGCCTGTCATTCGAATAGTCAACAGTTCTACTTGCACTGAAATTGACGCCAGCTTCTGCAGACAGGATAGTGCTATCAGGCCCCATAATATTGAGGAATAAATTTTTATCTCCCGAATCAGCTATAGCATTTTCAAGAAGAGTAAAACACACCTTTATCATATCAGCTCGGTCAGCTCTTGATGTTTCTCTTTGACGACCAGATGAAAGAAGCCTCACACCTACTGCACTAACATCAGAGCACTGCAAAACCTTTCCTGCAGCAATAATTTCTTCCATATTTTCTTGACGTCTTTCAAGTTTTGCATTTCTGTCTTGAACCTCTTCAACGCGCTCCCTCATTGCAATATTTTCCTCTGTTAGAGCAATATTTAATTGGTTAATTGAGTCAATCGTTGCGATATATCCCTTCATAATAGTTCGAAGGGTTTCAGACTCTTTTTTAGCCTTAGCTAAAGCCCAATTCCCATTTTTCACCTTAGTAATGAGTCCGTTAATTTTATCTCTTTGAGCAGAAATTTCAGCAACCATCATACTGTTCTCTGTTTGAAGAGTGTCGTATGCAAAGCGCATTTTCTCTAGGTCAAAAACGACCTGTTCTTTTGATAATTCTAAATCACCGTATTCCCCAGTAAGCCTTTCATAAGCTTGGTTATTAACGTAAAGTTTAGCTCCAAGGAAAAGGCAGATAATTGCTAAAACCGCAATTGCAATGAGTGATTGTTTATGAGTAATATTCATTGGTCTTGAATAATATGCAAAGATGCAAATCTTTTAGCAAGAGTTAGTCCAAACTTTTGTGAACGGTTATAGCTACGGGTTACATTATATAATTCTTTTTTCCTTATATTATATATAAGGGCATTTATAGGCGTTAATCGAGGCTTGATTAGAGTAGGTGACATTACCTGTTATTAAGCAGATGTTTGTACAGCAAAAAAGCAAAACCCTGCTAACGCAATGTTAACAGGGATTTCTGTTTTTATTTGGAGGTCCGAAGCGGATTCGAACCGCTGTAGCTGCTTTTGCAGAGCAGAGCCTAGCCACTCGGCCATCGGACCAAAGGAGTGCAAATATACATAACTCTTCTAGAAAGAGTGTCCAGAGGATTATCTTAGCCCTATGAACACAAAAGTCATTATTCCTAACTCCCTGACTATGGGCAACTTATTAGGCGGCTCTTTTGTTTGTTGGATGGCAGCGTCTGGATACGATTTAAGTAGTGGAACAGTAGCAATCGTTTGGTTGGGGGCTATGATTTGCGATTTGTTTGATGGGTTAATTGCTAGACAATTAGGTGTAGACGGACCAATGGGTGTGCAGCTTGACTCTTTGTCCGATCTTGTGACTGGAGGTTTAGCACCTGCGTTTGTCGCATATAGGCTGATAAGCGATTCGGATTATTCCACAGTAGTTTTTTCAGAGATTTCACCTCTTGTTAGGATTTTGCCTTGGGCGATAGTTGTAGCAGCAGCATATAGGTTGGCAAGACACAATGTGAGCATGGCAAATGGAGCTAAGAGCAATTATTTTGAAGGACTGCCGGCTCCAGCAACTGGAATATTTTGGATGGGCATGATTGTGTGGATTGGTGGAATAAAGACCCCTCAAGAGATGTGTGCTATATTGATTGTAGCAGGAATGGGCCTACTTTTATTACCTGTTTTTATGGTGATAAAGAGGAAGTTTTTCACGCTAAAAGAGTGGGGCGATGACCCTGTTATAGATAAAACAAGAATGATATTTATTGCTCTTTCTGTGAGTGTTGCAGCAGTTGTAGCTATTGCTTGGCATAATGTGTTTGCAGCCGCGCCGTTGTGCGTACTTTTGTACTCGTGTTTTGCATTTTTGCTTGCACCAAAATAAACTAGACTTCAGAAAATGAAATTTCGCGCAGAGATTGACATCATGCCGCTTCCGGCATTACTTGACCCTCAAGGAAAAGCAGTTGGCAACACTATGCCGCAGATGGGCCTAGGAGAAATCGTAGGTGTTAGAATTGGTAAGCACGTAACAATGGAGATTGAAGCTGCTGATATGGCTACTGCTGAAGTAAAGGTGAAAGAGGCTTGCGAAAAGCTTCTTGTAAAACAAATCATGGAGCACCTCTCTTTCAGAGTAGAAGTGGCCTAAAACAGAATTATTGAGGGCAGCTCGTTCCGAATAAACTCAGGAACAAAAGCATATCGTTCACCCCAACGACTCCGTCGTTGTCTAAGTCTGCATCGCCCACTACAGTATTAGATCCAAAGTAGCTGAGTATGGCTAGCATGTCATTTACTCCAATAGCGCTATCACCCGTAAAATCGCCAAAACACAAAGGGTATGGGCCATTTGAATTTATGTGCTGATTTGCCATTGCTAGAGAATATTCAGCTACTTTAATGCCAATCCTTCTCCCTGGAATATCGTCTGCAGGGGGATGTATTCCACCCCATATTCTAGAAAGAGAGCATTGATCAGAAGCATCTCTATAAGTCGCCCATTGAAGAACAATGTCTTCGGATGGCCCTTCTTCAAATACGAGAAATTCATTTTGGTGCGCTACAAATTCGCCTATACCACCCGGGAAATAAGCGCTTCCTGTTATTGAAGTCAAAATCTCAGCTGCTGCTCGGCTAAAAGCTGAATGGCCACTAACGTATCCAGCAAAAGGAGGAGTTACAAATGAGGGTCTTTGATAAGGCCACCAATCTTCAGCTAGCATCCAATCAACACCAGCGATATCGAATAGAGGAGCTTCAATAAAATTGTGTCCATTCCATGCCCTAACCTTTATTTTGCCAACATGATTAATGTTCGGAAAATCAGGATCGTTAATATAAACTAAGCCACTCCACCCGTTTATTAACGGAAGTCCAGCCAAATCAAAATATGGCTCATTTGGATATGAACATTGGCCTCTATCTGCCATCCACCTAATTGCTGAAACAGGACGAACATAATCATACCACCCCTTATGACTCCATGCAGCAATTGCCGCATCGTGCATTGCCCCTCCAAGAGTGAAGTATGAAAAAACATCCCATTTAAGTTTTGATAGTTCTGGACCTTCACCCTGCCATTTTGGTACAAATTCTGGATGATCGGCAACGTGATTTAGGATTAGAAACCAATGTCCAGGAGGTGTTTCTGAGTCGGGACCATCTGCCCAAAATTCAGCTAAAACTCGACTATAATCACCTCTTTTTACAATTTGGGCTTCGTAAACATCGCCAGTTATTGGATTTGCATTGTGACCAAGGCTAACGTCACCACCTTCTGCCCAATTATAGATTTGGTCATAGCACTCATATTCCAAATCAAAAAGACTTTCATCTAAATTTCCAATACTTGCTGGGCTAATATCAATCTCAACACCATCAGAGGGATCAAGGTGCTCAGACCACCTTAAAACCATACTAAACCCCCATTGATAAGTGTCGTTAAATCCAGTTGTAGTGTTTAAATCAATGAGTGGTGGCGCTCCTTGATCAATCCAAACAAAGTAATCATGACCATCTCTAGTGTGTGTTGATCTTTCAAAAAGAGGAAGACTAAATGGTGCTACTCCTCCCCATTCAGGACTCAAAAAAGGTGGTGTCTCCTCGCCACCTATCCCAGATTGGTCAATGAATTCACTCAAATTAATAGGCTGCCATGAGTTTGGGTTAATTAGCCCAGGGTTGCCAGCCTGTTGCTCAATTATTAAATCAGGATTTGAAGGTGTGTAGAAAAGATTAGCATGGCCATTCTCCTCGTTACTCCCGTCTTGCAATCCAATTTCTATAATTTTTGAGGCCAAATAATTCCCTAGTGCTCCGCCGCCGTCAGAGATATAATCAAGAGATGTATATGTAGGCTCGCCGCCATATTGAACAAACAACTCCTCTGCAATACCTAAAGTGTATTCTGCCCCGGGAGAATTCTCAAACCTATGTGAAATCAGGCGGAACATGCCGTAATTAATAGCTTCCTCCGTCAAAATCAACCCCTCCTCCTCAGAAACAGGCAAAACCCCGTAAAATGGAATTTCAACACCGTTAAATAATTTTCCAAGTATAAACGGCTCGACATTTTCGTCGTAAACGGCAAGAGCATCGAACATTAGTGTAGAAGTATGGAATAGGTTTCGTGCATGAACCGTAGGCCTAGCCTGGTCACTTCGAATGGCCTCTAAGAGGACTTCATTCCATTGGCGGGCAATGCTTTGATCTGTAGTTTGGGCTAAAGAACTGCCACAAAAAAACAGTGCAAATAAAAGTGATTTTAGATAATGCATCTCAGACAAAGTTGGTTAGTCTTGACTAAACTGCAAATCAGAGCAAAGCTAAAGAAATTAACACAGCAAAGATTTCGACTACAGTTGGCTCGCCTTGAAGGAAGGCTACAATGTCAAATGGGCTTATACTGTCCTCAGTATAAACGCTTAAAACTCCTGGTAAATTGGGGTTTGGTCGAATTGTATAGGCCAAATCAAGAGGGAAGGTGCTGTTGCCTATATAAATTTTCCCTAGTTCAAAAGTGTAGCTTATTGCATCGATAAATTTAGATTCGCCTATATAAAGTTTCCCGTCTATATAGGTGTAGGCCAAATCGAATTGCGAACTGCCAAACCCCTGAAATATCTTGTTTCCCTGCACGGTACAAAGTACGTCACCACTCCAGTCGGCACCTTCTCGCACTAAACCCCTGTCAATATTGAGCGCCATTTGGCTCCACCTCATTGACGAATCGGTATAAACGTAAGTTGTACTTTGGGCTAAAACATTCTTGTCCAATAGGGCAAGCTTAGCTACAATTAACACTATAAGAAGTTTTCTCAGCTTACTCATTAACACAGTTCGTTTCTTATTACAAAGATAAACGAGCTGCCTCAAGCGCACTTTCTAGGTCAGCGATCAAATCGTCAGCATTTTCAAGGCCTATCGATAGCCTCACCAACCCTTCTGTAATGCCTGTTCTAATTTTTTCCTCGGGGTTAACGCCAGCATGAGTCATACTCGCAGGATGTTCAGCAAGAGATTCAGTAGAGCCCAAGCTCACTGCTAACTTGAATACCTCAAGCGCATCTAGGAAAGCAAAAGCAGCACTTCTTCCACCTGGAATTTCTATAGCCATCATTGCCCCTCCATTCTTTTGTTGATTGTGTACAATTGCAGCTGCCTTGTAATCACCAACCTTTTCTAAATCCTCTTTCCAAGCACAGAAAATCTTAAGCCCTGGCTTCTCTTGAAGGAAGTCGAGTATTTTTCTAGCTGAGTTTACTTGACGTTCAACCCTAACGTGCAATGTCTCCATTGACCTAGCAAGTAGCCAGCTAGTCCAAGGGTCAACTATACCACCAAAAAAGGTTCTGTATTCGTATACTTTAGCCATTGCTTCGGTTTTACCACTAACAGCACCTGCTATTACGTCACTATGTCCGCCAATGTATTTCGTCGCGGAGTACAAGTTCAGGTCTGCCCCTAAGTCTAGTGGACGCTGAATAATTGGCCCCAAGAAGGTGTTGTCAACAGCAACGATAATTTTGGCGTCTTCGGTTTCATGTTCTCTAGCCCACTTAGTAGCTAAGCTGATGTCGTGTACCTGAAGCGTTGGATTTGCGGGTGTTTCCATGTAGATCATCCCAGGAAGCCCTGAGCTAATGTCCATTGTGTCGATTTTGTTTAGACTATCCATCAATATTACATCAACACCCATTTTTGGGAGGATATCATCTATAATGTGCTGAGTTCCACCATATAAAGGACCCACATACCAAAGTGCTCTGTCCTTAGAGGTGTGAGCCATTAACGCAGTGCTAATGGCTGCCATTCCACTAGCAAAAAATGCAGACATTTCTGTGTCATCCCATGAAGCTAATCTCTTTTCAGCCACAGAAAGCGTTGGATTTCCTAGTCTAGAATAAATGAAGGCATCCTCTGGAGGAGTTTCGGCTCCTTCAATACCATATGCGGTCTCCATTTGGGCTGCTCCAGTTCTTGCGTCAGGGAAAATGAAGGTTGATGCGGGATGAATAGGCGGCTTTACTGCACCAAAATTTTCAGCGGGGTCATATCCTGCAAATATTGAGCGAGTTTCAAGTTTATAATTTTTGTTCGGCTTCATTCTTTAAAATTAAACGATTGTTCGGTAGTTTTCAATAGATAGAAAACAAATGATCAATAATAGTATAAAATAGTTAAATTTGTTCTATTTTGTGCTAATAAAACAAGTAAATACAGAACAAATGAATATTCTAGACGCTCTAGACCGGACAATCGTAGATCATTTAAGGTTTGACGGTAGATCCTCTATGCAGGATTTGAGCGAACTTACGGGATTAAGTCGTTCAGCTGTTTTTGCGAGGGTTAAGCGTTTGGAGACAGACGGTATTATACAGGGATACACAGTTAAGCTCAATAGGAAAAAAATGGGTTTAGAGATTCGTGCATTCTGTAGTGTAAGCCTCAAGCTGCACGAAAGAGTAGCAATAGAGGATTTCGAGCACAATATTGGCGAATTCAGGGAAGTGAAAGCCTGTTATCACCTTACAGGATCATCTGATTATATGGTAGAGGTGCAGGTGGCAGACATGGATTCCTACCACAAATTCATAACCCATAAACTTGCTGCGATGGATAATATTGCTCAGGTAAAGAGCATGTTTGTTATGAATGAAATACTCGAAAAATAGTGCTATTCAGCCATAGCCGCAATCGCTGGCAGAACCTTTCCCTCAAGGTATTCTAGCATTGCCCCACCACCTGTACTAACGTAACTAACTTGGTCGGAAAGGTTCGCCGCATTGATTGCGGCGACAGAATCACCTCCTCCTATTAAAGTGTACCCTCCTATATCAGTTGCCTCTTTCAAAGCGTTTGCAACAGTAAATGTTCCATTTGAGAATTTCTCGATTTCAAAAACCCCCATTGGCCCATTCCAAAGAATGGTTTTACTTTTTCTTACCACTTCAGCGAATTTATTAGCAGAATCGGGTCCAATATCTAGACCCATCCATCCATCAGGAATATCATCAGTAGAACATGATTGAGTTTTTGCATCATCGGAGAATTTATCTGCAATAACACTATCCACTGGCAAGAATACTTCTACGCCTTTTTCCTCTGCTTTTTTCAAAATATCTCGTGCTCTTGGCACCATATTCTCTTCAACAAGACTATTTCCAACATTTCCACCTCTAGCTAAAACAAAGGTGTATGCCATGCCTCCGCCAATCATTAGCCTATCAACTTTGTTTACTAGGCTCTCTAGAATTGCAAGCTTAGAACTAACTTTAGCACCTCCAATAATTGCTAGAAGCGGGCTTGCGGGATCAGACATAACTTTACTTAAAGCGTCAATTTCACCCTGAAGTAAAAGTCCAAAAGCCTTATCTACTGGGAAAAACCTAGCTATTATTGACGTAGAAGCATGAGCCCTATGAGCGGTGCCAAATGCATCATTAACATAGATATCCCCGCTTTCAGCTAATTGCCCAGCAAAAAACTCGTCGCCTTCTTTCTCTTCATTGTGGAATCGCAAGTTTTCTAAAAGAGCAACTTCACCAGGTTTCAATGATTGAGTAATATCCAGGGCTGTATCACCAACACAATCCTTTGCGAACTTCACGCTAAGTCCTAGTAATTCTTCAAGTTTTGGTACGATATGACATAAGCTAAGCTCTTGAATCACACCTTTTGGTCTACCTAAATGACTCATTAAAACAACCGAAGCACCTCCCTCTAGTAAATACTTTAAAGTAGGCAGAGCCTTTCTAATGCGAGTGTCGTCTTGGACCTTGAAATTCTCGTCCAAGGGAACGTTGAAATCAACTCTAACAAGAACTCTTTTGCCCTTGATATGGAGGTTTGAAAGTGACATTATTTCGAAAATAGGACGTGCATACCCACGTTAGAATCTACATATGAATCTAGGTCAGATATTAAGACTCGTTCTTGAGTCATTCCGTCTCTTTCCCTTACAGTTACTGTATTGTCGTTTAATGAGTCGTGATCAATAGTTATGCAAAGTGGAGTTCCAATTGCATCTTGTCTACGATAACGACGGCCAATTGCATCCTTTTCATCATACTGAACATTATGCTTAATTCTCAATTGTTTTAAAACCTCTTTCGCTTTTTCTGGAAGCCCATCTTTTTTAATAAGTGGAAGAACAGCAGCTTTGATAGGAGCAATTGCTGGAGGAATCTTTAGAACGATCCTTTCTGCGCCACCGTCTAATTTTTCTTCAGTGTATGCTTTACTCAATACGGCAAGGAATAATCTGTCAAGTCCAATAGACGTCTCTACAACGTATGGGACAAAACTTTCTTTAGTTTCCGGATCGAAAAACCTAAGCTTCTTTCCACTGTGATCTTCGTGTGACTTAAGATCAAAATCAGTTCTTGAGTGTATGCCCTCTAACTCCTTAAATCCCATTGGAAAGCTGAACTCAATATCACATGCTGCATCAGCATAATGAGCGAGTTTAATATGGTCGTGTAACCTGTAACTCTCCTCACCCAAACCTAAAGAATAATGCCAATTCTTTCGAGCATCTTTCCAGTGATTGTACCACTCCTCTTGGGTGCCAGGCTTAACGAAGAACTGCATCTCCATCTGTTCAAATTCTCTCATTCTGAAAATGAACTGTCTTGCAATTATTTCATTACGGAATGCTTTTCCAATTTGGGCTATTCCAAAAGGAAGCTTCATCCTACCGCTTTTCTGAACGTTCAAATAATTTACGAATATACCCTGCGCAGTTTCTGGCCTTAAATACACAACGCCCGAATCACCACTTACTGCACCAAGCTCTGTTTTGAACATCAAGTTAAACTGTCTAACATCAGTCCAATTCTTAGATCCGCTAATTGGACAAGCGATTTCAAGCTCCTCGATAAGCGCTTTAACTGCGTCTAAATCATCAGCTCCCATTGCTGCTTTAAACTTTGACTTAATCTCATCGATTTTATTCTGCCTTCGAAGAATATTGGGATTAGTTGTTCGGAATACCTCTTCGCTAAAGTCGGCGCCAAACTTCTTTTTACCCTTAGCTACGTCCTTGTTAATCTTAGCCTCAATCTTGCCAATGTACTCCTCGATTAAAACATCAGCCCTATAACGCTTCTTGCTGTCTTTATTGTCAATAAGTGGATCGTTGAAGGCATCAACGTGACCTGAGGCTTTCCATGTAGTAGGGTGCATAAAGATTGCAGCATCAATTCCAACAATGTTGTCATTCATCCTAACCATAGAAGTCCACCAATACTGCTTAAGATTATTCTTAAGCTCACTGCCAAGTTGCCCATAATCGTACGCTGCACTTAAACCATCATAGATCTCACTACTTGGAAACACAAATCCGTATTCTTTTGCGTGGCTAATTATCTTTTTTAATCCGTCTTCAGCACTCATTTTCGAGGTTTTGCTCAAAGTTACCTACTTCACCTCTTGCTAAAGCCTAAACTCCCAAACAATTCTATTTATATCAATTTTTAAATTTTTTTGTAGAGATGGTTATGCCAAAAAAACACCTAGATTAATTATCCTTATATAACGTGTCGGTTAATTCCTTTAGCGAATTCTTAACTTAGCACAATCATGTCAGCAAGTCTTAAGATTGGACTATTGGGAAGCGGAAGCTGGGCTACGGCTCTTGCAAAGATGATTTGTGAGAACACAAACAAGCTTAATTGGTGGATTAGATCGGAGGAAATGCTCGAGTATTTAGGAAAGTTTGGCCATAATCCTAGATACATAGAATCCATAGAATTCCAAACTTCGCAACTTGCACTTTCAAATAATATGCAGGAGGTGATTGACAACAGTGATGTTGTAATAATTGCAATTCCATCTATGTTTTTGCATGATGCATTTGAGGAGCATAATCCTCAAGGGCTTAAAAATAAGCTGGTGTTTTCTGCGATTAAAGGGATGATTCCCCAATACAATAGTATTCCTGCCAGATATTTACATAAGAGTTTAAATATTCCTTACGACAACATTGGAATTATTTGTGGCCCATGTCACGCTGAGGAAGTAGCTCGTGAAAGACTTAGCTATTTGACGGTTGCGTGCCCCAAAACTGAAAACGCTGAGAACTTCTCTTCATTTTTGAGTACAAGGTACATACGCGTAAAGACTTCAGACGATGTTTTTGGCGTGGAGCTTGCAGCAGTTTTGAAAAATGTATATGCTGTGGGCGCTGGCATTGCGCACGGCTTAGGCTATGGCGACAACTTTATATCTGTGCTTATTTCAAACGCGGCAATAGAGATGAAAAGGTTTATCGATATAGTTCACGATATAGACCGAAACATAAAAAGTAGTACTTATTTGGGAGATTTGCTTGTGACAGCTTATAGTGTTAATAGTCGAAATAGGGCCCTTGGCACAATGGTCGGGACGGGTTACACAGTCAAAACCGCCGTCATTGAGATGAAGATGGTAGCCGAAGGAATGACGGGGGCAAAAGGTATAAATGAGATGAATAAAAAATTTAAAGTTGATATTCCAATTGCAGATGCTGTCTATAGAATTTTACACGAACGTATGTCTCCTGTATTGGAAATGAGGCTTTTGTCAGATAACTTGAGCTAGTGATTAGGGCTTTTCCAAATAGAAATAATCTGTTAGCGCTCATTTTGATGGGCGCCTTTATTCTTTATTCAGATTTTGCTTTATCCCAAACCCATGATGTATCATTCCTCCCCAATCAAGGACAATGGGACTCATTTATCCTATACAGGGCTGATTTAAGCGGTACAGTTTTATGGATGGAAGAAGCTGGCTGGTCGGCATGGGTAGCAGGAGAAGGGTATGATCAACTTTGGGCACATGAACACCAAGATGTAGATGTCCTGCCTCAAACTCTAGAAGCTCACGCATGGAAAACAACCTTTATTGATGCAAATCCCAATTCAATAAAAAGCGGGACAAACGAACTAGGCTACAAGGTGAACTACTTTAGAGGTAATGATCCTGCAAAGTGGATAGAAGGGATGGATCCAGTCAGCACGGTGATTTACAATGGGGTTTGGCCTAACATAAACTTAAGAATGGATGGTTCGGGGCGAGGATCCCAAAGGCTCAAATATGATTGGATAGTTAAACCCGGAGGCGATCCATCAGACATAGCTGTTCGACATGAAGGAACAATAATTCGACTACAAGATGATGGGTCATTAATACATGATTTAGGAGCTGTTGGCCAAATTATAGAAGGTGCTCCATATGCATTCCAACTCATAGGTAGCAAGCTTGTAGAAGTGTCCTGTTCGTATAAACTCAAAATGAGAAGAGACGGTTCGTCAGAAATTAGATTTAAACTTGGCGACTACGACCAGGATTACAACCTAATCATCGACCCAGACATTGTATTCTCAACTTTCATTGGTGCAACCCAAGCGAATTGGGGTTTCACTGCAGGCTCAACCGAGGACGGCAATGCAATAGCTGGCGCTGCGCTTTGGGATGGCGGAATGGGTGACTACCCAACTACAGCTGGCGCAATTTCTACTACATTTAATATGGCTAATGGCCCATTTGATATAGGGGTTACGGTTTTTACTCCTGACGGAACGAACATCATCTATTCTACTATTGCGGGAGGTGACGGTATGGACGTTCCATCATCTGTAGTTGCAGATTCAAATGGTGATTACTACGTATTTGGCGCAACAGGATCGGGAAATTTTCCAACAACTGAAGGGGCTTATGACAATGTATTTAATGGAGGCCCTTATGTGGATTTAAATGGATTACAGTCGATGTTCCCCGGGACATTTAATGTGGGTTCAGACCTTTACATTTTAAAATTTGCAACAGGAACAGGGGGTCTTATTGCGGGAACATTTGTAGGTGGTTCCGGCAATGACGGAGTCAATTCGGGGAACCTATTAAACTTCAATTACGGGGATGTATTTAGGGGAGAGATAAATGTTGATGAACTAGATAGACCTTGGGTTGCTACAGTGACTTCGAGTAATGATTTTCCAATGGTTGCAGGCCCCTATCCAAGCTATAACGGGGGAGGAACTGATGGAGTTTTATTTAGAATGTCTCAAGACCTTACTACCATGGAGTGGTCATCTTATGTTGGGGGTTCAAATGATGATGCAGCATATGGAGTACAGTTTACTTCGGGCTTTGAACCTGTAGTTTGTGGTGGGACGAAGAGTACAGATTACCCCGCTCTAGGAAGTTCTTACCAGTTTACACTTGGTGGTTCTGTAGACGCATTCATAACCAAATTCCCTAACGGAGGAGGTATTCCTCTTGCAAGTACTTTTTATGGCTCAGGGTCTTACGATCAAGCATATTTTGTTCAGCTTGACGATGATGATTTGATATATGTCTATGGCCAAACCGAAGGCAATTTAGAAGTTGTAGGCAACGTTTACAACGATAGCCCCAACGCTGGTCAATTCGTCACTTGTTTTGACACTCAACTTCAGAACATTGAATGGAGTACAAGGGTAGGAGAAGGGGGTGGAAATGACGGTATTGAAATAAGCCCCACAGCATTTCTTGTCAGTGATTGTGGCCAAATCTATATGAGTGGTTGGGGTGGAGCAACAAACTCAGTTAATGCAAATGGGGGTGGTACCGATGGCCTACCTACAACTTCTGACGCGTATCAGTTTGGCACAGATGGAAGTGACTTTTGGCTTGGGGTACTAAATCCTGGCGGAGAGGAATTGATATATGGTAGTTTCTTTGGTGGAGGGCAATCTGCTGAACACGTTGATGGTGGAACATCAAGATTTGATAAAAACGGGACAGTATACCAAGCGGTTTGTGCAGGATGCGGGGGGAATAACGATTTCCCAACTACACCTGGAGCATGGAGTAGCATTAACGATAGCTTCAATTGTAATCTAGGGGTTTTTAAATTCGAATTAGGCCTAATTGAACCTGACATTGACCTTGTTGCTCCTGAAATTATTTGTCCAGAAGACCCAATTCAATTCGTCAATAACTCACAGGGTGGTGGGGAATATTTTTGGGATTTTGGAGATGGCAATACATCAGATGAGTTTGAGCCTACATACACTTATGAGACAAATGGTGAATGGGTTGTTACGATGACAGTTACAGACCCGTTAGGATGTTTAGATCCTCAACAGGCGACAATTTCACTCTCCATTGCCGATCCACCGAGCCCTACAATTGACCAGGTTACACCAATCTGTTCAGGTGAAGAAGTACAGCTGTTTGCATGGGGTTCTGAGGATTTGTTTTGGCTTCCTGACCCAACCCTAAGCGCGACTAATATTCCAAATCCAATAGCCTCGCCAAATATCACAACTACATACACTGCTTACGACGAAAACGCATGTGGAGCTGCTCAAGTTGAGGTAACTGTAACTGTAAGTGAAGTAGTATTAGAACTTAGCACGCCAGGCGTTTCAATATGCCAAGGTGATGGAATAGATATAACTGCTGAGGGTGGGGAAGAGTATCTTTGGGAACCGCCGGTAGGGATAAACAATCCAAATTCGGGAAATGTTAACGCATCTCCTATTGTGACAACTCAATACACAGTTACAGCAACTGATCAATATGGTTGTCAGGACTCTGGAAATGTTTTATTGACAGTTGTGCCCGGACCTCCCGGCGGTGTTCAACACGATCCCATATCTATTTGTACTGGATACGGAGTAGCACTTCCGTCTTCTGATGGAGACGCTTGGCTTTGGGAGCCGTTTCTTGACTTAAGCCAAAACAATGTCCAACACCCCTACGCTACACCAGACACTGACATAACATATACTTGCTATATACAAAATATTTGCGGAATAGGTATTGACGAGGTTACCGTGAATGTAATAGTTCCAACCGCTCAAGCTTCAGAAGATGGTGGAATTTGCAGAGGAGATGAATTTGAAATCTTTGCATCAGGTGGTGACCCTCAATCTTCCTTTAACTGGGTTCCGCCTCAATTAGTTGGGCAATCAAATAGTGACAATACAGTTGCTTTTCCTGCTGAGACAACGACCTTTACAGTTTTTGTAACGGACTCAAATGGATGTACTGCAAGTGATCAGCTAACGGTCTATGTTGGACAACCACCCGAAGTTGATGCTGGACCAGATAGAGATGTAGAATGGCTAGATAAGGTTCGATTATTGGGCACAACAAATGCTGACGAATTTTGGTGGACTCCTGAAGAAAATCTGAGTTGCTCATATTGCACTTTGCCAGAAGTGCTTTCAGCAGAGCCGGGTTGGTATGTATTCCACGCCATAGATGAAAACGGGTGTGAGGGCTTAGATTCTACTTATTTAGACGTGTATTTTCCAGTATATGTACCAAACACGTTTACGCCGAATAACGACGGGAATAATGACGCATTCTTTGTGGAAGGGGCGCGACTTGAAGGATACATATTAACTGTGTATAATAGATGGGGAGAAAGGGTGTTTTATTCTGAGGACCCTTCTGAAGTTTGGGATGGAACATCTAAAAGCGGAACTCACGTTTGTCCAGATGGGGTGTATCTCTACACTCTAAGATATGAAGATTCTAGGAGTGCTTTATTGTTGAAAGGTCACGTAAACCTCCTGCGTTAGCAACCTAATATTTACTTATCTTGCATTCATGGAGTTAAAGTATACAAGAGCACTTTTACCAGGGATGTTTTTTGATTATGATTGTGTAATAATTCCTGGATTTGGGGGGTTTGTTTGCAATGAACGACCTGCTTGGTATGACGACGACAAAGAGGAGGTAGTTCCCCCTTCAAGGGACGTTCTTTTTAATCCAAACCTCACTCACAACGATGGGCTTTTAGCTCAAGAAATCATTAGATCTACGGGTGTTTCTTACTCAGAAGCTTTAAAGCTAGCAGAAGAAGAAGCTCAGTTTATTTCAAGCGAATTGAAGCGAGGCAAATCAGTTGAAATTTTAGGTGTTGGAAGGTTGTATTCTGGACACGATGGTGTAAATAGGTTTGCCCCTGATGCTGAATTAGTAAGAACGCTTAGTTCGTTTGGTCACTCAAGGATACCTCTTGCGAAACTTCAGTCAAATACCGAAGTCAAGCCCGAATCGAATAAGGGTAAAGAGACGCCAGTTGTGCCAATGGCACCATTTAGAAAAAAGATTGCAAAGGTGGCAGCGATACTTGCTCTACCAATTGCAGCCGGAACAATTATTGGAGGTGCTTATATCGCATCAGACAATTCAGGTTCAAACACTCTTTTAAGTCTTTTCCCCGCACCTGAAGTAATAATCTCTACTTTCACTCCATCTGAACCTACAGACTTAGCATCATTTGATGAAACCGTTGATGATGAAATTAAAATTGAATTCGTTGATCCTACTCCTGAGCCTGAAGATCCGGTTGTAGTAGCTAAGAATAAGCGTAAAGTAAACTTCTTGATTATAGGCGGAGCCTTTGCAATAGAAGAAAATGCACACAACCTTGCAGACGAATTAAGAACAGAAGGATATACGCCGACACTTCATTATCAAAGTCACAATAAACTTCACTTAGTTGCTATTGGTGAATTTGAAAAAGAGGATGCTGCAAGAAAAGCTATGGCACAAGCCCGTAGGTCCGGATACAAGGCATCATGGCTCAAAAAGCTTAGATAATTCTTCGTGACTGTCTGGTGTACAAGGGATCAAACCCTGCTCTAAAAGCAAAAATATTTCTCGACATCTAGCCTCTTCAGGAAATTCCTTTTTACCTTTTGAAACATCTAGTTTATCCTTTCCCTCAACTTTTTGCCACCGCAACACTTCAGCACTAGACTCACTAAATTTGAATAGCCATCTATCGTCAACGCTTACTTTTTCTATATAGGTAATTCTTGACGTTGTGCTCTCCCAAAAGAAGATGCTGAATTCGTCAAGAAGGTATTCAACTTGGTCAGGGTTATCGCTTTTAACTTTTTGCCACTCAGCGGCATCAAGACCTTGAGAGGCAAGAAATTTTACAAACTCTCCCTCTACAGCAGAGAGTTCTTCTGAAGTCAGCCTTCTGTATCTCATTTACTGTTCGATTCCCTCGAGCATAAACATGAAAGAGTACTCCATAGCAACCTCTTTATATCTAGCAAAACGACCAGATGCACCTCCGTGTCCTGTCTCCATATTACAGTACATAATGAGGATGTTGTCGTCAGTTTTGTGATCCCTCAATTTTGCTATCCACTTTGCAGGCTCCCAATATTGAACTTGGCTATCCCAGTAACCTGTAGTAATCAAAGTGTGAGGGTAATTCTTTGCCTCTACATTGTCGTAAGGGCTGTACTTTATTATGTAATCAAAGTATTCTTTCTCTTTGGGATTCCCCCACTCATCAAACTCAAACGTCGTCAGAGGGATAGTCTCATCAAGCATTGTATTTATTACATCGACAAAAGGCACCGCTGCTAAAACACCATTGAATAGATCAGGCGCCATATTCATTACAGCTCCCATCAATAAGCCACCTGCAGAACCGCCCATCGCATACATGTGATCAGGAGAAGTGTATCCATTTTCAGTAAGTGCTTTCCCACAATCGATGAAGTCAGTAAATGTGTTCATTTTATTAAACAGTTTTCCATCTTCATACCAATGTCGCCCCATCTCAGAGCCACCTCGGATATGTGCTAAAGCATAAACAAAACCTCTATCAAGAAGACTTAATCTCGTGCTTGAAAACCCTGGATTCATACTTGCGCCATAGCTGCCGTAAGCATAAAGCAGAAGAGGGGTATTATCTCCTAGTTTTGTGTCCTTATGGTAAACGATGCTTAAAGGAACTTTAACTCCATCACGCGCCTCAATCATGATTCGCTCACTAGTGTAATTAGCGGGGTCGAACTTTCCCCCAAGAACCTTTTGCTGTTTTAATTGCTTTCTGCTTCTATCGCCAAAATTGTGCTCGAATGTTGTGTATGGCGTTGTTAGAGAGGTGTAGCCAAACCTCAAGACCTCACTTTCGTAATCTGGATTAGCAGCTGTAAAAGCAGAATATGCAGGGTCGCTGAATTCTAAGTAATAGTCCTCAGACCGATCCCATTTCATGATTCGGATTTGGTTTAGACCTTCTTTTCTTTCGGAAATTACAAGATGAGATGAGAAAAAATCGGTCCCCTCAAGTAGGACATCCTCACGATGAGGAATTACATCTTCCCAAACTTCTTCAGAAGTATTCCCAACAGGAGTTTTAACTAGTTTGAAATTCTTTGCGCCCTTGTTAGTATGAATGTAGAAGTGCTCTCCATAATGGCTAACTTCATATTCGTGGTCTGTTTCTCTCGGGAGAACTACAGTCCATTCCGAATTGGGACTGTCAGCTTTAATGTATCTAGTTTCAGTACTCAAAGTAGAGTTAGAACTAATCATTATAAACTCTTGGCTTTTAGACTTACCCACCCCAATGTAGAATGTTTCGTCAGTCTCCTCATAAACAACAACATCCTCACTAGCTGAAGTTCCTAAGACGTGTTTGTAAACTCTATATGACCTTAGTGTTTGAGGGTCGTTTTTAGTGTAAAAGATGGTTTTGTTATCATTAGCCCAAACCGCACCTCCATTTGTTTCCGGGATTTGATCTTCGAATAATTCACCATTCAAAAGGTTTTTGAAATACAATGTATACTGACGTCTACTTACGGTATCAACTCCGTACACAAGCAGCTCGTTATTCGGGCTAACAGATGATCCGCCAATTGAGAAATAGTTATGTCCCTTAGCAAGTTCAGGTCCATTAAGCATTATTTCTTCTTCTGCTTCCATTGAGCCTTTTTTGCGACAATTAAAGGCGTACTCATTCCCTTTTTCAAATCTGCTATAGTACCAATATCCTCTGTATTTAACAGGAACACTCTCATCATCCTTTACAATTCTGCCAACGATCTCATCATATAGCTTCTCTTGAAGCTGAACCGTTGGTGCAAGAACCTTGTCCTTGTAATCATTTTCCTTATTAAGATAGTCGATGACATTACTTGTTTGCTCATCGGGAGTATCAGCCTCTTTCTGCTCGTCACTAAGACGCATCCAGAAATATGGGTCTTCTAATTTAAGCCCGTGGATTTCTGTAGTATGTGGGACTTGAGATGCATCAGGAGCCGGGCTACCTAGCTGAGTTTCACTTTTTATGAATTCAGAAGAATCTGTCATAGAACTGCTTGATTTGTCCGCTGGCGTTGTGCAAGAAAATAAAAACACGGTCGCTGCGCATAAATAACGATTTAACATGGTGCAAAGATAGGTTGGTGGAGAGGTTTCTAGTGAGGCTAATCTACTGACCAACCACTTCCTAGAAGTTCTTCAATTCTAGCAAGGTCTTCCGGGGTATCTACCGCTAGAGTCCTATGGTCAGTTGTTCCTACTTCAATTTTTAAACCCGCTGACAACCACCTTAATTGTTCTAGGTTTTCTCTTTCTTCTAAAATGGATGGAACAAGTCCTGAAACTGCTTCTAGAGCAGAGGTTGTGAATCCATATAGACCGACATGCTGGAGCCATGGGCCATCGTTAAATGGTATTGCACTTCGAGAAAAATAAAGAGCTCGTCCACTTTCATCTCGTACAACTTTAACTCTATTTGGGTCCTCTCTTCCGGGGTCAGATGAAGACATTGGGTGAGCAAGAGTTGCTATACAAGCATCTGGTTTTTTGATAAGTTCAACAAGTGATTTTAATTGTTCAGGATGGACAAAAGGCTCATCGCCCTGTACGTTAATAATGGCATCGGGTTTGGGCTCTAGTTGCTTTAATGCATCGTGACACCTGATAGTTCCATTCTCACACTCTACTCTTGTCATCAAAACCTCACCACCAAAAGTTTCTACAGCCTTCTTAATTCGCACATCGTCAGTAGCGACGATAACTCTATCAACTACCTTAGACCCTGTAACTCGTCTTACCACCCTTTCTATCATAGTTACTCCTCCAACAATTGCAAGTGGCTTCCCAGGGAATCGGGTTGAACCATATCTAGCAGGAATTATTGCAACTATGTTGTTCGAATTAGACACTAGTGGTGTTATTGAATTTCGTAGGTGTAAACAAGGTTGAACAATCTCGGGGCTTCTATAGCAAGCGGCCTTATCGCATATTCCTTGTTAAAGAGGTTACTTACAACAAAGGATAATTTTTGTAAGCCATTAAGGTTGAAGCCCATTCTCACATCCCAAATCCAAGGCAAAGTAGTATTTTCTTCAAGCCAAGCATTAAGGCCCCAAGACTCATTAATAGGGGTAGATGGGTCATCAAGCAGATTATCTAACTCAAGGAAGGCTGCGTCGTAATTCTCATGTGCGCTTTGGTAACGGGCGCTTAAACCAATAAATCCTATTGGAGCTGTAAACTGAGCATCAAATCTTACAATATGTCTAGATCTGTATTTAAGGACATATCCAGTTGTGTCAACACTAGTGCCTAAGTATGTCGTAGAAACATTTGAATTATCGGGGTCATAATTGAAGTTTGGAGTAAGGCAAACTGGGTTTGTATAAGTGTAGCCCGTTAATAGGTCGAAACTATATTTATTGTTTGGCCCCCATAGAGCTCTACCCATAATTGACCCCTCAATACCGCGTACTCTACTTCTTCCAGTGTTGAGGCTTCTAAAACCAAACCCGTATAATTCATCGATATCATTAGATTCTAGATTCCACCTTCCCCATGTGAACTCAATAAAGTTTGAATATTCTTGTTGGAATACAGCTAAATCAAAATAGCCCATGAATTCTTTGAGCTTTACACCCTGCTTAACTCCTAACTCTATACTCGTTGAAGTTTCTGGAAGTAGATCAAGATTAGGATAAATCTGCAATTGACCCAAACCAGTACGGATGTACTTTTCAGCAATTGTTGGGAATCTATAACCTTGGCCAACACTTCCTCTGAAATAGGTTTCTTCAAAAGCTTGGAAATTAAATCCTGACCTAAATACGGGCCTACCTAATACAGGAACTGAAGCGTTAAATATGTCAAAACGCATAGAATCTCTAATAAACTCGTTATTTATTGAGAAGAATTCATGTCTTAATCCCAAAGATAGATTTAGGCGTTCGCCTATAGGTTTATCAAGTTGAATATACCCAGCGATGTTTCTAGCATTATTCTCTCCTTCTTCATTTCCACCAGCATACAATTCTGCACTACTAATGGTATATTGGTGGACGAAACCAGTTGTAATAGCCATGTTTTGTATACCCAAAGCACCTAGTTTTTGGGTCTGTAGTTCAGAGTAAAAAACATCAGAATTATTGTCCTGGCCATTGTTGTTATCATTATCTAGATGCTGCCATCTATTCCTAAAACTGATTCTAACACCATCTCTTGTTAAGTACTCAACAAAAGGGTCAACTGTTCCAACAAGTTGTTTGGTTCTAGTTGCGCCTCCGTCATAACTACTGTATAAACCTTCGGTGTTGTTTTGCCAAATCAAAGTATTCAACGATTCACCCTTCTGCCAATTTGTACTTAAACCATATGTAAGGCCAGGCACAACACTTTTTCTTCTTCTGATGTTAAAATTTATTCTTGCCCTTGAATTTGCAGCAAAACGATCAACTGAAAAAGGGTTGAATCCACTACTAGCAGTATCTGGTGGTATTGCTAGTTGATTTATATCATATTTGCCAGAATTAGTGATCTCTGGACCTTTATAACCATCATCTCCAAGGAAGTTTCCTCCGACAACGATATCCCATCCGCCAAGTCGTCGACTGTGAAGAAATCTAAAATTTGACTGTTGTAAAGCTCCATCCCAATATTTAGCGTCTTTGCTTGTAGGACCTGAGTACGCTCCGTGTTGGAGAGTTATTCTAGTTAGGGGACGAGAGTCAGGGAATCGAGTTCTTATATTGATGACTCCACTTAGGGCTGCACTTCCGTATAGGACCGAACTAGCACCCTTGATAATTTCAATTTGTTCGAGATTTTCTAATGGAAGGAACCCCCATGTTGGCCTGCCAGCATCTCCACTTAGGACCGGGAGGTCATCGACCATTACTAGGACTCTTGATCCTGCTCCGTAGCTGAAACCGCTTCCTGAACGAATTTGGGGCTCACCGTCTACAAGGCTAACTCCCGGAGTTTGTTCTATTGCCGACTCAAGTGATGTGGTTGCTTTATTTTCAACTAATGCAGGTTGCAGAACTTCTAGTGATACAGTTACTTCTTCTACACTTTGTTCGAATCGTCCTGCTGAAACAACTGCAATGTCTAGCACTTTTGCTTCAGGTTGTAATGAGATATCCCAAACTACTTTGATGCCGTCTTGTACATGTATTGATTTGTTAACCTTTCCCATACCAATAAACGAACAGCTTAAATCATGGACTCCTGTTGGAAGAGAGATCGTGTAGCTACCGTAAAAGTCTGAAGCTACCGTTTCTGTTCCGTTTGTGATATAAGCTCCAATAACAATCTCGCCTGTTTCACCATCTGTTACAAACCCCGTAACAGTTCCTTGTGCAAATGATTCAATTCCTGTGAATAGCAGTACGCCAAGGATTAAACAAATAATGAGATTCATCTTCTGCATACCCTAAGAAACTAAATAATCGACAAAAACCGCATTTACGTTGATAAATTAATGGCTCTTATAAATAAAATTTAGATGTGTTGTTTGAAATATTCAATTTTGGGAGAGTTCAAGGGTGATAAGAATAGGTTATTCGTCCTTGAATTATTATGACTTGCAAGACGTATCTGCGGTGACAGATACATCTTTGCATGATTCTTTTTGGTCCCCTGATAATATTGATTCTCCCTCATGGCGAGCTATTGGCTCTAATCCAGAACCTTGCTTTATGAGTGAAAATGTCATGACTAAGCAGGTTACGAGGATAACGACAAGCAGGATGGCCGAATCGAATTTATTGCTTTGTAACTCTGGGTGTTTAGACCCTATTTGGAAGAATAAAAGTATTGTGATTAATCCTCTTGGTGCGATGTATAGAAGTGAAGCGGGTTCTGGAATGCGGAAGATTAATAGGAAGAAATATCTCGATACATAGAGTATTACAGAAATGGTTAATCCATAGAAAAGAACCTCAATATTCATAAGTGATGAAAGGACAACAGTTGCGCCAAACATCACGAAAAAGAAGGTTCGAATCACAAATGCGCTTTCTAAAGTAAGTACGTGGAAATCGTGGCGGAGCCCCTTCATTCTATCCTCATCTAGAAGACTGCCTAGCCTGCTTTCGCCATCGTTAATTCTGAAGATTTTGGGGAAGAAAATCTTAAAGTTATTAAGCATAAGCCCAAAGATTAGAATCAGAATCAGCGGGCTTAGGTGGAGAAGCTTTTGGATAGAATAGATCAGCATCAGCACTGCTATTGAAAGGAACAACTTAACCGAGCTTTTGATTTTCTGAAGGACATAAACTAGAAGGTAACTCACTACTACAGAGATTAAGAGAGTGCCGCCTATGTTTTTACCGATTGCAATTAAAATTTCTGAATTTGTTTCTGCATGTTGATTTCCCAAAACAATATAGAAAGCCATAATTCCCCAAATGTCAGAAAAGGTGCTTTCGTAAACCATGAACTCCTTTTTGGCCATATTTAGCCCGCCCACTGATGGAATGATAATGGCACTACTCATAATTGATAGCGGCAATGCGTATACTAGAGCCGAGAATCTTTCAAGGCCCAAAACTTCTTCAAGGAAATAACCTATTCCCAAGGTACTTGTAATTAAGATTAGAAGGGAAATGGTAGCGCTCTTTATTATTAAAGGGAGCTTATCTCGGGATAATTCCAAATCAAGAGCTGCTTCAAGCAGAATGAAGATCAATCCAACAGTACCAAGCAGTTCTAGAATCAACCCCTCGTATGGGATACGATGCCATCCCAGTGTGTGCATCATTTGGCGAATACCTATCCCCATTGCAATGAGAACGAGTACAGAAGGGATGTTAGTTCTTTTTGCAAGAAGGTTTGCGAAGTACGAAAGAATGATGATTAAACTACCACCAATTACAATACTGTACGCGCCGAGATCGTCTAAGCTCAGCAGATTAAAAACAGAATGAAGCATACCCCCAATTTAGGGATACTTATCCAAAGCCTCCCGTAAATAGTCGCCAGAAATCGTTTCCAAGGGCTAAAACCATGAGACCCAACAGGAAGGTTATTCCAATTACTTGTGCGTATTCTAAGACCTTGTCAGGAGCAGGCTTTCCAACTACCATCTCGTACAAGAGGAACATGACGTGCCCACCATCAAGTGCAGGAATAGGCAGAAGATTCATAAATGCTAGGATGAGAGAAAGAAACGCAGTGTTTCTCCAAAAAACCAACCAATTCCAAGACCCATCGAAGATGCTACCAAAAGTTATAAGTGAACCAACTTGAGATGCACCGGATTTAGAGGCAAGGAATCGAAGCGAGATCACATATTCTCTAAGCGTATTTGAAGCCAAATGGAATCCACTTACAATGCTTTCTAGAACTCCATAATTTATTTTCTTTTCCTCAAAAAGGTGGATGTATGATGACCTCAATTTAAAGGAAAAACCTAAGTGACCAGCTGTGTCAGTCATTGCAGCAAGTTGGAGCCTCTCGCCCATTCTGTCAATTGTGAGAAGCACTGGAGCTGACTTTTTGTTTTGTAATTGCATCTTAGTTATTACCTGGTAGCCAGTTTCATAACCGTCTACTGCCATGATGCGGTCACCAGATTTAAGGCCAGCCTCTTCCGCCCTAGAGCCTCGATTGATGCTGTCAATTTCTGAGGGCATCATCAGGCTAAATGGCGAGCGGATGCCCTCATCAATTAGAGTTTGTCCTAACTCAACTTCAAGACTAATAAGATGCTTACTACCATTTCTATCAACAGTAGCGGTCATAACTTTTTCAGAGAATGCTCTACGTCGAAGATCTTGATAAGTAGCAATCTTTTCTCCGTTGTATTCAAGTATGTGGTCTCCGCTTTGGAATCCAAATTGCTCTAATCGAGGGTCAACGTTAACTGAGTATTCATTTGGAAGCACTTTTTCACCCCAAACAAAAAGAACCATACTGTAAATTAGGAAACCGACAATTAGGTTGACGATTATTCCACCAAGCATAATGATCAGTCTTTGCCAAGCTGGCTTTGATCGGAACTCCCAAGGCTGAGGAGGCTTGCTCATCTGCTCTGTGTCCATGCTCTCATCAATCATTCCACTGATTTTCACATATCCTCCAAGAGGTAACCAACCTATTCCCCACTCAGTTTCGCCTATTTGCTTTTTAAATAGTGAAAATCCGGGATCCATAAAGAGGTAGAATTTTTCTACTCTTGTTTTAAAGTAACGGGCTGCTAGATAGTGTCCTAGCTCATGTAAAACCACAAGAATTGACAAACTAAGTAGAAGCTGTAGACCTTTTATTAATGCAATCATGGCTGCAAATTTAACTTTCCACTACCTAATGATGACAAAGGTTGTGAATATTTGGTTTTTAGCACCAAGATGTGTGCATCTTGCACTTAGATGAAATTGGAGAGAAATACAATTTTCAAAGCACTAGTATGGCTAGGTGGGTTGAGCCCCCTTTTGGGCATTGCCTTTCTTGTAGTCGTTGCTAGGTTTGGGGATTTACCCGACACAGAAACTCTTGCTAATCCTAGGACTGATCTTGCAACAAGGGTGTTTTCTGCTGATGGGAAGGTGTTGGGCTCTTACTACAGAGAGAATAGAGCAGACGCTCAGTATGAAGATTTGCCTCAACACCTCGTTGACGCATTAATTTCAACAGAAGATGCACGCTTTTATGGTCACGATGGAGTTGATTTTTATGGTTTGGCCCGAGCCATAGCATTTATGGGAAAAAGAGGAGGAGGATCAACAATCACTCAACAGCTTGCCAAACTTCTATTCACAGAAGAGTATGAATCAACTAGCTTTTTAGAAAGAGCTTTCCTTCAAAAACCCAAAGAGTGGATCATTGCCTCGCGCTTAGAAGGACATTATACTAAACATGAAATCCTAACTCTCTATCTTAACAGGTATGATTTTTTGAACCAAGCTGTCGGGATCAAAAGCGCCGCAAACGTATACTTCAATAAGGACGCAAAGGATTTGAATATTCAAGAAAGCGCTATGCTCATAGGTATGCTTAAAAATAGCGCTCTTTACAACCCTCTGCGTCGAATGGAGATGGTTACCTCTCGTCGTAATGTTGTTTTGGGCCAAATGCAGAAGTACGGTTTTCTCGAACCCTCTAAAGCAGACTCATTAAAAGCTCTGCCTATCTCTCTGAGTTACCAAAGGGTTAGCCACGACGAAGGCTCAGCACCTTATTTCCGTGAAACTCTCAGAGCGGAACTAAAACGTATTTTCAATGCCGAAAACTCTGATGGGTCTTACTTAATAAGCAAAAGCGACGGAGCCAAGTACGACATTTATAGAGACGGCCTTCAGGTTCACACAACCATTGACAGCCGTATACAGGAATATGCGGAATCCGCGGTCTCACGACACCTTGGAGGAGAACTTCAGTCGTCCTTCGACCGCGACCTCAAATCACGCCCATCAGCAGATTACCCTTTCTTCGAAGAGATAGATCCAGAGGCACGTCAAGCCATCATTGATGTCGCCGTAAGGGATTCGGACAGGTATAAAAAAGCCAAAGGTCAACTTTGCCCTCATTGCAATAGGCCCAAATTTTATATCCGTGGCTATCAGTTTGAAGATGATATTTACGGATATGAATGCAATGCTGAGAAGGGAGGCTGTGGCCATACGTGGAAAGGACTTTCTTCGCGTGAATTAAATAAAAGCTTTCACAAAAAAGTCAGCATGACTGTCTTTACTCACAAAGGTCCGGCAGATACACTGCTGACACCTATGGACAGTATCTTCCACAGGAAGAAAACTTTGCATGCCGGACTGATGTCGATTGAACCATCTTCAGGTCAGGTTAGAGCTTGGGTAGGGGGAATCGACTATAGATTTTTCCAATACGATAATGTGGGGCAATCGAGACGTCAGGTGGGCTCGACTTTTAAGCCCTTTGTTTATGCTACTGCTCTTAGGATGGGGATGCAGCCTTGTGATGAATTGCCAAATCAGATCACCTGTATAGATCTTCCAAAGGGTTATGACCCGCCAAGGTGGTGTCCAGAAAATTCTTCAGAAAACTATGGCGAAATTGTAACTCTTGAATATGCTTTGGCCAATTCAATGAATACAGTTACGGCTAAACTCATCAAGACTTATGGCACAAAAAGGGTAATTAAACTTGCTCATGAGCTTGGTATCGAGAGTGATATTCCCAATGTTCCATCTATTGCACTTGGTGTAGCACAGCTAACTTTAAAAGAATTGGTTGCCTCAAATGCAGCACTTGCTAATGGAGGCATTTACATTGAGCCAACCATTATTGTACGAGTAGAAGACAGATATGGTAATACTATTTATGAGCCCAATCCAATTGTTCGCCAGGGGCTAGACGAACTGACTTCATACAGAGTCGTTCGAATGATGAAGGGAGTTGTTGACGGAGCTTGGAACGAGGAGTTGCAAAAGAGAATGGGAACTGGAATAAGGCTTAGATACGACTCTGATGCTAGAGACTACGACGGTATTACTGTGCCGATGGCAGGGAAGACGGGGACTACTCAAAACAATACTGACGGATGGTTTATGGGCATGACGCCAGACCTTGTAACAGGGGTTTGGGTTGGGGCGCAAGACCCAACAGTCCGATTTTCAAGAACATCGTTAGGTCAAGGAGCAAATACTGCCCTTCCTATATACGGGTTTTTCATGAAAGATGTTTATGCTGATTCAAGCCTTGTAATATCCCAAGAAGATTTTGAAAGGCCTGAGACGCTAGGCGGTGACACATTGACCTGTAAAGACCAAGTCTCAGTTAAGGGACACACAATAGACTCAGACGGCTTTGACGACGACGACTTGTTTGAGTAAAGCTTGATGGAGTAATATTGCATCATGGCAATTTATAAAGTTGTAAGCTCTGCAGAAGAGGCATGCTTAGGAGTATCCTCTGGGATGACCTTGATGTTAGGAGGCTTTGGTCTTTGTGGCATCCCTGAAAACTGTATTGAGGAACTAGTAAACTTGGGCATTAATGATCTGACGTGTATCTCGAATAATGCAGGGGTAGATGGGTTTGGCCTAGGAAGGCTCCTAGAAAATAGGCAGATAAGAAAAATGATAAGCTCGTATGTTGGTGAGAATGAAGAGTTTGAACGCCAAATGTTATCAGGAGAATTAGAAGTTGAACTTATTCCTCAAGGATCTTTAGCGGAGAGATGTCGTGCCGGTGGTGCAGGAATCCCAGCATTCTTCACTCCAGCGGGTTATGGAACTGAAGTGGCTGAAGGTAAGGAAGTTCGAGAGTTCGACGGGAAACCACACATTTTAGAATATTCCCTCACTTCTGATTTCGCATTTGTAAAAGCTTGGAAGGGTGACACGGCCGGAAATTTAATTTTCAAAGCGACAGCGAGAAACTTTAATCCAATGATGGCCATGGCTGGCAAAATCACAGTTGCTGAGGTCGAAGAACTCGTTCCGATTGGAGAACTTAATCCAGGCGAAATACACACGGCAGGAATATTCGTTCAGCGTATATTCCAAGGCGAGAAGTACGAGAAAAGAATAGAACAAAGAACTTTAAGCAATGCTTGATAAGGAAGGAATAGCTAGACGCATAGCCCAAGAAGTACAGGACGGTTGGTACGTCAATCTCGGCATAGGCATACCAACCCTTGTCGCAAATCATATTCCTCATGGCATGGAGGTAGAATTCCAATCTGAGAACGGGATTCTAGGCATGGGGCCCTTCCCAATAGAAGGTGAAGAAGATGCCGACCTTATCAATGCTGGCAAGCAGACGATTACGGCAATGCCTGGAGCAGTGTTTTTTGATTCCGCAACCTCGTTTGCTATGATTCGTGGGCGTCACGTACAATTGACTGTTCTTGGAGCCATGGAAGTAAGTACATCTGGCGACATTGCTAATTGGAAGATCCCAGGAAAAATGGTCAAAGGAATGGGGGGAGCAATGGACCTCGTAGCTAGCGCAGAAAATATTGTAGTGGCAATGATGCATACCAATAGAGCTGGATTTTCAAAACTTCTTCCTCAGTGCTCACTACCTCTTACTGGAGTTGGATGTGTAAAACGAGTGGTTACAAACCTCTCTGTTATCGACGTTAAAGAAGGGGCTTTCCATCTAGTTGAAAGAGCGCCAGGAGTTAGTGTTGATGAAATCGTAGCAGCGACGGAAGGCGAACTTGTGGTGCCTGATGCGGTGCCTGAGATGGTTCTCTAACCTTTCATTACAACTGCAACGCTCGCACAATCGCCATCAATAGGTGGTGAAAATTTAGTTACTTTTACTTCTATGCCTTGAGCGAGTTTTAATCCTGATTTGAGGCCGTTGACAATTCTTTGTCCAACATGCTCAATTAGTTTTGATGGGATTGCCATCTCTCTCGCTACGATTTTATGAACGGCGCAGTAATCAACAGTATCACACAAATCATCCGAAGAAGCGCTAGGCTTCAGGTCAGCAGTAATCACAACATCAATCTGATAGTTGCCACCGATTTTAGTCTCCTGCTCCATACATCCGTGATACGAGTAAAAACGCAGGCCATTTACCTCTATTCTTCCCATTAGTTGTTTTGCTCAGCTTTGATTTCAGCTATTGTGTCTATTCCTTTTTGCAATCTAGCCATCGTTGCTTCTTTCCCCAAGAATTCAGCAAACTCAAACATAGAAGGCCCACCGCCTGAACCGGTTAGTGCAATTCTAAACGGAAGAAGCACTTGGCCAAACCCAAGATCCTTTGCCTCTAAGAACCCTTTAAATTCAGCTTCAATATTCTCTGCCTTAAAGACTTTTATTTTTTCCAATACACCGCTCAGTTCTTCTAAGTAAGATGAGGTTTCGTCCTTCCACTTCTTCTTCACCATCTTAAGATTGAAATCTTCTTTTGAAGGTGTCTCGAAAAGCCAATTTGCCTCAAAAATATCTTTAAGGAAGCTCACTCGCTCTAGCATCATTCCAACAATTTTATGAGCATCGTCATTACTAACTACTAGACCTTTTGCAGCAGCTATTGAACAAAGCTCATCAGCTAACTCAGAGTGTGGTTTTTCACGGAGGTAGAGCTCGTTGTACCATTTGGCCTTATCAGGGCTAAATCTTGCACCAGACTTAACGATTCGATCAAGGCTAAAACAATCCACAGCTTCTTCTAAAGTGAATTTCTCTTTCACGCCGCCAGGATTCCATCCAAGCATAAGTAGCATATTGATAAATGCTTGAGGGTCGTAGCCTTGTTCTCTGTATCCAGAAGTAACGCTCCCTGTTTTAGGATCTTTCCATTCGATTGGAAAAACAGGAAACCCTCCGGCATCTCCATCTCTTTTGCTTAGCTTTCCATTCCCCTCAGGCTTGAGGATAAGTGGAAGGTGGGCAAACTTGGGTGCATTCCACTTGAAAGCTCGATAAAGCAAGATGTGAAGTGGAGCACTTGGCAACCATTCCTCACCTCTGATAACATGGCTAATTTCCATGTGATGATCGTCAACAACATTAGCCAAATGATAAGTTGGAAGACCATCCATCTTCATCAATACTTTATCGTCAATAACAGCACTTGAGACACTTACCTTTCCTCTGATTTCGTCAGTGAAAACTACATCTTTTGGTGCTTCAGGCGTCTTAAACCGCACAACATGGGGCACGCCGTTTGCCAATAACTCATCCACCTCTGCAGAGGACATTGAAAGTTCATTTTTGCACCCACCCCTTGTGCGTGCATCATATTGGAAAACTTTTTTTCGCGATTCAGCTTCAGCACGCATTATTGCTAATTCCTTTGGCGTGTCAAATGCTCGGTACGCGTTGCCACTTGCGATCAACTCATCAACAGCTTTAGAGTACAGCTTAAATCTAAGGCTTTGCTTGTAAGGTCCGTGTTCACCACCTGCTCTATCTCCTTCGTCAATAGTTAATCCACACCAATTCAGAGCTTCAACAATGTATTCCTCTGCGCCGTTTACAAAGCGGGTTTGATCGGTGTCCTCTATTCTTAAGAGAAACTTTCCTCCATTTGCTTTAGAAAAAAGGTAATTGTAGAGCGCAGTTCTTACTCCTCCAATGTGGAGAGGCCCTGTAGGGCTTGGTGCGAATCGTACACGTACACTCATGAATTGTAATCGTTAAAAATTATAATATTTAAAGTCTAAAAAGTGTTATTTAGAACGAATATTTTTTGTAGTAACCCTTATTAAGACACAAGAATATTAGTAAATTTGTCTTTTGCATGCAAAGTAGTTTAATTACATCTTCTCTTGGCAAAAAATATCTGATGGCCCTTTCAGGGCTTTTTCTATGTCTTTTTTTAGTGGGTCACTTACTAGGCAATTTGCAATTATTTGTTTCAGGGCAACAAGGTGCGGATAATTTTAATTTATATGCAAAGTTTATGACGACAAATCCCATTGTTAAAGTTTTATCGTACCTAACGTATTTTTCTATTATATTTCATATGGTTGATGGTTTGATCTTAACGATTCAGAATCGTCGTGCTAGACCTAAAAAGTATGTTATAGAAAAAGGGAAAGCAAACTCAAGTTGGGCAAGTAGAAACATGGCTTTACTTGGTACAATTTTACTTGTTTTTATTGCTACACATATGCAAAATTTCTGGTATGTTATGCATTTCGGAGAAATAAGTCATTATGAAATTAAAGGTCAAAATGTTAAGGACTTGCATCATGTTGTCATGAGCTTTTTTACTCCAACAAGTAATTCTTACGCTGCATTTATGGTTGGTTTTTATGTTTTATCAATGTTAGCATTGGCTTATCACTTACATCATGGTTTTGTAAGCGCTTTCCAATCATTAGGTCTAAACCATATAAAATATAATAAAATTATTGAAATCGTTGGAGCAGGATTTTCTGTCGTCGTTCCCCTATTATTTGCTTCTATTCCGCTTTATGTGTTTATTAAACATTACTTATAATTTTTGAATGAATACGTTTAAACAACCAAATTGGCTAGATCCTGCTCCTTTTTTAGAGGGAGTTGAAAGAATTAATACGCTAAATTCAAGAATACCTACTGGCCCACTAGAACAAAAGTGGGAGAAGCATAAAGGCGAGATTAAGCTAGTAAATCCTGCAAACAAAAGACTCATTGATATAATAATTGTGGGATCCGGCCTTGCAGGGTCTTCAGCCGCTGCTTCCTTAGCAGAAATGGGTTATAATGTTAAGGTTTTCTGTTTTCAAGATTCTCCAAGAAGAGCCCATTCTATAGCTGCCCAAGGAGGCATTAACGCCGCAAAAAATTATCAAAACGATGGAGATTCAACATATCGGCTTTTTTATGATACAGTTAAAGGAGGAGACTACAGGTCAAGAGAGGCGAACGTCTATAGATTAGCGGAAGTTAGCGGAAGCATTATAGATCAGTGTGTCGCACAAGGAGTGCCATTTGCGCGCGAGTATGGTGGCTTATTAGACAACCGTTCATTTGGCGGCGTACAAGTAAGTAGAACGTTCTATGCAAAAGGACAAACAGGTCAGCAACTTCTTTTAGGTGCATATTCGGCGTTGTCGAGACAAATTTCAAAAGGAAAAATCGAACTTTTGAATCGTCATGAAATGATGGACGTTGTAGTTATTGATGGAAAAGCTAGAGGAATAATTGCTAGAAACTTAGTTACAGGAGAAATTCAAAGACATGGAGCTCATGCCGTTGTATTATGTACGGGTGGTTATGGCAATGTTTTTTATCTCAGCACAAATGCGATGGGGTCTAATTCATCAGCAGCATGGAAGGCTCATAAGAGGGGAGCATATTTCGGAAATCCTAATTTTGTACAAATTCACCCTACTTGTATTCCAGTTAGTGGTCACTATCAAAGTAAACTAACATTAATGTCAGAATCTCTTCGTAATGACGGAAGGATATGGGTGCCTAAAAATCTAGATGATGCACAGGCAATAAGAAATGGCGAGTTAAGCCCAAATGACTTAGAAGAAAATCAAAGGGATTATTACTTGGAAAGAAGATATCCTGCTTTTGGAAATCTTGTGCCAAGAGATGTTGCTTCAAGAGCTGCAAAAGAGAGATGTGACGAGGGTTATGGCGTAAACAAAACCGGGCAAGCAGTATTTTTGGACTTTGCTTCTGCAATAGAAAGATATGGTAAAACAGAAGCGTCAACACGCAATTTGAAATCACCGACAAAGAGTCAGATAATTGAATTAGGTAAAGCGGTTGTTAAGTCTAAATATGGTAATTTGTTTGACATGTATCAGCAAATAACGGCAGACAACCCCTATGAAACTCCGATGAAAATTTACCCAGCGATTCACTATTCAATGGGTGGTATTTGGGTTGATTATAATTTAATGACAACAATACCTGGTTTATATGCTGCAGGAGAAGCTAATTTTTCTGATCACGGAGCAAATAGGTTAGGAGCCTCAGCTTTAATGCAAGGTCTAGCCGATGGATACTTTGTATTGCCATATACAATAGGGGATTATTTAGCAGATGAAATCAGGACCGGACAAATCTCAACTGACACTATTGAATTTGAGCAAGCAGAGAATCAAGTTAAGGCTACGTTGGATAAATTAATAAACACCAATGGAGATATTCCTGTGGATGATTTTCATAGAAGGTTAGGTCTTATAATGTGGGAATATTGCGGGATGTCAAGGAATGAAAAGGGCTTAAAAAAAGCGATTATTTTGATAAAAAAACTTAGAGATGAGTTTTACTCTAACTTATATGTTCCAGGTGATGTAAATGATTTTAATCCTGAACTTGAAAAGGCGTATAGAGTTGCTGATTTCTTAGAATTAGGAGAATTGATGTGTATTGATGCTTTAAACAGAAAAGAATCTTGTGGAGGACATTTTAGAGAAGAAAGTCAAACAGATGAAGGTGAAGCATTAAGAGACGATGATAATTATACATATGTTTCAGCATGGGAGTATAGAGGAGATCCTTCAGATCCAAAGCTCCATAAAGAGCTTCTGAAATATGATAATATCGAGGTAAAACAAAGAAGCTATAAATAAAAATGCAATTTACTCTCAAGGTTTGGCGTCAGAAGTCTCAAAGTTCTAAAGGTGCAATAGAAACTTATCATTTATCTGATATATCTGAAGACATGTCTTTTTTAGAGATGTTTGATGTTTTAAATGATAAGTTAATAAGAGACAAAAAAGATCCGATTGCTTTTGATCATGATTGCCGTGAAGGTATTTGCGGCATGTGTTCTATGTTTATTAATGGAGAAGCTCATGGACCGGGGCGAAATGTCACAACTTGTCAGTTACATATGCGATCTTTTAAAGACGGCGACACAATATATGTTGAACCATGGCGCTCGTCAGCCTTTCCAATAGTTAAAGACTTAACTGTTGATAGGTCGGCTTTTGATAGAATTATCCAATCTGGAGGTTATGTTAGTGTTAATACTTCTGGGGCGACTCAAGACGCTAACGCGATTCCTATTCCTAAGGAAGATGCTGACTCCGCGTTCGACGCAGCCACTTGTATAGGATGTGGTGCTTGTGTTGCAACATGTAAAAATTCTTCAGCTATGTTGTTTGTATCTGCTAAGGTGAGTCAACTTTCACTATTGCCTCAAGGACAAACAGAAGCAAACAATAGAGTTCAAAGAATGGTAAATCAAATGGATGCTGAAGGATTTGGTAACTGTACTAACACCGGAGCTTGTGAGGTAGAATGCCCCAAGGGAATTAGCCTAACAAACATTGCTAGAATGAACCGAGAATTCATGAAATCGTCTGTAGGATAAGACACAATTTTTGTTATTACAGTTGTAGACGACTTCACTCAAAACCCACACTATGAAAAATACAATTTTATTATGTTTTGCTTTCTTTTGGACTATATATGTGTTTGGCCAAAAAAAAGCAGACACCACTTTTAGCGTAAGTGCAGCTTGTGGTATGTGTGAGGAGAGAATTGAAAAAGCCTACGACGTTAAGGGTATTGTAATGGCTGATTACAACCTAAAAACTAAAAATCTTCACGTTGTTTATAAGACGAAACTTTTCCCAGATATTCTTGACGTTCATAGAATTGCAGCGAATGTTGGCCATGACACAGATAAAATAAAGGCTAGTGACGAGGCATACAATAATCTTCACGGATGTTGTAGGTACAGAGATGGTAAGCAAGAATGCCCTAGTGATCAAAAATAAGCTCTATTACTTTTTTCAGTTGTAATTTTCGTGTTCTTATTGCTTTGTTTGAATGAAGTGAGCGTCACGTTAAAACACATATTGATTTTTTCCTTCGTGTATTTAAGCACAAGCCTTATGAGTGCTCAATTGACAATTAAAGGCAAAGTTTTCACACCAGATTCTCATGATGGTTCTAATCTCGCACTAGGGTATAACCAGAGTGAAGAAGAATTTATCCCTCTTCCCGGAGCAACTGTGATTTGGGTTGGTACACGTCTCGGCACCATTACTGACGATCATGGATTCTTTAAGCTTCCTGTGAGGAATCAAGGTGATACTTTGCAGGTAAGTATGTTGGGATATGAGACGGTGGGTCTTGTTTATTTTGGACAGAAGTATGTAGAGATTCCATTAAGACAAGGTGTTGAACTTGATTTTGCAGAAGTTGAATCTCGTAAGTCAACAACTACTATTTCACTTCTAGACCCCCTCAATGTTCAACATCTCAACAGAAAGGAATTAGCAAAAGCAGCATGCTGTAATCTTAGCCAAGCTTTTGAAACAAATGCTTCTGTGGATGCTTCTTTTACTGATGCTGTAACTGGGACTCGCCAAATTAGAATGCTAGGACTAGATGGAAAGTATACTCAAATTCTAATTGACAACCTTCCGGGTCCTAGAGGGCTTAACGTATTACAAGGTCTCAGCCTTATACCAGGACCATGGATTGATGCTATTGCAATATCTAAGGGTACAGGGGCTGTAGTAAATGGATATGAAAGCATTACAGGCCAAATAAATGTTGCAATGCGCAACCCTGAAAACGCCGAACCCCTCCATGTCAATGCATATGCTTCAGGCGATGGAAGAACAGAGTGGAACCACGTAAGTAACCACTCCATAAACAGAAAGTGGTCTACGGTTCTTCTTTCTCATGCGGAAAACGCTTTGCAATTAAACGATAGAAACAGAGACAGCTTCCTAGACACACCATTAAAGCGAGATATAGTTTTAAGAAATGAGTGGAAATACATAGGCGATAGAGGAGTCAGAGGAGAATATAGCATCACTGGAATTCGCATGAATCGCATGGCTGGACAAAAGTCCCTTTACGATAGTTCAGCAACAAATCCTTTTGTTTTGTATGAAGGGCTCTTAGGCTCAGACACAACAAATAATTGGTCAGCAGCAACAAAGATTGAAAGGGTAGAGGCCTCAGCAAAAACAGGATATGTTTTCCCTAGTCAAGAGTGGAAATCTATAGGCACTCAATTTTATGGATCTTATCATAATCATGACCACAGGTATGGGATTAAGAATTACACAGGGACAGAGAAATTTTTTAGAGGAAATATAATTTTCTCTAGCATTATTGGAAACACGGATCACAAGTTCACAACAGGAGCAAGCATTGTTTATGATGATTTTTACGAGAAGGGAAATTGGGGAAACGCTCCCGGGGATGATGAGCAACTTTATCAGACTAGAGAAAGAACAGAAATCGTTCCAGGGGCTTTCTTCGAATATACTTGGACAGCAAATGAAAGGTTATTTACTGTAGTAGGATTAAGAGGGGACTATCACAATTTATATGGAGCTTTTGTTACGCCAAGATTACATATTAGATACAGTCTTACTGAAGAGACTTCGTTAAAACTTGTAGCAGGCCGAGGCTTTAGGACTGCCAATGTATTTATGGAACAATTAGGATCTTGGGCGAGTAATAGAAGGTGGAATATCCACGATGATTTACAACCAGAAGTTGCAACTAATTTGGGGCTCAATATGGTGTCAAAGTTTAAACTGAATTTTAGAGATGCTTCACTATCAATAGATGGTTACTATACCGATTTTAAGAACCGTGTTGTCATTGATTTATATGATTCTGCAGGCCATGTTCAAGTATATAATCTAACAGGCGATGGCCAAGATGCAAAATCAAGGGCTCTTACAATTCAAGCAGAATTTGATTGGTCTGTTCACAGAAGACTAGATGTTAGAACTGCTTTTAGATGGGTTAATGCACAAACAGACTTTAGAAATGATGACTTAGGCTTAAAGCTTGATCCGTTTGTTCCTAAGCATAGAGCCTTCACTCAGTGGAGTTATGCGAGTAAGCTCAAAGAAAACGGAGAGCAAGTAAGAATTGATGGTGTACTTCAGTGGGTTGGTCAACAGCAGTTACCATCAAACCTTATTGATTCACCATATCACCCAACAACAACTCCATCATTTACTCAGGCGAACTTACAAGTAAGTAAGACCTTCAAGGACAAGTTTGACCTTTACTTTGGTATGGAAAACATCTTCAATGTTGTACATGAAAACCCAATTGTTGGAGCAATTCAAACTATTGATGGGCCTGAGGTTGACATGAATGCATTCGATGCAAGCTTGGTTTACGGTCCCATATTTGGCCGCATGTCTTACGTAGGCGTGAGGTGGACTCTTGGCAATGCCAAGGGCTAGCCGTGCATGGTCTCTTCCTTGCTGTAATTCTTAATGATCTCACCCTCGTAATCAAGGAAGTCCTGCCATTTTTTATCGACGTCAATGTCGCCACCATACTTTCGGGCAAAACCTAGAAAGGTCGTGTAGTGATGAGCTTCAGAAATCATGAGTTTTCGGTAGAACTCGATAAGACCAGGGTCTTTTAATCTCTCAGTTAAGAGCCTAAATCTCTCGCAACTTCTAGCTTCTATCATTGCTGAAAATAGCATGCGGTTTACAAGTTGGTTTTCTTTAGAACCACCTCCGACAAGGATGTACTTCGCGAGTTCGCCAACATAACTATCCTTGCGTTCATACTGGAGAGTCATACCTCTTTCGCGGATCTTCTCAACTACCATCTGAAAGTGCTCCATCTCTTCGATGGCAATCTTAGTGAGCTTCTCAACCAAATCCGAGTGCATAGGATACTTAGTCATAGTACTAATTGCGTTGAGAGCAGCCTTCTGCTCGCACCAAGCGTGATCGCTTAGAACCGCTTCAAGATTATTCTCACACAGCTTTACCCAGCTCTCGTCTGTTGCGAGTCTCAGTCCTAGAAGGACGCTTTTTGCTTTTTGGTAATTAGACATTTATAGTTCGATTCGAATTAAAGATCCTGTTGAAAGAAGGTGACCGTCGGAACCCTGCAGGCACAATTCGCCGCTCACCATGTTTGCTTTAGGTAAGACTCTACGCCAAAGTGTTTCCAATGAAGTAGGAGGGATTCCTGAATATGTATTCATCACAATAAACCCTTCAGGTTCAACAACCGCTGCAACTAACTCGACTATTTCTTCTAGGTAGTGGTCTAATTTCCACTTTTCATTCTTTGGGCCCAAACCCCATGTAGGCGGATCCAACACAACAGCATTGTACTTATTTCCTCTCTTGACCTCTCTCTTCAAAAACTTCAAAGCATCTTCAACAACCCAACGAATACCATCAAGACCACTCAACTCCATATTGACACGAGTCCAATCTATTACTTGGCGGATTGCATCAACATGAGTAACATCAGCACCTGCGCTTTTAGCTGCTAGACTAGCTCCGCCTGTATAGGCAAACAAGTTCAAGAGCCTGTCGCCCTCGTTTATTTTCCTAACAATATATTCCCAATTCGTAGCTTGTTCAGGAAAAACTCCAACGTGCTTAAAGCGCTTCATCTCTAGCTGAAATTTGAGCTTTAAGCTCTCATGGTTAGGCGAGCGGTATTCAAGCATCCACTTTTCAGGAACATTCGCTATGTTCTGCCAATAGCCCTTCATTTTGCCCGTAGGCTCAAAGCTAGCGTCAGCCTTATCCCATTTTGATAGATTAAGGCCTTTTGGCCATACCGCAACAGGCTCAGGCCTGTCGAGTACGTATTGATTGAACCTTTCTAGTTTGGACCCATCTCCAGAATCTATTAATGCGTAGTCCTCCCAAGTATCTGATATAAAACGTATTGATTTGTGTGACGTCATTTCGATTGCAAAGTTCGTTAACTTTGACTCGATATATGGCAAGAAATAAAAAGAGGTCAAGTGGAAGGGGTTCAAAAGGACAGAGGGGGAAGCATAGTATTAGTCAGCACGGCCCGCCCGAAAATATTCGAAATTCAATTTTAGACGTTTTTAAGCGAAAGCCAGGTAAGCTACTGAACCACAAGCAAGTTTCTTCGGCGCTTGGAATACTCAACCATGACGTGCGCCGTCTCATTATGGAATTGTTGAACGAAATGGCTCAACAAGAAAAGTTAGAAGATATGGGGCGAGGGAAGTATAAGCTCAATGTTAAGCAGTTGGAGTCGGCGGAGGGAACGATACAGATTACTAAGTTTGGACGAGGTTTTGTTTTGATGCCTAATGGAAATGAAATTAAGCTAGACAAAGGCGCTACAGGAACAGCTTTTTGGGGGGACACTGTGCTTGTTGAATGGGCATCGTTTGGGCGCAAGACTGTTCCTTTTGTGAGTAAGGTCACCAAACGTATGCGTGAGGTATATGTAGTGATAATTGAGCAGATAAAGGATTATGGGTTTGGTCACCCAACAGATCCGAAGCTTCATGATAGTTTCTTTATCCCACCACAAAACCTCAACGGATCGATTGATGGAGACAAGGTTTTAATTGAGATGGTAAGTTGGGACAGGAACGACGACAGCCCAGTAGGAAATGTAACGCGTGTGCTTGGACAAGAGGGGGATAACGATGTGGAGATGCATGCAATTCTTGCCGAGTTCAGTCTTCCTCTAGAATTCCCACAAGAGGTACACGACGAAGCTGCGACTTTCACACCAAGTTCTGAAAGTGGCGGCTTAGACCCTGTTGAAATCTCAAAGCGGCATGATATGAGGGGTACTCTCACCATGACTATTGACCCTGTCGATGCAAAAGACTTCGACGATGCTCTAAGCATTAAGAAGCTTAAGAATGGGAATTGGGAAATAGGTGTTCACATTGCAGATGTATGCCACTACGTTAAACCTGGTTCGGCAATTGATAAGGAAGCTATTTACAGGGCGACTTCAGTTTACCTAGTAGACAGAACTATTCCAATGCTGCCCGAAATTCTATCAAATGACCTTTGTTCTTTGAGGCCAAACGAGGACAAATACGCCTTCAGTGTTGTATTTGAAATGAATGAAAAGGCTGAGGTGGTGCAGGAATGGTTTGGGCGGACTGTGATACATTCAGACCGAAGGTTTGTCTACGAGGAAGCTCAAGAGCGTCTTGAAACGGGTAAGGGAGATTATGCAGAAGAGCTACAGACATTTTTCAAACTAGCATCTCAGCTCAGAGATACGAGGTATAAAAATGGGGGCATTGATTTCAATACTGAAGAGGTGCGATTTGAACTCGACGAGGATGGGAAGCCATTGCGAGTAAAGATTAAGCGAATGAAAGAGGCGAATAAACTCATTGAGGATTTTATGCTTCTTGCAAATGCTAGGGTTGCTCGTTTTCTAGCGAAGGTTCACCCTGAGAAAAATATTCCAACGAGAACTAGTGTTTACAGAATTCACGACACGCCCGATCCAGATAAGGTTCGTGCTTTGAGAACTTTTGTTGGAAGGCTTGGTTATGAGATGTCCAAACCAAACAAAGGCAATTCGAAATCGTTAATTAGGGACCTACTATTGTTAACCAAGGGTACTCCTATTGAGGAGACAGTAAAAATTATGGCTATAAAGTCGATGGCTAAGGCAGAGTATAACACTGAGAATATCGGTCACTATGGTTTGGCCTTTCCCTATTACACTCATTTTACTTCTCCTATCAGAAGGTATCCAGACGTGTTAGTTCATCGTCTTCTTCAGCAGTATCTCGATGGCGAGAAGGATGCAAATCGCGATGAACTTGATATACGTTGTCACCATAGCGGAATTATGGAGAAACGCGCTGCAGAGGCTGAAAGAGCTAGCATTAAGTACAAGCAGGTTGAGTTTCTTATGACGCGCATAGGCGAAACCTTCCAGGGGATAGTTTCAGGCGCAGTGCCAAGAGGGATGTTCATTGAAATCAAGGAAAATAAATGCGAAGGGTTCGTCCCTAAAGAGGCCTTTCCTAACGATCATTGGGTCTTTGATGAGGACAGATTAGGCTTTGAAGCAATGCGCTCTAGCAAACTAATTGCCCTCGGAGATGAGGTTAAAGTTCGAGTCGCTTCTGCAGACCTTCTAAAACGTCAACTAGAGTTTGAGATTATAGTAAAATAATCTGTACTTTTGCCGTCCCTTGCGCTTGTAGCTCAGTGGTTAGAGCAGTGGACTCATAATCCATTGGTCGTAGGTTCAAGTCCTACCAGGCGCACCAAGTAACGCCGCCGAAGTCCTCGGCGGCGTCTCTTCGGCCCCGTAGTTCAATGGATAGAATAGGACTTTCCTAAAGTTTAGATGCAGGTTCGATTCCTGCCGGGGCTACGAACTGAAAACCTTTATAACTTGTTGTTGCAGCTACTGTCAGGTGCAAGCAACGCTTGTTTTAGTTGCGGATGACAAAGTTTATGAAACTCCCGAAGGGAAATGTTTTTGTCCCCTTTGAGAGAAAGGCAGTAACATCGAGCGAAGCGAGGTAGTCTTTCCGATTCCTTTTTAGGGTTGCTTATTCATTAATTAAAACGGGTGCTTTTCCATCAGTAATTATCAATTTTGCATTTGGTGAAGAAGCAAGTTCTTGTAAAACCTGAAGACTTCTCCAAGCTATATTATTATCAGTCATTCCTTCTTGTATAATAATCTGAGCATCTCGTATTCCTTCTGCTTCAATTCTGTTTTTTTCAGCTTCTTGCCTAGCAGTTTGTAAAACAAATTCCATTCGTTGAGCTTCTTGTTCTGCTTTTAATTTGTCTTCAACAGCTGCGTATAGTTCATTTGGCAAAGCAATGCTCTTTAATAAGACATCTTCAACAATAAACCCTCTTTGCTCTAATACACTGTTCATTAGGTCTTTTACTTCAATCTCAATTTCTTTACGTTTACCAGAGTGCATGTCTTTAGCAAAGTATTTTGCTGTTACATCAGCAGCTGATGATCGAAATGTGTTTTTTACTATTTTATAATAGTTTGCTGGGCCTCCTAAATTTTCAATTAGCTTGATTGCATCTTCAGGGTTGATTCTAACTAACACAGATACTTCAGAATAGACATTTAACCCCTCTTTTGAGGGCAAATGAAGGTCCAATTCTAAATTTTCTGTTTTTGTCGATAATGCAATAATTTGAGTAGTAGCTGGATTTCTAAATATCACACCATTCTTTTTAGTATTTTCTTGTAATTTCCCAAGCCTTTGTTTTATGTAAATGTTACCTGGTTTAGTTACCATGCATGAAGTCATAATAAATGGAACCATTAATATTAACAGTTGAAGTTCTCTTCTCATATTGTTTGTTTTGAGTTATTACTAGTTTTCAAGGTTACAAAAAAAATCAGAAAATCATCTTCTGCCTTTTATCTTTCCCCAACTTAATAATAGCCATTTCAGAGTTAAGACGATAGTCGATAAACCTTGTGTACGTGGTAATAATCAGGATAGACATCCGCCCAAACTCCGTGGCCAATGTTATGCAACACTTTCCCATTTCTAACCACAATCCCAATATGGTTTGCCCCATCGGGTCCACCGATTTTCCACCATATAATGTCGCCAGCTTTGTATTGACCCTCAGGGATGGGGATTTCCATGTTTTCACTTTTAAAATACGCCGCTTGGTTAGGCACTCTTCTGTGGTCAATACTCTTCTCAGTTTTTAACCCCTTGCTTTTTCTATGCTCATGAACCTTAACCTGAAGGTCTATTCCTATTCCTCTAAATGCTCTAATAATTACATCGGTACACACACCTTGGTCAGCCGGGATATCTCCACCAGGATATTCTATTTTTTGAAAATGTGAAACATATCGCACATTGCTTGGTAAATTTTCAGCCTCTACAGCTAATAAAAATGCTTGGGAAGCAGAATCGGCAAGTTCTACAGTTTGTGTTTGAGTAAGAACGCTAGAGGTAAAGCTTAAACAACATCCAAAAGCGAATGCTTTAAGGGGTAATAGAATATTCATGAGAGGTTGTTTAATCTTCTAACGGTGTATAAACGATGTTTAGTGTTTTAGCTCTTTCCTTACCCTTGCACACATTTTATCAACATCCGCACTATCTTTAAAACATGAACTCACACGAAATAGATTACAAAATCTATGGAGATGACCTCCAAGCAGTAGAAATAGAATTAGACCCACAAGAAACTGTTGTTGCTGAAGCGGGCGCAATGAATTGGATGGAAGATGGAATAGCATTTGAAGCTAGAATGGGAGACGGCACCAAGCCTAATAGTGGCTTTTTTGGAGGACTTCTAGGGATGGGTAAAAGATTGTTAACGGGAGAATCGCTATTTCTCACACACTTTACAAACGAAGGAGTGGGGAAGAAGAATGTGGCATTTGCTTCACCGTATCCTGGAAAAATTCTACCAATAAATCTTTCAGAATTGGGGGGGTGCATTACTTGTCAGAAGGACGCTTTCCTATGCGCTGCCAAAGGCACAGAAATCACCATAACATTGAATAAGCGATTAGGCGCAGGCTTTTTTGGGGGTGAGGGGTTTATTCTTCAAAAGCTAAAGGGTGACGGGAAAGCCTTCCTCCACGCAGGAGGAACAATTATTGAGAAAAAACTCACAGGGGAAAAGCTTAGAATAGACACCGGTTGCATTGTGGCGTTTGCTGGAGATATAGATTATAGCATAGAAAAAGCGGGCGGGTTAAAATCGATGTTGTTTGGGGGCGAGGGCTTATTTCTAGCGACTCTTCAAGGAACAGGAACAGTTTATTTACAATCTCTACCCTTCAGTAGACTTGCAGACAGGATCATTCGTTCAGCACCAAGTCAAGGAGGGAAATCTAAAGGTGAGGGGTCCGTACTAGGCAAGATAGGCCGAATGGTTGACGGGGATAATTGGTAAATTAAAGACCTTTTAGTTTGTCTAACTTAAAGAAAGATTAGCATAGAGCTCCAAATGCAATTAGGAACATTAATAAATCACCAACGTTTACTACTCCATCATTACTCAGATCTGATGCACAATAGTTAATACAGCTAAACTCTGCAATCAAAATCAATAGATCTGCAATTGAAACAACTAGGTCGTTATTAAAGTCTGCAGGACAACCAGATTGAATGTTTGGCAAAACAAAGAAAACTCCACCCTCAATACTACTTACTGCAACAACACCAGAAGGGAAGAAAGGGTAGTTTGACCATGTACCATTAAAATGAGCATCGTCATTGGCAGGATAGATGTCAAAAAAAGCAGTTTCTTCCATTACTCCATTTGCAATATTTGAAATGTTTGCAATTCTCAGACCTGCTCTGTAATTACTTTGGTAACATAGGTTGTCTACAATATATAGATTATGATCAATAGCATTTGTAGTACTTACATATGTGCCAATTAAAAAAGGACTACTTAAATCACCAACATCCCAAATAAAAGTTGTAGTGTTGATACCGTCATAATATTCATCCAATTCATCACCTACAAGGAAGTAACGGTGGTCTTCAGTTAACCAACCCTGATGAGTGTATTGAGAATTACTATAAGTAGACGTACTGATTAAATAGGTATCAGATGGATCGCTTACATCTGCAATAGTAACAGTGTTCTCATTACAAGCAAATGCAATTTCTTTCCCTTGAAAATTTGAGTCTGGTCCATTGTAAACCACAACTTGTGCGTCGTGCGTATAACCATCCTGAGCGAAATCACCAACAAGAATTGGGTATAGCGGATCGGTTATATCCATTATATGAAGTCCACCCTCAAATGTGTTTGTTCCAACAGCATAAAGCATGTCAGTTTCCTCATTCACAACCAAGTTATGAGCTTTTGAAAAACCCTCGTAATGTGAACTCTCTTCAAATTCAACGGGAGGATTTGACACACTACTTAGTTGAGTTAAATCGAAGATTTGCATTCCATGACCATAAGCCTCTGAAACAATATATGCGTGGTTTTTTGCCACCTTAATATCCCTCCAAGTAGAGTTGGCTCCAGATGCTGAAAGATTTCCAATGAAAACAGGATTCACAGGATCTGAAATGTCTATAAAAGCGGTTCCAGATTTACGACCTAGGATAGCATATTCTACACCTGTTTGTGGATCGACCCATCCCCAAACATCGTTAGAACCAGTTCCTCCAACTTCAGAGCTTGGCATATAGGACATTAAATCAATGTTACTACATGGGAAGTCGCCTGCCATACCGTCAATGCAATTGGTTTGGGATAGAGCAAAAGTGCTAAAACTCAAAGCATGAATGAATATAAATTGTTTCATATGAGTTGTTTAACAATTGCTACCAAAGTCTGATAATATTTCTAAAATATCACTAACAGCTACGAAACCATCACCTTCTACGTCGTAATTACATCTAGCCACACACCCAAATTCGCTCAGAGCAAGCAGGATATCTGAAACAGTAACAAAACCATCGTCGTTGAGATCTGAACTACAGCCTGAAGGTTCAATGTTTTCGTTAACAATAATGGTTTGGGTTGCGGTTATTGTGTTTCCGCATTGGTCCATGGCTGTAATTGTTCTGATTATTTGGTGAGCAGCTGGGCAGGGGCCTCCAATTACCATCTCATCGACCATCATGACAGCATCAGAGCAATCATCAAATGCATCTGGGAGTTCTAATTCTATGATATCTTCACTACAGTCAACAACTATTGTAGGAGAAAAATTTGTAAAGTAGGGTGGAGTCACGTCCATCACCTGCATTATCTGAGTGAAAGTGGAGGTGTTTCCAACATTATCAACGGCAACGTATGTTCTCATGATCTCGTAATCGCAACCATTTGACACCCCAGAATCCGTGTAAGAAATAGTAATGGGACTGCTCTCGTCTGAAGCTGTAATATAGATCTCCGAATTTGGATACTCGGCACAATCAAGATTGATCACCGATTCACCGGTGATGACGGGGCCATCGGTGTCGATGGCAGCACCTTCCCAAAACCACGCGTCCCAAACCAAGTCGGGATAATCGACGTACGGATTTCTGTTACCTTGTTGAGACTCTACTTTATCATTTCTATCCTGTTCAGTTGAATCGACCGGGTCGTCTAAATGCCATTGATAAAGCGTTGTTGGATTCCCAATTTCTGAAATGCTACCAACCTCATCTGGATACATTGTATAAAAATAGAAAATGGATCTAGCTATATTACCCTTATACTCCTCTCGAGGCTCCCACACACCGTTTGATTTTTCTGACCACATTTCGTGATTTGAAGGCATGTTGCCTTGAGATGTATATGTGTTTCCTATTATACCAAACCATTGTGCCGACGCATCGACTACCTCACCAAATGGGTAATTACTTCTTGCACTATTTGCATTTCCATGACAGGGCCTAAGGATGAAAATATCAGATTTCATAGGCTCTTCTGAACCAAAAAAACTTTGAGGAACTATGTGCTCAGCGTTTATTGGGTCGGGATATGTAACATACCCTCCATCTTGAGTGAATCCAGTGTAAATGCATTCTATTTCACCATCAAAATTGTCTATGTAACCGTACATTTGGATTCGGGCTTGATTGTAACCTAAAGATTGATGGTGTCCCTCATGCCAATTCTCTTGTAGCCATTCTCTAAGCTCGTCGAGGTGTAAATCTGACGGAGGCGCAGTTTGGGCATACAGCATAGTTGCCCACACAAGAACGGAAAAACAGAGACTTAGCTTTTTTATTATTTGCATGGGAGTCATCGTAATGATATTGCTAATATCTGAACGAAAGAATGGAAACTAAGGTTGCATATAGTTAATTCTTTTGGTTATACTTTTAAAGTATGAAGAAATCACAATCACTTTGGCTTTTCTTATCTTCATTTGGAATAATGTTTGCGGTTATTTCTTGGGTTCAAGATTCACAATTAGACAATGGAATTTTAAATGGATCAAATAAAGGATTTGCAGCATTAATTACTGGCACACTACTATATCACTTCCTTGCTAAGAAAGTCTAATTCGCATAAAAGAGGTATGCCAAGGAAATATTAGAAGCGCTATCTTTGCTGTCTGTTAACGTAGCAACTGTAGAATTTAATTCACGGTAAGTTGAATATCTTTTTAATACCGATCTTGAAATGAACTTTAATGTTTTGTCGTTTCTCTTCGACAATTTAGTTGCTTCAGGAGTTATAGGGGGATATGTGGCAATTTCATTAATTGTAGTAAATGTTCTTACACATGTATATAAGGAAAGCCTAACAAAGCGAGTTCAATCATCCCCCAACAGGTATCACCCAATTATCGGCGCTCTTATGGGAGCAATTCCCGGATGTGGTGGGACAATTGCAGCATCGATAATGTACAAAAACGATAAGCTTTCATTTGGAGGTTTGCTAGCAGCATTTATTACAACGTTAGGAGAGGGGTCCTTTGTTTTGTTAGGCGCTTCTACAGAACCATCTGTTCCAATTGACTCAAATCTCAAGGCTTTTGCTATAGTGAATATCGTTGGGTTATGTGTCGGAATTATTGTTGGCAGTTTATCAGATGCCCTAAAATTAAAAGGATTCAATTTTGATATAAACTATAAAATGACTGTTAAGCCTGCAGACATAGGCACAGGGTCACGTTCAAGCTTTGAGAAAATTATTGAACAAGCAGGCCTATATTTAATATTAGGGACAACACTTTTCCTTACTCCAGGTTCAATTATGGCCTTATGGGGAGGAGGAATTGCTTCAATCGAAGAAGTAACAGTGGTGATGTGCTTAGTAATGACAGTAGCGAGTATTATCTATTTCGTGGTTCAGACTTTTTTTCTCAATGGACATTGCCATTCAGTTTCGCATCAAAATATTAGATCCGTACTCGTAGAGTCTGTTATGGATATCACAATGGTAATTTCATATGTGTTCGTAGGATTAGTTGTTGCAAATTTCGTGATTGATATTCTTGTTGGTCAAGAGCAATTTATGTCTTGGATGAATGAATCTGAATTATTAGTAGTTGTCCTTGCAGCATTAATTGGAGTAACCCCAGGATGTGGCGGAATGATAGCAGTAGCTGTGGCTTATGTTACAATCCCCAACTTTCCTATCGCGGCATTGATTTCTGCTGGTATCGCCACTAGTGGCGATGGGATTTTCCCACTATTTGCAAGTAATAAAAAAGAAGCGCTTACTATTTCAGTGCTGAGTTTAGCAATTGCCATAATAGTTGGCTATGGCGTGCTGTTTATAGAGATGTAAATCATTTCGACTGTAGCCAATATTTTGGGTTTTGAGGAGAACGCTCTTTACCTGCCACTTTCCATATTTCAAAGTGTATTGAGGCACCTTGAGATAGAGGCATTACCTCTCCTATTTTTTCACCCCTATCTACTTTGTCATTCTTTGTAATTTCTACATTGTGGAGATTGCTATAAACGGTTTTATATCCTCCGTGAGTTATAATTACTGTCTTCCCCGCACTTGGGAGAGCAAAGACACTACTTACGGTTCCATTAAAAATAGAGTAGACGTTTGAATTAGGATCTGTGGTAATATCTACACCATTTGACTCAATTGTAATACCTGGAATTGTTGGATGAGCATGACGGCCAAACTTTCCTGTTACCACACCTCTATTTACAGGCCAAGGTAGTGAGTTCTTGTTTTTCTCAAATGCTTCAGATACAATTTTACCCTCTGGAGTAAGGGCAAACTCACCCTTTGATGATGCTCTTTCAACTGCTAATTCAGCTTCAATGATTCTTTTGATTTCGTCATTTAGACGCTTGCGCTCCTTCTCTTGTGCTTTTTGAGTTTTGCGCAAATCCCTTTCCTTCTTTTTTAAATCAGCAAGAAGTTCTGCTCTATGTTCTCTATCTTTATTAAGAGCGTCCATTTCTTTTTGCTGATCTGTGAGGGCCTGCTCTACAGAGGCTCTTTCGTTAGTTAGCTCAAGACGAGTTTCAGTAAGCTCTTCTTGTGCACTTGTAATTTCAGTTGCTTGCCTCTTGCGTTCTTCAGCGTATGATTGCAACATCTTGAATCTATGTGAAGCTTGATTGAAGTCGTCTGAGGCAAAAACAAACATTAATGGATTGGATGCTAATTGAATTCTGTAAGCTTGGCGAATCATTTGGGCATATTCTTCTTTTAGAGCAACGATGTGACCTTCAAGAGACCTGATTTCTGTATCTGTTCCCCTTATTGATTTTTCAAGCGATCTGATAGTAGCTTGATGGTGTCTTACGAGCTTTTCACGAAGTTCAATTTGTTTATCGATAAGTGCAACTTGTGAGCTGGCAGTTTGACGATTTTTCTTTGCATCCCCAATTAAGCGCGAAGTAGTTCTTAGCTGTTCCTCAATTTTATTTCTCTCGGCAGTAAGTGAAGCTTTGTCTTTTTGGGCTTCAATATTTTGAAAAGGGGATAAGGTCAAATAAATGAACCACGCACCTACTAGACACCAACGCTTTTTATAGTTTCGACCTACGTTCATAATCTGCTGGTCGGTCAAAAGGAAGGTCGTACTCTCGGTTAATTCTACTACGTCTAATTTCAAATACTGCCCATAAATCAACTCCTTCTCCATATGCTGTGAGCACTGTTTTCTCAGGCAACAATCCCTCATCGTGTTCCTCGTCGCCATACCTTTCAACACGTATTGTTAGACCTGATTTTAAATCGTTAAACAGGTCGATAGAAGGGCTGAATGTCAATCCGTCAAACCAATATCGTTTTATGAGTAGGTCTTCAGAATTGGTTCGGCTCAAAACCCTATCTACTCTTCTGTTGTTCATCAAAATAGAAAGACTATCGCTGTTCAAATCAGCTAATTCTCTTTCATCCATGCCACCTAAAAGCTTCTTTACCTTCCTTGGGAATCTTTCAATCAAAACGTATTTATCGCCATCAACTTTTGAAATGAATTTTTCATTTATTGGATCAAGACCTAAGGGAGATCCGCTTAAAAGTTCTTGGAACGAATAAAAATCAAAGGGAACTCCAAGGAGATCTTGGAGTTGAGAATAATCCCCCTCGTAAACAAACTTATTCAATGGCACTTTACTAATTAAATGTACAGAATCCGGTTTTAATAGAATCCTTGCTAATTCGACTCCTAATGCTGGGTTTAGACTTATCCAAATTGCACTATCTCTTGCCATTCGAACGTTTAGCGTGAAATCTTCTGCGGCTCCATTTGACTTGATATCGGCATTCATTTTGAATCCAATCCAATCCCAATTTAATTCACCCTTTGCACTTTGCTTGAGAATGTGATGAGGGTCACGAGGTCTGAGGGGCTTTCCTTCGGAAATGCGTTTTGCATTACTACATCCTGCAAGAAGAATGATACTTGAAACAACTAGTATGTTTGCTATTTTTATTATCACGGTTTAGTCCTCGATAGTTTTTCGTTCAATCTCTTTTTGCCACCTCCTGCTTCTATAGCTTCATTCCATTTGGCCCTTGCTGAATCATACTGATCTAATTCCCACAAGATATCCCCTTCTCTCTCAGAAAATACCGCGTCAGGAGCATTATCTCCTAATATGGCTTGGGCTTGTTTAATTAATTCAAGTGCCTCTTCATTTCTATTAAGAAGGAACAGAATTAATGCATGTGTATCTAGGAAATTAGGTTCATTTGGACGAGCTTCATTAGCTATAGTGCTTAGCTCTAATGCTCTCCGGATTCTCACCCTATCTGTAGCTAGGAAATACGCATAGTTATTCAACACATAAGGATCTTTCAGATACTCTATGCTTTCCTCAAATGCGTCATAAGACTTTTCAAGCTTCCCAAGTTGTCGATAAGACATTGCTATTTGAGAAGCTAGAGACCCGGCTAATTTGGCGTCGTCGTATACAATTGCTAATCCACCTTTGAACGACTTTATTGCATTTTTATGATCATCTAAATTCACATGAGCCATACCCTCGTAATAGTTAAACACCGGTTCAAGGGGGAAGTAAATCAGCGCATCGCGCGTTGCTGTTAATAACCCCTTCCAATCTTTTAAAACGTAAAGCAGATACATGAACTCTTCTCTTACTTCTAGAGATGAGGGGTTAAACTTAATTGCCCTTTCGTAGGCATTTGCTCCATCAGCCATCTTGCCAGTTTGGACTAATCTTAGAGCGAAAAAGTGATTTAATCTTGGGTCTTCGGGATGTGCGTCAAGAGCAATTAAAAGCAGTTGGTCTATTTGGGCTTCATCATCTAAAGCTAAAAGTAGATTTAATTTTTCTGATGGATCGATATCCTCAGATTTATAAGACTTTTCTAGAAGTGGGTAAATATCTTCACCGCTATTAGTTGACAGGTGACATTTGGCTAAACTCATATATGATTCTAAGAAGTCAGGGTTACTCTTTATGAGCATTTCGTATATGGATATTGCTTTATCAAAATCACCCTTCATAGCATAAACCCTAGCTTTCTCATAAATAAACAGCGGTTCATCTGGGAAATCCTTAATAGCATCATTTATAAAATTCCAAACCTGTCTTTCCTTTAGATCAGAGTTTAAAACCAACATGAGCCTCTTGATCCTAACATCTAGATTCTTTGCTATCTCGTCCTCGTAAAATGAATATGCTTGATATGCATGCCAAATCTCACCCTTATAGATGAATGTTTCAGCACATAAGTCTAATGATTCCAAATCCCCCGGCCTTGCGCTTATCCAACTCATTAAATCTGCCCAAGCATCATCGTATAGTTCCAACTCTAGATTAGCCATGCCCCTGTAGTAGTGGTACCAATCGTTATTTGGGTCGAGGTCTACCGCTTCATTTAGAAAGTTCAGTGCTGATTCGTAATGTTCATTAGTGAGGTCAATTTTACCGAGCTCAAAATGGAATCCTGCAACCTTAGGTTCAGCATCTACACATAACTGAAAACTTGAGTATGCCTCGGCTAAATCGCCTTTGACAAGGTGGTTTTGGCCTAGGAAGTAAGCTCTTTGAACTTCCTCAGGGAGGGGTTCAAATGTGGCAAGGTGGGTTTGGCCTATAGCAAGATGCGATAGGAGAAAAAGTGAAAAGAGTATATGTTTCTTTTTGAAATTCATTTATCCGATTGACGAAAAATCTCCAATGCTAACATCAAGAGGTGTGCCAATAACACTAGCCTTAGCTCCAACCATAGCACCATCCATGACTGTATTGTCAATGATTGTATCCCTTTGAATTAGACAATCTTGAAGGGTTGAATTTGTCACTGCAGTATTTGCACCTAGACTCACATGAGGTCCCACAACAGACCGAACAATTTTTACTCTAGGCCCTATGTAGCAAGGAGAGATCACGAAAGAGTCTATAATTTCAGCTGTAGGATCAATTCCGCTTCCTTCGTGAAGGCGCCCCTCTTCTTCAAGAATGTTAAGTACCCTTCTGTTAGTTTCAACAGTAACGTCTTTGTTCCCACAGTCCATCCATTCACCTACCTTGCCGGGAATGAATTTCAATCCACTCTTAGTCATATTCCTAAGTGCATCTGGGAGTTGGTATTCTCCCGAACGTAGAATGTTTTTATCTATTAAATACTGAAGCTCCTTTTTGAGCCTTGCGCCGTCCTTGAAAGAATAGATTCCTATCATGGCTTGATCGCTTACGAATTCTTTGGGCTTTTCAACATAGTCTGTAATGCTCCCTTTCTCGTTCGTTACAACTACGCCAAACGCAGAAGGATCATCAATCTTCTGAGTAAAAAGCACTCCATCGGCTTCCGCATCAATTATGAAGTCAGCCTTAAAAAGCGTGTCGGCAAAAGCAACAATAACAGGACCATCTAACAACTCCTCTCCACATAGTATAGCGTGAGCAGTTCCAAGGGGTTCATCTTGATAGCATATTCTTCCTTCAGCACCCAATCTAGAAGCTATCTCTATAAGATCCTTCTCGTTCTCTTCGCCAAACCTCCCTGTAACAAATGCAATCTTGTCTACAGAAGTTGGGAGCATGCGAACGATGTCTTCAACGAGGCGTTCAACAATTGGTTTGCCTGCAACCGGAACTAGCGGTTTAGGTGTTGTTAAAGTGTGAGGGCGAAGGCGACTGCCTCTACCCGCCATGGGGATGATGATATTCATTTTACTCCTGTGCTTCCGAATCCTCCCGCGCCTCTATCTGTTTCAGACAAATCGTCGGTAGGTTTCCATTTTAGTTGAACGTATCTCGCGATAACTAATTGTGCAATTCTTTCGCCGTCTTCAATGATGAAGGGCGTCTTGCCGTGATTGATTAAGATAACTCCAACGTCGCCCCTGTAATCCGCGTCAATTGTGCCTGGCGAGTTTAGAACTGTAATTCCGTGTTTGTATGCTAGACCTGATCGGGGTCTCACTTGGGCTTCTGTGCCTTGAGGGAGAGCGATCTTTAATCCTGTTGAGATGAGCCTGTGTTCTCCTGGAGCAAGCGTGATTGCTTCTTCTAGAGATGCTCTGAGGTCTAAGCCAGCGCTGTGTTCTGTGCTGTATTGTGGCAGGGCGTGGTTGCTGCCGTTGACTACTGTAACTTCTAATTTTTCTAGACTCATTTGCTTGGAAATTGCGCCTTCCTCTTTTCGAGAAATGCCGTTGTTCCTTCTTTGAAATCTTTAGTTCTGAAGCATAGCCCAAACTCTTCAATCTCCACCGAATAACCATCCACTCCATCAGTATATCTAGCAACAACCGACTTGATGGCTGCGGTTAGAGCTGTTGGTGCATTGCGCATCATCTTCTTTGCTATTCCTAGACATGTTTCCATCAACTCGTCTTGTCCAACAGAATAATTCACAAGTCCCAACTCGTTTGCTTCGTCAGCGCTAATCATGCTAGCAGTAAGAATCATCTCCATTGCCTTTCCCTTTCCAACTAGTTGAGCGAGTCTTTGTGTTCCGCCGTATCCCGGAATTACTCCTAGTCCTACTTCTGGAAGGCCTAATTTAGCATTTTTCGAAGCCACCCTGACATGAGCAGCCATAGCAAGTTCAAGTCCGCCACCTAAGGCAAAACCATTCACTGCAGCTATCACCGGTTTGAAGCTTCTTTCTACCCTGTCGAATAATGTTGCCTGACCTAAAGCAGCAAGGTCCTTGCCTTGTGCAGTTGTGAAATCGGCAAATTCTTTGATGTCCGCACCAGCTACGAATGCCTTTTCTCCAGACCCAGTAATGATGATTACTCTGACTCTATCGTCGGTTTGGGCTGCAACAATATGTTTGGAAAGTGAGGCTATAACCTCACTATTGAGGGCGTTTAGTTGGTTTGGCCTGTTGATAGTTAGGGTCAAGACACCACTATCGACATTGCTTAAAATGTTATTCTCGCTCATGTGCTAAAATTAAGCACCCGGTCGACTATTAAGAAGCTCTTTAGTGTATGAATTTTTAGGCTTTTTGAAGATATTTTCAGTGGCGCCCTCTTCTACGATTTCACCATTTTTCATAATCACAACTCTGTCGCATACAGCTTCGATAACTGATAGGTCGTGGGATATAAATAAAAATGCTAACGAACGCTTCTTCTGAATATCTGAAATGAGCTTTAATATTTCAGCCTGAATCCTCAAATCCAGTGCTGCCACGCTTTCGTCGAGAACTAAAAATTCTGGTTCCATAGCAAGTGCTCTTGCTAGAACAATTCTCTGTCTTTGACCTCCACTAAATCCGCTTGGATATTTCGACGCATCCTCAGCGCTTAGACCCACTTCTTCTAATAATTCACTCACTTTTGATTTGCTTTCGCTCAGATCAAGAGCTTCTTGCAAAGCTGAACAAACACGTAACCTTGGGTTAAGTGCACTAAAGGGATCCTGAAATACTGGCTGAGCACATTTCTTAAATACTCTAAACGCCTTTTTATTTTCAATGTCTAGTGTTTCACCCTTCCATAGGATTTCTCCGGAAGAGCATATTTCCATCCCCAATAATAGCTTCCCTAGCGAAGATTTACCCGAACCACTTTCTCCTACTAGTCCAACTCTCTCTCGAGCACCAACTCTTAGGCTCACGTTCTTAACTGCCCCAAACACTTCTGTCGTCCTTCCCATAAAATCTTTTTTTACGGGATAGTCTAGGCTTACTCCTCTTGCCTCAATTAAAGCTCCATCGCTTTCCGCTCCGGGCCCATTTCTACTAGGTCTAGAAGATATTAGTTCTTTAGTGTATTCGTGTTGAGGATTACTAAAAACCTTTTTGCACTCACCCTGTTCAACTACATCACCAAGCCTCATAACTATAACCTCATCAGCAATATCCTTTACTACCTCTAGGTCGTGAGAAATGAAAAGTATACCAAGGTTTCTTTCCTTTTGAAGCCTTGATAATAAATCCAAAATCACGCTCTGTACTGTTACATCAAGCGCCGTTGTAGGCTCGTCGGCAATAAGCACATGAGGATTACAGGCTAGGGCCATGGCAATCATTACACGTTGCTTTTGGCCTCCACTAAGCTCATGTGGAAATTTGTCATATGCCGCAGCAGCGTCAAGCAATTCTACTTCCTTGAATAGCTCTATAGTTTTTTCTCTCGCCGTCTCATTTGACAAATTCTCGTGAACTATAAGCGGTTCACTTACTTGTTCGCCAACACTCATCGAAGGGTTCAGAGATGACATAGGGTCTTGGAAAACCATGCTGATTTCTACACCAACTTTAAGCACTGTAAAATCTCCAGATTCAATAGTGGCAGTAGTGGGCAATAGCCCCATCACAGCCATAGAACTCACGGTCTTACCCGACCCAGATTCCCCAACTATTGCAGTAGTCTTCCCCGGGTAAATACTGAAGCTCAAATCATTTACAACCCTCTTGTCGAAGGCGACGCTAAGATTTGTGACTTTCAGTACGGGGCTAGAGCTCATTAAAGTGTTCCTCTGTTTTCTTGCTCCCTTTCAATTGCTTCGAAAAGGGCTTTGAAATTTCCTTTTCCGAAGCTTTGCGCTCCTTTACGCTGGATGATTTCAAAGAACATTGTAGGTCTATCTAGCACTGGCTTAGTGAAAAGCTGCAGCAAATAACCCTCGTCGTCTCGGTCAATCAATATCCCAAGTTTTTTCAATGGCTCTAGATCCTCATCAATCTCTCCAACTCTATCTATAACATCGTCATAGTAGTTTTCAGGAACGTATAGAAAGTCTACACCACGATCCTTAAGTTGTGTTACTGTTTCAATGATATTATCAGTTGCTACAGCTAAGTGTTGAACGCCAGCACCCTTGTAGTAATCGATGTACTCTTCGATTTGAGACTTCTTGCGTCCTTCAGCCGGTTCGTTGATGGGGAATTTGATTCGGCCATTTCCGTTGCTCATCACCTTTGACATCAGAGCAGTGTACTCAGTACTGATATCCTTATCATCGAATGAAATGATTTGGGCAAACCCCATAACTTCAGCGTAGAATTTACACCAAGTATTCATCTCACCCCAGCCTACGTTTCCAACCATGTGGTCGATGTACTTAAGACCTACAGGCTCTGGCTTGTAACCTGGATCCCAAGCAGTGTATCCTGGCATAAAAGTTCCGTTGTAATCCTTCCTCTCGACAAAAATGTGAATTGTCTCTCCGTAAGTGTGAATGCCACTCAAGACAACCTTTCCGTCGGTATCTTGTAGCGTCTTAGGCTCAAAAGCGCTCTTAGCACCACGCTTAGTAGTTTCCTCCCAACTCTTTGTCGCATCATCTACCCATAAAGCCACATTCTTCACTCCATCTCCGTGCTCGTTGATATGACGATTCAAATCACCACCTGGCTCAAGTGGTGAAGTGAGTACAAGAGTGATTTTGTCTTGACGTATAGCGTAAGAGACGCTTTCCTTGCTTCCATTTTCAAGGCCTTTATATGCTAAAGGCTGAAACCCCCAAGCGCTCATGTAGTAGTAGGCGGCTTGTTTGGCATTGCCCACAATTATCTCTACGTGATCAGTTCCTAAAAGAGGAAGAAAGTCATCTGCTTCAGGTATGATTTTTTCTAATTCCATTTAGTTTCAATTAATCTAGCCAAGACTTGTGATAATCGGGCTTCTCTATATCAAGCGCTTGTTGAGTGAGGTGTAAGGGTTTGAATGTATCAACCATTACTGCAAGTTCTATAGTCTCCTTCTTCCCAATACTCGCTTCGTAAGTTCCAGGGTGAGGCCCGTGTGGAATGCCAGCAGGATGAAGAGTAAGCTGACCAGGCCCCACACCTGTTCGGCTCATAAATTTCCCCGCAACATAATATAATACTTCGTCAGAATCAATGTTACTGTGATTGTAAGGAGCAGGAACAGAATCCGGATGGTAATCGTAAAGTCGTGGCACAAAGCTGCAAATCACAAATCCTCCAGCCTCAAAGGTTTGGTGTACCGGTGGCGGTTGATGAATTCTTCCAGTAATGGGCTCAAAGTCATCAATATTGAAGGCATAAGGGAAGTTGTAACCATCCCAACCCACCACATCAAACGGGTGGTTTGCGTAAACGTAATCGTGAATCTTCCCCTCCTTGCGAATTCTAATCGTGAATTCCCCAAGCTCATCGTGCACCTCGAGTTCTTCGGGAGTCCTTATGTCTCTCTCGCAGTAAGGACTGTGTTCTTGAAGCTGCCCAAAATGATTTCTGTATCTCTTAGGTGTTTGGACAGGAGAAGTTGAATTGATAATCAGAAGCCTATTGTCGTCATTATCAAATTCAAATTGATAGATTGTTCCTCTAGGGATGACCAAGTAATCTCCCTTACCAAAAGTGATTTTGCCGTACATGGTATGAAGCACACCAAATCCGTGATGAACAAAAACAACCTCGTCTTGATCAGAGTTTTTGTAAAAATCTTCGCTCTCAACCTTGGGTGGATTTGCCAATTCTAGACACATATCAGAATTGAACATAACAGGTACACGCGAGCTTAAGTAGTTCTTGCCTGTTGGCACATCAAACCCCTCTAATTTGCGGGAAATAAGATTACATTTTACAGCAATTTTGGGACTAACGTCAACGGTTCCTTTTACCTCCTTAACCATTGTAGGTCTGTGGTGGTGATAAAGAAGTGACGCATTTCCAGAAAAACCAATTGTGCCAAAAAGTTGTTCGTGGTACAGACTTCCGTCTTCCTTGCGAAACTGTGTGTGGCGTTTGGGGGGGATCTTACCTAAGCGCTGATAAAAGGGCATGAGCGATAACGTTTAATATCACGCAAGGTACTGAAAAAGCCTATTGTTTACCCCCTAAAAGCTTTGCGTAACCGGGGAGTTTCCCATTTTCATCAAGCTTCCACCTCAAGCTAAGTTTCATCCCCACTCTAAGGTGCGAATCCACTGCGATGTTGTTTTTCCTAGCTAAAGACTTCGTTTTGATTCCGTATTTCTGAGATATAGACCAAATAGTCTCACCGCCTCGCACCGTATGCCAATCCTCAAATCCGTTTGCCTTCTTAGGTTGTAGGTATATAATCTCTCCTTTGCGGAATACGTGACTTTTATTAATTTCATTATATCTGCGGAACTGCCACTTCATCATATCAAACTCCTCAGCTAACTCCTCGACTGTATCGCCATTATCAGCATAAATAAATTGAATGCCGTTTTCAGTTGTGCTTACACTATGAAATGTTCGTGAGGTGTGTAGTCTTATCCCTTTATTTGACTTATCTGCAAAACCATTTTCGTCATCTATCCAATCTCTTGTGTCTAAAAGTTGCAAATCGTGTCTCTCGATAATTGTGATAAGCAGCTCAGGATATTTGGGATTAGTCGCATACCCACACTTACTAAGTCCCTTTGCCCAACCCTTGTAATCTTCTATATCTAATTCGAATAGACTAACGTATCTGTTACGTAGTAGAAACTTACTGTGATCCTCATAACTATCACGAGGGTCGTCATACACTCTAAAACATTCTCCTTTTTCATCGTCATCATGGTATGTTCTTCCGCCCTTCCAATCTGTGTGACATTTTATGCCAAAATGGTTATTCGATTTTTTTGCAAGCGTACTCATTCCATTCCCACTTTCTAGGACGCCTTGAGCAAGCGTAATGCTAGCAGGGATTTTATACATGTCCATCTGCCTTACAGCCTCATCCTTCCACTTGTTTATGTAGTCTTTCTGTGTTGTACTGCTTTGAGCACTAGAGCTGAAACCAAGCCCCATTACGAGCAAAATAAGCCCCCAATTTAAAAACCCGTATTCACCAAATTTCAACATGCTGCAATCTATTAACCATCATAGTATCACAGCCGGCAATGGCCTGTTATTCTCCCCTTAAAAATGTGGATAACGCACTCAGTTTCTAGGCGTAGCGTCAAACGTCTTTACCACAACTCCAGATGTGTCGTAAAAAGTCCAATTCCCAGTTGCAGAACCCGAAGAATAATAGCCCCATATATTTAACTTACCATTCTTATACCAAGTCTTATACTCACCATTTTCAACACCCTTATCGAAGTTGTTTAATGACCAATTCTTTCCATCCGGATATAGCACTCTCCATTCTCCGTGCTTTACCTCTACGCCATCAACATAATATACATTTCCAGTCATGTGAAGCTTATAGTTATCATGGTAGTGATTTACAATAAAAGTATCTGCGGCAAGATTTACCCTGTCTTTTTTTACAACTCCATTTTCCCAACTCTCAAGTATCTCAACACCATTCCGATTGCCAGATTCAGAACAGTTGAATATTGCCATTAAAACGAATAGACCGATTACATTCCTCATTTGTTTCGATTAATTGTAAAATCGAGTAAATCCACTAATGACTTTTTTGCTGGCGTGTCATCAAATGAATCAAGCATTGCTACTGCCTCATCTCTAAGTTGTGACATTTGGCTTCTGGAATACTCCATGCCTGGTCCTTCTAGCACACACTTCATAACCTCCTTAACTGCAGCCGGATCTTTTGGAGCTTTACGCACAAGCTTAATAAAGCTTCTTCTTTTATGAGCATCGCTGTTGTTCAACAAGTGAATAAGCGGAAGAGTTATTTTTTTTTCTTTAATATCCACTCCGGTTGGCTTGCCTGTTCTAGTTCCATCACCCAAATCGAGTAAATCGTCTTTTATCTGAAAGGCCAAGCCTACCTTCTCTCCAAACTCCCACATCCTTTCCACTTCCTCTTCGCTAGCACCTGCAGAAGCAGCTCCACAAGCACAACAAGCAGCAATAAGTGATGCGGTTTTCCTTCGTATAATATCGAAATACACTTCTTCAGTTATATCGAGCTTCCTCGATTTCTCTATTTGCAAAAGCTCCCCTTCGCTGATTTCTCTAACAGCTCTCGAAGTGATCTTGAGCATGTCAAAAGCACCATCGTCTACTGCTGTAAGAAGTCCTTTTGAAAGCAGATAATCTCCCACAAGCACAGCAACTTTTTTCTTCCAAAGTGCTTGAATTGAAAAGAAACCTCTCCTTTTTGGACTCTCGTCAACTACATCATCGTGCACTAGTGTTGCAGTATGTAGTAGCTCTATTAAAGATGCTGCAGTATTTGTTTGAGGGGTGCATCCGCCATTAATTTGGGCTACAAGGAACACAAAAAGTGGTCTCATCTGCTTACCCTTGCGTTTAACGATATAACGCATGATAGTGTCAAGAAGAGCAACGTCTGATTTTAGAACTTCTCTAAAATGGACTGTAAAAGCTTTCATTTCTTTCGAAACAGGCGCTTGTATTTCTCTAATAATAGACATGGGAGTACAAAGGTACGACCCTTGTATCTTTATGGCATGATTCGATCGATGACTGGCTACGGAAAAGCCGAGGGTGTTATTGGCAACCGCAAGTACAACATTGAGGTTCGCTCACTAAATAGTAAACAGTTTGACCTAAACACAAGAATCCCTTCAATGTTTAGAGAGAAGGAAATGCAGCTTAGAAAGCTATTGCGTTCTCGTATAATTAGAGGTAAATGCGATTTCTTCCTTTTCTACGAACTCGATCCAACAGAAGTAAAGCATGAGGTAAATACTACAATTGTAGAGAATTACATTTCTCAGCTAAAGAATGTTTCAGGATCTGAGGAAAGCGACCTATTAGCTCTAGCTATGCGAATGCCAGAAGCAATGCAAAGCCCCAAAGAAGAATTGGATGACAAATCTTGGGCTCAGATTGAAAATTTGGTGGTTGATGCTCTTGATAAATTCGACAAATTTAGAGAAACAGAGGGAGATGCAATTGCGTCAGATTTTAAAAATGGAATTAGCATTATTAGAAGCTGTTCAGATGACCTTGATCTACTTTTAAACGCTCGTCTTAAAAGAGTAAGAGAAAGAATCAGAACCAATTTAGAAGAAGCCATTGATAAGACTAAAATTGATGAAAGTCGCTTCGAACAAGAAGTTCTATTTTACATTGAAAAGCAAGATGTTAGTGAGGAGAGGAGTAGACTTGCAGTACATTGTGAACACTTTACGGAAATCATGTCTAGCGGAGTGGGGCAGGGCAAGAAGCTTGGTTTTGTAGCTCAAGAAATAGGTCGCGAGATTAACACTTTAGGCTCAAAAGCTAATGATGCAGATATCCAGCGAATCGTAGTCCACATGAAAGACGAACTAGAAAAGATTAAGGAGCAGATTCTAAACGTACTTTAGTCAATCAAAGAGATGCCAACAGGAAGATTACCCAAGGGCGATGGTAAGGCCATTATTTTTTCAGCTCCTTCAGGAGCGGGTAAATCCACCTTGGTTTCAAAATTGATGGCTTCACCACATCTAAACTTAGGCTTTAGCGTTAGCGCAACGACTAGAGATATCAGAGGTGAAGAAGTGCAAGGTGAGTCGTACTACTTTATATCTCAATCAGATTTTGATAACTACATAAAGCAGAATGAATTCGTTGAGTGGGAGGAAGTCTACCCAGGCTTAAGCTACGGCACATTATGTAGTGAGGTCGAAAGGCTTTGGGCTAATGGTCTAACTCCTATATTTGACGTTGATGTAATCGGCGGCCAAACGCTCAAGTCTGTATTCGGTGACAGTGCCCTTGCGATCTTTGTTATGCCCCCATCTCTAGAAGTCTTAGAAACAAGACTACGTCACCGTGGTACAGACTCAGAAGAAAGCATAATCAAAAGAATTAGTAAGGCTTCAAGAGAACTTGATGCGGCTCAAAAATTTGATGTTACGATTAGAAATAATGACATCGAAACAGCATCAGCCCAGACCCAAACCATAGTAACGAAATTCCTTTCTAAATGAATGGTAGGACAACATCTGGAAAAGTAGGGCTGTACTTTGGGTCATTCAATCCAATTCATTTGGGTCACTTGGTTATCGCCAATCACATGGTAAATCGTGCAGATATTGATGAAGTTTGGATGGTTGTTACCCCGACGAGCCCCTTCAAACTCGACGAAGAGATGATACCTGAAGAGCAGAGACTACAAATGGTGAGGCTCGCTGTTGCCGAAAACTCAAGGATCTACGCTTCAGATGTCGAGTTTTATCTCCCCAGACCCAACTACACAGCAAATACACTTAAGCATCTTAGAGAAGACTATCCTCAAATAGAATTTTCAGTAATAATAGGAGAGGATAACTTTGAAAATCTGCACAGGTGGCAGGAACACGAAGAAATCATCTCAAACCATAGAATATTAGTTTACCCGCGTAGAGTGAGTTCGCCCAATATTCCACCACCTGAAGCGCCAAATGCAGGAGAGTCTCCCACAGTTTCAGAAGATCAAGTTGTTGTATTTACTCAGGCACCCATGATAGCAATATCATCATCATATATCAGGTATGCAATTCTTAAAAAACAGGATATACAGTACCTGTTACCAGATCCTGTAATTTCCTATATCGGGAACAACCATCTTTACGAAAAGAGTCAATCCTAGTTGAAAGAATTCATTGTGTGAATAAGACCGATAGTCACAAAACTTTCAACAGCTTTAGACGATTTTGTTAAAACTTCTTGAAGAGCTAATCCCTCATCTTTAGTCCACTCGCTAAGCACGAAGTCAGACTGCCCACCTCTAGAAAAATCAGAGCCAATTCCAATCCTAAGTCTTGGATATACATTGGTTCCAAGAACGGCTTGAATATCCTTGAGCCCGTTGTGCCCACCGTCTGAACCTTTTGCTCTTAGTCGAAGTTTTTCGTAATCTAGGTTTAGGTCGTCTGTAATTACAAGTATTCTATCTACGGATATTTTTTCAGCATTCATCCAATACCTCAAGGCCTTACCGCTGAGATTCATAAATGTATTGGGCTTTAAAAGGATAAGATTACGTCCTTTAAAACGAACGGTTGACACCATTCCGTGACGCTCGGCAGAAAAAGTTCCGCCGTGTGCCTCAGCTATGGTGTCCACCACTCTAAACCCAACATTATGTCGGGTATTCTCATACTCCGCCCCAGGATTACCTAAACCGACTATGAGATATTTCATGGGAATTTATTTTATTCCTCACCGCCTTCAGCAGCGCCTTCGCCTCCTTCAGCGCCTTCTTCACCTTCAGCACCCTCTTCACCTTCACTGCCTTCCTCTCCAGAGTCAAGAGACATTGCAGCACGAGTCCGCTTACAAGCAAAAAGAAGAACACTTTCGTTTAAAAGGATTTCGCAACCTTGAATGTTTAAGTCTCTAACGCGTAGACCATCTCCAATTTTTAGAGCGCTTACGTCAGCGTTAAGAGCATCAGGAAGGTTTCCGAAAAGACCCTGAACAGGAACACGACGGAAAAGCGTTTCCAAACGTCCACCATTTATAACTCCTTGTGCTGTTCCCTGCGAACGAAGAGGTAAGTTTACCTTAACAGGTTTGCCCTCGATGATCTTTAGAAGATCGATGTGTATAATGCGGTCAGTTACTGGGTGGAATTGTACTTCCTGAATGATGCACTTTGTTACAGTACCGTCGATATCCATGTCGATAGCAAATACGTCTGGATTTACAACTAGTTTGCTCAATTTGATTTCGTTTACTGAAAAGTGTGTTTGGCTTCCATCTCCGTAAAGAACTCCAGGGACATTCCCCTCTTTTCTTAAAGAGACTGCATCTTTCTTTCCTACGTTCCCACGAAGAGAACCGCTCAATGATGCTGATTTCATAATAGATTAATTATTAGATAATAAAATGTGAACTTATACTTTCGTTGCTCATCAAGCACTTAAGTACTTGTGAGAACAAGTCATGCACAGGCAGGACTTTTATTTTGCTTGTTGGAGCATCCTCCTTTAGTGGAATGGTGTCAGTAATGATAAACTCAGTTAGCACGCTGTCTTCAATGCGCTCGTAAGCAGGTCCGCTTAAAACACCGTGAGTACAAATTGCTGTCACTGAAGTTGCGCCGTACTCCATCATTAGGCAAGCAGCCTTTGTAAGAGTTCCAGCTGTGTCGCACATATCATCGACAATGATTACATCCTTTCCCTTTACATTACCAATTACAGTCATGCTAGAAACTTGGTTTGCAACCTCTCTTTGCTTGTAGCAGATAGCCATGTCAACGCCAAGGTGTTTAGCATAAGTGTTAGCTCTCTTTGTTCCTCCGGTATCAGGAGTAGCAATACAAAGATTCGATAGGTCAAAGTTTTCTTTGATGTGCTTTAAGAAAATTGTTGATCCGTAAAGATGATCAACGGGCACTTCAAAGAAACCTTGAATTTGGTCAGCGTGAAGGTCCATCGTAATGACACGATCAACTCCAGCAGCCATCAACATGTTAGCTACTAGTTTGGCACCAATAGCAACTCTAGGCTTGTCTTTTCTGTCTTGGCGGGCAAAACCAAAGTAAGGCATCACAGCTACAATGCGTTTTGCACTTGCGCGCTTTGCTGCGTCAATAATCAGAAGCAGTTCGAATAAGTTGTCTGTCGGAGGGGTTGTAGACTGAACAATTACTACCTCTTTTCCACGTACAGTATCTTCAATACTAACAGTGAATTCTCCGTCAGAAAAGCGAGTAGTAGTAACTGGCACTAGTTCTGTACCATATGCTGATGCAACTCTCTGAGCGAAGTCTTGAGAAGCAGATCCAGCTAGTATTTTAATCATATCAGACACGGAAACCTATTTAGCGAGCGCGAAGATATGGATTTTTTAGTGCTTTTTAGTTCTCTGGAGCTATGAGTTTGAATCCTTTACCATGAACGTTTAGGATTTCTATCCTATCGTCAGCCTTCAAGTGCTTTCTGAGCTTGGCGATATACACATCCATTGAACGACCATTGAAGTAGCTTGCATCTCCCCAAATTGCTGATAATGCGTGGTTTCTCTCAAGCAGTCCGTTCTTGTGTCTTGACAACAAATAAAGAAGTTCATTCTCCTTAGTCGTAAGCCTTTGAGTTTCTCCATTATGGCTCAATCTCTGCTTGTTATAATCGAATTCAAATAACCCCAAAGAAAAAGCAGTTATATCCTCTCCATCCTGCGGAATAGAAGATGTTCTTCTAAGAATTGCATTGATTCTTACTAGAAGCTCCTCCATTGAGAAGGGTTTAGTCATGTAGTCATCTGCTCCAACCTTGAATCCTTCAAGAGTATCCTCCTTCATACTTCTAGCAGTTAAGAATAGGATGGGAATTGACTTGCTTTCTTTTCTGATTTCTGATGCAACCTCAAAACCGTCTTTACGAGGCATCATTACATCGAGGATTACAAAATCAAAAGTTTCTCTAAAAAAGGTCTTTATTCCTTCAACTCCATCTTGCGCCCAAGTTGTAACAAACCCCTTGGCATTCATATACTCCGAAAGGAGTTTCCCTAGATTGGGGTCGTCTTCACATAGAAGAATTCTTATTGGTGATTTGCTCATTCTTTCGGGGGGTCAAATTTTAATTTCAAACTAAAAACACTGTAACTACCGAGTTCGCTCTCGACTGTTATGCTACCTCCGTGTCTCTCGACAACAGCTTTCACATAGCTTAGGCCAAGCCCAAACCCCTTCACGTCATGAACATTCCCAGAAGGAACGCGATACAATCTCTCAAAGACCTTGCCAAGATGTTCTTTAGGTATGCCAACGCCGTTGTCCCTAACGCTAAATTCCAAACCTTCGTCTGTTTGCACGGTTGAAATTTTAAGACGTGGGTCTTCAGCGGAATATTTTAATGCGTTATCAATCAAGTTGAAAATAACGCTAGTTAAGTGGGTTTGATCTGCTTTAATAATTGGATTCGTGGCCTTCAAGTCGAGCTCCACCTTACCTCCCATCTTTCTAACCTGCATAGCTACATTTTTCACTACATCCTTAGCAATATCATGAATATTGAGAGGCTGCAAGTATAGCTTCATAGCCCCTTTTTCTACTAGAGAAGCTTGTAGCACCTTTTGAACAAGTAGACCTAGTCTTTTATTCTCAGCTTTTATCAGCTCAAAGTAGTAATTCTGCTGCTCTTCATCGAGTTCTATTTCTTTATCACTCAATGCTTCTGATGCCAAACCTATAGTAGATATTGGCGTCTTCAACTCGTGAGTAAGATTGTTCATCAGATCTCGCCTTATTCGTTCAATGTGTTTAGACTGTCTTACAGAATAAAACACATAAACAAGCCCCACAAATATCCCAAAAAGAAGAACTCCAGATAGAATAAAAGCGCCTAAACCGCCACGAATAAGATGCTTTCCTCTGTGTGGAAAGAATACTTTGAATTGAAGGTCCTTCATGTTTATTGAATACCCGTCTTCAACTAAATCGTCTCGGAAAGGTTCACAATTACTGTCTAGATAAGCTGGTTGACCATATGTGTCAAATGCTCCAAAAACGCAATTAGCATTAATTCCATTTTTTTTCAGAGCTACATGTAAGAGGGAATCGATGTCCATTGATTCCATTCTGAGCACCAACGTATGAGAGGCTCCACGTAGAGGGCTGTCATTCCCTGAGAAGTTAATCTCTGCTGAAACCTGAACCCATTCAGCTACTTGATTTAGGGAACGCTCTACGCTTCGATCAAAGATTTGGCCTCTCAATTTAAGAGCTTTATTAAGCCCCATAACTTGCAATGCACTTACAGAAAGCACGGCACAGGCTAGAGCCCACATAATCCAAGATGTTTTAAATCCCTGCATCTTATCAAAATTACAACTATGGATATACTCTTAATTAAGTGGGGAAAAAAATTCAACATCAATTAACATATGCAACCCTACCTTAGCTAATCCGGAATTACCAACAATGATACCCACTAAAACAGTCGAGTTGATACACCAAACCGCCATCATCGAAGATGTCGTGGGTGATTATGTTGAGCTCAAAAAGCAAGGGAGTAGTTACAGGGGACTTAGCCCGTTCACAAGCGAGAAAACCCCCTCTTTTTACGTAGTTCCAAGCAAGGGGATTTTCAAATGTTTTAGTTCAGGAAAGGGAGGGTCTTTAATGACCTTCGTGATGGCGATTGAGAAAGTTAGCTATCCTGAAGCATTGCGAATAGTTGCTCGCAAGTACAATATTGAAATTGTAGAAAAGGAGAAGACAGCAGAGGAGATCCAAGCTGAAACTGCTAGAGAAAGTTTGGGCGCAGTAGTGTCTTGGGCCCAAAAGTGGTTTTCAGATCAACTTGAAACAGAGCAAGGCAAAGCGATTGGCTTGGCCTATTTCGAAAGTCGAGGATTTCGGGAGGATATTATTGAAAAATTCAAAGTTGGATACTGTCCAACGGGATGGGAAGTAATGACAAAAGCGGCAGTTGATGCAGGCTATAAGGAGGAAAGACTAGAACAAAGCGGTCTTTGTAAAAAAAAACAAGACGGTACTCTTTTTGACTTCTTTCAGGGCAGGGTAATGTTCCCAATTAGGGATGTAACAGGAAGGGTAATTGGTTTTGGCGGCAGAACTCTCAAGACTGATAAGAAGATTGCTAAATATTTCAATAGTCCTGAGAGTCCTCTCTACGATAAGTCAAAGGCTCTTTACGGGATTCATTTAGCAAAGAATCATATAACTAAGGAGGATTCATGTTTCCTAGTTGAGGGTTATACAGATGTGATGGCAATGCATCAAAGCGGTTTAGAAAACGTTGTTGCTTCTAGTGGCACGGCTCTTACTATAGGTCAAATCGCCCTCATTCGTCGTTTCACTAAGAACGTAACAGTCCTTTTCGATGGCGATGCTGCCGGAATGAGGGCTTCACTTCGCGGTATTGACCTGCTATTAAAAGAGGGGATGAAGGTGAAGGTTGTAACCTTCCCAGATGGAGATGATCCAGATAGCTATTCCAAAAAGGTAAGCTCTACTGAACTTCAGGAATTTGTCAAGAAAGGGGCTCAAGATTTTCTAGCATTTAAATCTGACCTTCTGAGTGAGGGTGCTGGAGATGATCCAATAAAGAAAGCTGAACTAGTAAAATCATTAGTTGACACACTTGCTTGCATACCGGACCAAATCCAAAGAACGGTATACATCCAAACAATTGCAGCAAGGCTTAAACTCCAAGAGAAATTGCTCCATGCTGAGGTTGCTAAAAAAGTCGCTTCAGACATAGCTCAAGAGCAAAAAAGATCAAATAGAGTCCTTTTTCCACCTCAAGATTATATACCTTCATCTTATATTGAAGAAGTTACTCAAGGGGCATCAAAGAGGATGCGAACGGAGAGGAATCTTCTAGAAGATAATTTAGTGAGGCTCCTTTTAGAGCACGGGGAATCGATGGTAAAAATCGAAACTCAAATTGAAGAATCTGCAGAGGCAATTGAAGTTGATGTGACTTTTGCTGAGCTTCTTATTCATAGGGTAGAAAGCCAAAGCATCTCTATGGAAGACCCTTCTACAGACTTCATCTTGTCGAAGTTTACTTCAAGTCTAGATTTAGGTGAAATTCCATCTGCCGAGACTTTTTTTACGGGAACCACAGAAGACGTACAAAAGAAAGCGGCGGATATGTTGGTGCACAAATACACTCTTAGTGAAAATTGGGAAGAAAGGCATCACATATTTTCTATGAAGGAAGAAGATGATTTAGAAAAAGCTCTTTCAACGGCAACAATTCGAATACAACTTCACGACGTTCAGCGCAATATTGACCTCCTGCTAGAACAATTAGACAATGGGGACTGTTCAGACGAAGAACAGAGTAGATTGTTGAGAGAGAAAATCACTCTAGATAAAAAAGTAATGGAACTGAGTTCACTTCTCGGAGTAGTAATTCTACCCAAATAATTTAAGAGCTAGTTCGGTGTGCTCTAATTGCCCTTAAATGAAGATTTAGTGTTGATCTTCCACGATAAGTGTTACGTGCAAGAGTAAAGACAATATCAAATGTTCTCCACGCTCTTACCTCATCGATTCTTTCACCCATTCCAAATCCAATTGCTTCGAATCTATGTGATGGATTACTTGTGCTTTGAACTACTAATTTGAGGTGACGCCCTCCGTGACCAACTGTTCTTGGTGGGACAGCAGTTATAACCTCATCGGCCATGAATACAGGCACTTCGTTGCATGGACCAAATGGTCCAATGCGCTCGAATTCCTTATACATAGTGGGACTAAGATCATTGAGGCTTATAGCCATATGGTAGCTTATAGTTGGCTTGGGGATATAGCCTTGGACTTGTGAAATGATAGCCTCCTCAATTGCTTTTTTAAACGCGATAAGGTTTTCGCTTTTAAGGGTTAGTCCTGCTGCCATTGGGTGACCACCAAACTGCTCAATTAAATCGCTGCATTCTTCTATTGCAGAGTGAATATCGACACCTGGGACGCTTCTAGCTGAGCCAGTTAGAACTTCGTTTTCTTCAGAAAGGACAATTGTGGGGCAGTACTGTTGTTCAACTAATCTACTAGCAACAATTCCTAGTACTCCACGGTGCCATCCTTCGCCTGTAACAACTGTGCAGCATCTTTTAGGTGGTTGTTCCGCCATTTGTGCTAATGCCTCTTCCGTCAAATCTTCGTCTAGATCGCGCCTAGCTTGATTCATTTTTTCTAGTTGACTTGCTAGCTCTAGCGCGCCGCTTTCGTCGGTTTCCATCAGAAGTTTAGCGGCAGTTAATGCGTGGCCAACTCTTCCTGCAGCATTTATTCTAGGGCCTAGCGTGAAACTGATATCTCTAACAGTTGTTGGCGCTTCGTTGATTCCTGCAACTTGAAGCATGGCTCTTATGCCAGGCCGCATACTTTCCTTGAGGTTTTGCATTCCGTGGTATGCAAGTATGCGGTTTTCACCTGTAATATCTACAAGGTCTGCTCCAATACTTAATGCTAAAAGATCTAAGTGGTCGTAGACGGAATCCATTGTCAGTCCAATTTCTGGAACAAGAGCAGAAAGCATTTTAAATGCTACGCCTGCACCTGAGAGTTCCTTAAATGGGTAATTGCATCCCACTTGTTTGGGATTGAGAAGGGCAAAACAGTTGGGGATTTCTTCAGCGGGGAGGTGGTGGTCGCAAACAATGGTGTCAATTCCGTGCTTGTTCGCATAACCGAGTGCTTCGAAATCCTTAGTCCCACAATCAAGAGTAATTAAAACCGTACATCCCGATTTTCTAGCTCGATCAACACCGTCCTTTGAAACTCCATACCCCTCCTGATACCTCATAGGTATGTAGGGCACGATTTGCACGTCAAGGGCTTCTAGGAAGGAAGCAACCATGGCAACAGATGTTGTTCCATCCACGTCGTAATCGCCATAAACCATTATTCTCTCCTGATTTCTTATAGCTTTATTGAGCCTTCCAATGGCTTTATCCATGTTTAGCATAAGCTCAGGATCATGCAGGTCTTCTAATTTGGGTTTGAGAAAATCCTCAGCATCTTCAAGGGATGAAACACCTCTCTGCACAAGGATGCGTGAAACCAATTCGGTCAATCCGGTGTCCTTTATCAGTGTTTTTACAGCCTTTTTTGTTGGCGGTTTAGCAGGCTTCCAATTAAGATTATCCATATTCCTCTGCGCAATTGCTATATTTGGGCATGCCGAAAATACACACAATGAATAAGAGCTTATCTATTTTCTTCAATTTTGTAACTGTTTGTTTAGCATTTACATCGATAATTTTTATGTCAGGATGTCTTAATGACGACAACTTAATTGGCGAAAATTGCTACGATGGGATATTGAACAACGGAGAAGAGCTAATCGATTGCGGAGGTCCAATTTGTGACCCATGTGATCCATGTGAAAACAACCTTTGGGATCCACTTTTAGGAGAACAATGGGTTGATTGTGGTGGAGATTGTGGTCCTTGTGACCCTTCTTTTAATGGTCAATTAGATCCAGGTGAGCTTGGTATTGATTGTGGTTGTGATGGATGTCCTGCATGCCCTGAGCTTTGTGGAGACGGACTACCAAACGGCTTTGAGGAAGGCGTTGACTGTGGTGGACCAGATTGTGATCCATGTCCAACTTGTGTTGACGGCGAAATGAACGGACAAGAAATTGGAATTGATTGTGGCGGACCAGATTGTGATCCATGTCCAACGACTGGTGACTGCACAAACGGCCTTCAAGATGGAGATGAAACTTACATCGATTGCGGTGGTTCATCGTGCCCTCCTTGTGAAGGCCAAATCACGTGGAAAGCAAATGGCACTCTATTTAATGGAGACGCTGAAGCAACTGCTTCAATGAACGGAACGAGTATTGTTCTTGGGGGAGTTTCATTAACAACTGCTCAAATTGGATTTACAATTGAAGAACCAAGTGCTGGTTTTCAAAATGGAACAGTTGTAACGATGAACACTGCAACTGCACCCGGCACTGCAGGAGCTTACGAATCTGTAGGTGGAGCCGATACATACTCCACTGCAAACGGAGGTAACATGACAATGGAACTTAACTACGTAGTCCCTGGCGGCGGCGGCGGTTATGTTATGGGAACATTTAGTGGAAATATGCAGAGCGCAGGAGGCTCTAGCGTTACAATTTCTCAGGGTTCATTCTCCATCCCAATTAACTAATTTTATTAGGGATTCATTGACATTTTAGTGTGGACAAGCCGTAAGATTTTTTGTAGAGGCTACGTCTAATGTTTTGAACTTGCAAGGTTATGCTACGTTCTAATACACCCCAAAGTTTTAGCCCCTTTCTAATTGTGTTTGCTATTGCTATTTCTTCCTTGACGGGTTGCGTTACCATGAAACAGTTCGAGGAACTACAAGCTTCATGTGAAGAAATAGACATGGAGAATACTGAGCTGAGATTGGGGTCTCACGATGCGGCCATTGAACTTATTGAGCTTGAAGGCCAAATCGCGACCCTCATAGAAGCTCGCGAAGCACTTGCTGCTGATACAGCAAGATTAGGCCGTTTCGTTTCTGAAGCAAAAGACGAGATGGATAGACTGAGAGAACTCAACGACGCTCTTACTGACCAAAACGGAGGGCGCCTAGCTGCACTCAACGACGAAAATAGAGCACTACTTGAGGACGTCGGTAGAATTCGAACTGAACTTCAAGTACGAGAGGATGCCCTGTTGGTACTAGAAGCCGACCTGGCAAATCGTTCAGCCGATCTTGAGTCACGAAGCGCAAGGGTAGAAGAGCTAGAGAGTTTACTTGCCGCACGAGAAAAGTCGGCCGAGGTTCTACGTAAGCGTCTTGAAAATGCACTTCTGGGTTTTGAAGGAAATGGACTTAGTGTAGAACAAAGAGACGGAAAGGTATATGTTAGTCTAGAGGCTGAATTGCTATTTGCTTCAGGTTCTGCCAATGTAGACGATAAGGGGGAGGCAATCCTAAGGAAGCTAGGCGATGTGATCGCCACCCAACATGACCTGGAAATCATCATTGAAGGACATACAGATACCGATAGGCTTTTGTCACCTAATATTCCTCGAAACAATTGGGAGCTTTCAGTCCTAAGAGCCACCTCAGTTCTCGCTATCATCATGGGTCAACCCGGTGTAGATCCGTCTGTTTTAACTGCAGCAGGAAAGGGAGAATTCCACCCTGTTGATCTAGAAGATAAGTCGAAGAATAGACGTATAGAGGTAGTCCTCGCACCACGTCTAGACGATCTTTTCGATCTGCTAGACGAGTAATTCTCTTAAAGCTTCACACAGATGTTCTGTGGTTCTGTGAAGAATTGAAGGGCTTCGAATCCGCCCTCGCGTCCAACACCAGAATCTTTCACTCCGCCAAATGGTGTGCGGAGATCTCGAAGTAGCCAACAGTTAATCCAAGCAATTCCAGTTTCTAGGTTGCCTGCCACTCGGTGAGCCTTCTTTAGGTCGTTGGTGAAAATTGAAGCAGCTAGGCCGTATTTGGTAGAGTTGGCGTTTTCTACAGCCTCGTTCTCGCTATCGAATGGTTGTATTGTGACAACTGGCCCAAATATTTCTTCCTGGTTAGTTCTGCACTGAGGTCCTAGACCTTCAATAATTGTGGGTTGGATATAGTAGCCACCGGTGAGTTCTCCCTCGCCTTCAGGCTGAGTTGCGAAACCTCCACAGAGGATTTTGCCTCCTTCTGATTTGGCGATTTCAATGTGGTTTAGGATTTTGTCTTTGTGTGACTCGCTCACGACTGCTCCCATTTTGGTTGATGGATTCATGGGATTGCCGACCTTAATTCGGGCTGCTTTTTCAACTATGGCGTCCTTGAACTTATCGTAAATAGATCTCTCGACAAGGATGCGAGAACCGCAGAGGCATATTTGGCCTTGATTGGAAAATGAGGATATTACAGTTGTAGAAAGGGCATCGTCAAAATCGCAATCGCCAAAAATCACAGCAGCGTTTTTCCCTCCTAGCTCTAAGCTTAATTTCTTGAACTTTGGTGCTACTACAGAAGCTATGTGAGACCCTGTCGCTGTGCCTCCGGTAAAGCTCACAGCAGCAATATCTTGATGGTTTACAAGTGCGTCACCAACTTCATCTCCAAGTCCGTGGAGGATGTTAAAGACCCCATCAGGAAATCCAGCTTCCTTCACCCAATGGCTCAAAAGAAACGCTGTTGCAGGGGTGACTTCAGATGGTTTGGCCACAACACAATTACCCGCAGCAAGAGCAGGAGCAACCTTCCAAGTGAATAGGTAAAGTGGCAAATTCCAAGGCGAAATACACGCAACTACTCCCAACGGTTTACGCAGCGTATAATTAATCGCAACGCCTTCCATATAATGCGACTGAGAAGCAAAATGCTTTATCGCAGAAGCATAAAATCTCAGATTCTTCTCAGCCCTAGGTATATCCACAGTCGAGGATAAACTTATAGGCTTCCCATTGTCCCTTGTCTCTGCTTCAGCCAACATTCTAGCATTCTCCTTAATCCTATCAGCTAATCGGTCTATGCATGCAGACCTTTTATCAGCGCTCCAAGAGCTCCAATTTGCAAAAGCATCATTAGCTGCAGACACAGCGTTTTCAACATCCTCAGGCCCAGACCTTGGGATTCTACCGTATGATTTACCCTTGCTTGGGTCAATCAAATCAAGCCACTCACCACCTTCTGCAGGGCCGTGACGGCCATTTATTAGATTTAGAACTTCCATATGAGGTGCAATTTACTTTCACTTTGCTATCTTTGCGCACGCTTTTGCCCCATGGTGTAATGGTAACACACCTGGTTTTGGTCCAGTCATTCCAGGTTCGAGTCCTGGTGGGGCAACACACCTACTTTATAAGACCCTGTTATCATAAAGATAGTGGGGTTTTGTTTTTTACTGTGCCTATATTATTATGTTTTAGACCAAAGTTCACACCTCTACTCCGCACCAATCATTGCGTCAAGCTCAGCCTGTAAAGCGTCAATCTGCGATTGTAATCCAGAAATAATCTGAAGCAGTTCTTGGCCATTTAGACTAATTCCACCACTTACTACCAAATCGCCATTAACTAAAGTTCCATCACTACTTACCTCAAAGGCATTTGACCTATCACTCTCACTCTCACCATCACCAACTACAAATAGAGTTCCCACTCTATCAATTTCATTGAACTGCCCGACAACAGTTGAATATTGTTGATCAGCAGTCACGTTATAACCAATAGCAGCGCTTGCTGTAGCAGATGCGACAGCTCTTCTTCCTGAAGCATGAGAATAACTGCCAATAGATTCAGTTTGGTATCCTTCAGCGTGTGATGCAAAACCAGTTGCTACACTTTCGAATCCTTCAGAGTGTGCAGCATCAGCAAGAGCTGAAGTCCCTTCACCCTCAGCATGAGCGCATGTAGAATTAGCAACAGTGTTTCTATTCTCAGCGTGAGAATACAAACCACTTGCAACTGTATTCCAACCCTCAGCATGGGAAGCTGTATTTGTCGCCTCAGTTCGGTATCCCTCAGCGTGGCAATAGTTTGAAGTAGTTTCTGTTTGATAACCCTCAGCATGTGATCCAGTCCCTGCAGCGTCAGTTTGAAATCCTTCAGAGTGAGCGGCGGTAGAAGTTGCATTTGTTCCTTCACCTTCAGCGTGAGAACAAATCCCTGTAGCGGTACAGTTTTGGTTTGAAGCATTACTGTAAAAGCCAGTTGCTAGGCTAAACCTTCCACTAGCATTAGCATAATTTCCAGTAGCAGCACAACCATCGCCTTGTGTTGATGTTCCTGTAATAACGACATTACCTTGAACTAGACCGGCTGAATTTTGCTGTCCTACAGGAGTGATATCTTCAAATACGGTTACTTCAATTAATGTCTTAATACCGTCAACTGTAGTCTCGCCTGTTCCACCAAATTCAACGGGTAAAATACCCTCTGGCTGAAAGGCTTCGCCATAAGTCGGCAAGAAACCAAGTAAATCTGTAGATCCAATACTTCCGTCACCATCAAAATCTGGATTATAAGGAAGGAGCTCATTATCTGATTGAGCAAAGGAGCCTATACTTAAAAGTGCAAAAAGGGGTAATAATAAATTCTTCATAACTAACCTACGATATTGATGATTCGACCTGGGACCACAATGACTTTGTGTATCTCTCGGCCATCCATGTGTTTTAATGTGTTCTCATCCAACCTTGCTATAGTTTCGACTTCATCAGCCGGCGTATCAGCAGGGAGGGTGAGTTTAAATCTTACTTTTCCGTTGAATGAAACGGGATATGTAACTTCATCAGCTACAAGGTATTGAGAATCTGCCTCAGGCCAAACAGCATCGATTACAAATTCTTCTCCACCAACTTCTTTCCAAAGCTCTTCAGCGAGGTGAGGAGCGTAAGGACTAAGAAGAATAACTAAATCCTTCAAAGCACTGTTAGAGCATGACTCCTTCAAACCTCCAAGCTCATTAACGGCAATCATCATAGCACTGACAACTGTATTGAAAGCGTGCCTTTCTAGATCTGAGCTTACTTTTTCAATAGTCTTGTGCACTATCCTCAACTCCTCAACTGAAGCGTCTTTATCCTCAGCCGAACTGACCAATCGTACGAACTTCCTCAAAAAGTTGTGTACTCCACTTATTCCCTGAGTATCCCATGGTTTACTTTGAGTAAGAGGCCCCAAAAACATCTCATAACATCTAAGTGTGTCAGCGCCATACTTTTCTACAAGTTCGTCAGGAGTCTGTACGTTGTACTTAGACTTAGACATCTTCTCCACCTCGTGACCACAAGTGTAAGTACCGTCATCACCGAGAATAAATACAGCATCTGCATATTCCTCTCTCCAAGCCTTAAATCCTTCTAAATCGAGCTTATCGTTGTCAACTAAATTAACATCTACATGAAGCCTCTGCACTTGGTATTCCTTACGCTTTTCGAAGCTCACAAATTTTGAAGTTCCTTTCACTCTGTAAACGAAGCTTGATCGACCGAGAATCATGCCTTGGTTAATCATTGTCTTAAAGGGCTCGTCAAAACCGATCAAGTCCATATCGTTCAAGAATTTAGTCCAAAACCTAGAATATAGCAGGTGCCCTGTGGTGTGCTCAGCTCCCCCAACGTAAAGATCCACTTGACCCCAGTAATCTGATTTGGACCTATCACAAAACGCCTCAGAATTATGAGGGTCCATAAATCTTAAAAAGTACCAAGAAGATCCAGCCCAACCAGGCATTGTATTAGTCTCCATTCTATCTCCCTTAAAAACTGGCCAATCCTCTTTTGCAGCACGCGCAAGTGGAGGTTCGCCATCAGCAGTAGGCAAATAAGCGTCGACAGATGGGAGATTAACAAGCTTGTCCTCTATAAGCTGTGGGATATCATCAACGTAGCAAATTGGAAAAGGTTCGCCCCAATATCTTTGGCGAGAAAATACGGCGTCTCTTAATCTGTAGTTAACTCTTTTTTCTCCGTGGCCGCTAGACTCTAGAATTTCAATAGCTGCAGTGATGGCGTCTTTTTTTGACTTGCCATTGAGATCTTTCGAACCTTTGAGAATTGCTGTGTCATCAGAACATACTCCCAGGTCAGTGTCGAACCCATCGAAAATTGCGGGGATCTCGATATTAAAGTGCTTTGCGAATTTCCAATCTCTTTCGTCGCCAGCGGGGACAGCCATGATGGCTCCTGTTCCGTAACCAATCAGAACGTACTCTGCTATGTAAACTGGAATTTCATTTCCAGTTAATGGGTGCAAGACGCTACCACCGAGGGCAACACCTGTTACTTCTTTATCGCCTTGACGTTCTCTCTCACTTTTTCGTCCTGAAACGATTAGGTACTGCTCAACTACCTGGTGATTTGCTTCTGTCGTTAATTCGCGTACGAGCTCATGCTCGGGGGCTAGAACTATGAAACTCACTCCGTAAATGGTTTCGGGGCGAGTTGTAAACACCTTTAATGACTTGCCTGTTGAAGTTCTGAACTTAACTACGACACCTTCTGAACGACCTATCCAATTTTTTTGTGCTTCCTTAATGCTGTCCGTCCAGTTCACGTCGTCTAATCCTGAGAGAAGTCTTTCAGAATAGGCTGTGATACGCATCATCCACTGACGCATTTTCTTCTTTTCAACGGGGTGGCCGCCGCGCACTGATAGACCGTCCTTTAATTCGTCATTAGCAAGTACAGTGCCTAGTTCGGGGCACCAGTTTACTTCTGAATCTGCTAGGTATGCAAGTCGGAATTGCATGAGGAGGACGCTTTTTTGGGCCTTGTTAAATGAGTTCCAATCTGTAGCGGTGAACGTTCCAGCGAAGTTTTCGCCGAAGTGAGGGAACAAGCTCATGTCTAGACCTTTGAACCAATTGTCGTCGCAGGCGGGATTTACTGAGAAATTGCCGTTTGTTTCAAACGCGGTAACTAGATCGCTCAAGGGGCGTGCTTTTCCTGCATCGCGGTCGAACCAAGCTTGGAAGAGTCGCCCAAAAATCCATTGAGTCCACTTGTAATAACTTGGGTCAGAAGTCATAATCTCACGGCTCCAGTCGAATGAGAAACCTATCTTCTTCATTTGGTCCCTGTAGCGATTAGTGTTTGCTTTTGTCGTTAAAGCTGGGTGTTGCCCAGTTTGAATGGCGTACTGCTCAGCAGGTAGACCAAAACTATCAAAGCCCATAGGGTGCAAGACGTTAAAGCCTTTGTGTCTTTTATAACGAGCTATCACGTCAGATGCGATATATCCGAGTGGGTGACCCACATGTAATCCCGCACCAGAAGGGTATGGGAACATATCGAGTATATAGAATTTGGGCTTACCCTCAACCTCTTCTACTTTGTACTTAAGGCCATTTTCCCACGCCTCTTGCCAATCCTGTTCTATCCTGAGAAAATCGTAATTCATATTCCTATTCCAAGTGCTTTAATATACAGCATGCAAAGGTATAGTCTATGACACGACAGGCAACCAAATAGTTGCATCTCCGTCTTATAATTGAATGCAGTTCTCACAAACACATTTATCCGTAACAGGTCTTAAAAAGTCAGTTTTGTGTCGCGTATCTTCTAAAGGCAAACAGAAAAAGGTGTACCTGACATTCAATGATGGGCCTAACCAACAGATAACGCCTTGGGTAGCAGAAAAGCTAAAAGAAGCGGGGGGAGTTAAGGCAACTTTTTTCTGTGTGGGTGAAAATGCTGAGAAACATCCTGAGCTTTTAAATTTGCTTAAAGAAGAGGGACATGAATTGGCAAATCACAGCCAAGGTCATGAAAGTGGTTGGGCAACTTCACAGAAATCGTATTTCAGAAGTTTCCTTGAATGTGAAAACACTTTAGGCAAAACCTCACATTTCAGACCACCATATGGTCGTATAACTCGCAATCAAGCAAAAGCTCTTGCTACAAGAACCCAAATTGTACTTTGGGATGTTGAGTCAGGCGATTACGATACTTCTAGATCTGGGAAACAATGTTTCCATAGTTTAATAAACCAAACTCAACCAGGTAGTATCGTACAATTTAGAGATAGCGAGCGTTCAGCACCTAGGCTTATCTATGCATTGCCAGAATATCTAAAGTGGCTTAAAGAAAACGGATACACTCCGTCACTCATTCCTAAGGATACATCAAAAAACAACAATCAAAAAAACTTAGTTTGATTGCTCAGCTACCGCTTCTCTAAGAAGCTTCAGCTTAGCTTTTATTTCCTCAATTTCTCTTTGGAAACCCTTGATGGTTTTCTCAGCTTGATCAATAATGCTTTGGGCTCCCTTTCCGGTGAATCTAGACATATTTTCCTCCGTCGAAGAAATCTTAGAGTTGAGTCTATTGATTTTGTCGCGAAGAATTGATTGCTCACGTCTAAGATCTCTTTCACCACCTTGAGCAAGTCTTTCAACTCTATCAGAGTAATTAGCAACAGACCTTTCAGACCTATCTGCACTTAATGCGTCATAGTGAGTGTCCATTGCTTTAGAGAACTTATTTAAAAGTTCATCCATATTTTTTCTCGGGACAAACCCCACTCCTCTCCACTCTTCAGAGAATGCCTTAAGCTTATTCAGGTCGTCAGCTCTGTTCTTAGTAAGCTTAAACTCTTCAACCTTTTTAAGAATACCTCTCTTGATTTCAAGGTTTGCTTTCTCAGTTTTATTTCGCTCTGCAAATTGTGCCTTTTTAGCGTTGAAGAAGTTATCTTGGGCTTTGTGGAATTTGCGCCAAAGTCTATGTTCATCACTCGGAGGACATGAACCAGTTTTTTTCCAATCTTTTTGAAGTTGAAGCATTGCCTGAGTTGTCTCCCTCCAGTTTGTACTTTCCTGAAGTGACTCAGCCTTTTCAATTAGAGCCATCTTTGCTTTCTTAGCACCCTTGCCCTCTTCCTTCATTTTTTCGTAGTAGATCTGTTTCTTTTCAAAGAATACGTCTGCTAACTCACGGAATTGCTTCCAAAGATCTTCGTTGTGCTCCTTTCCGGCAAAACCTATAGCCTTCCACTTCTTTTGTAATTCTATAACCTTCGAAGTAAGCTTCTGCCAAGCCTTATGGTTTGGCTCAAAGTCACTTGCAAGGAGATCACGAAGCTCATTAATTACTGCGTCTTTTTGCTTTTTATTGTCCTTAAATCCCTCGCGGACCTTTTCGTAGTGAGTCTTTACTTCGGCAAACACAGGGCGTGTTAAACTAAAGAACTTATCGCTCATTTCCTTGTAAGTATCCCTTGGAGAAGGGCCTACGTCAAGCCATTGCTTTTGAATGTCTCTTGCCGCTTTCTCTCTCTCCTTTATATCTGCTACGTCACTAAGTTTTGAAGCCTCTTCAATTAACTCAACTTTTTTCCTGTGGTTAACCTGCAGGTCATTTTCTTGAAGCTGTTTGTAGATATTGATATTGTAGAAAAACTCGTCTCTCAACCTGTAGTATTCATCGTGCACTTCCTTGTAATTATTTCCAGGGACGTCTCCAATATCATCCCACTTTTCTCTCACTTTATTAAATGAGTCAAAAGCTTTACCAATGTTCTCCTCTTCTTGAATGATGTTTCGAAGCTCCTGAAGCAGGCCTTGCTTTATGACCAAATTAGCTCGTTGTTCTTTAGAAATCTTTGCCTTCCAAGCATTTTCTCGAGTCTTAAACTCTTTAGCGAGGTCTTCAAATTTCTCTTCTTCCTCTGTCGGTTTATAAACAAAGGTTTCATCAAGTTCGTGCTCTTCCTTTTCCCAAACTTCTTTCTGTGAACGAATTTCGTCCTGTGTTAAAGCCCTAAAAGAACGGATAGCATTACGCACATCCTTTCGGATGGCTTCCAAATCTTCATTTTGAAGAAGATCGTGGATACGTTGCAATAGTTCAGACCGCATAACGGTTATAAATTTCTAGTTAGAAGGTTGCAAATATCGTGTATCTAAAGCAACCTTTGGCTATAATATGGAGTGGAAAGAGAAAATAAGACATTGGTGCGCTAGGTGTGAAAGGTCAAGGTCTGAGACTAAGTCGAAACTAAACAGCCTAATAGCATCCCCACGAGAAGCTGATGAATTCCTAGAAATCCTTGAAAAAGAGGGGTTTATAAACGAAGAAAGATTCATGCGCGCATTCATCCACGACCATTTTAAACTTAAGAATTGGGGGCCTCGCAAGCTATATCATGCTTTATTGAAAAAGGGATGTGAGTCACACCAAATTGAAGAGAATTTGGCCTTAATTACCCCAAAAGAGGTGCGGAACGCCTTAAATCAAACAATTGCTTTACGCTTTACACTCTATCCTGATGAGCATAAAACGCATCGTGAAAGGCTCATTAGATATCTACAAAACAGAGGATATACTTTGGATAACATCCTATCAGCTCTTAGTAGGTTATAACTACCTTTGTAGTATGTTGAATTTGGACCAAATTGAAGCACTTCAAAAGCGTGTTGATGCGCTTAAAGAGTACTTACAGATTGAAACAAAGAGGATGGAGGTTCATGAGGATGAAAAACAAACTCATGATCCTGAATTTTGGAATGACTCTAAGAACGCGGAACAAGTGATGAAGCGTATTAGGTCAAAGAAAGCTTGGGTGACCAAATTCGACAATTGCAGTTCTTCAGTAGAGGATTTGGGAGTCCTTTATGAATTTATGAAAGCCGGAGAGGAATCACCGGAAGAGTTGGGTTCAGCATACGATCGAGTAATCAAAACGGTTGAGGATCTTGAATTCCAAAACATGCTCAGCGCAGAAGAAGACGGCCTCAATGCCGTTATGCAAATCACATCAGGAGCAGGCGGAACTGAAAGCTGCGATTGGGCCTCAATGTTGATGCGTATGTATCGCATGTATGGGGACAAGGCGGGGTTCAGTATTAAAGAACTTCAACTTCAGGAAGGAGATCCCGCTGGGATTAAGCAGGTAACTTTAGAGTTTGAAGGAGATTTTGCCTACGGGATGCTCAAGGGAGAAAATGGAGTTCACAGACTTGTGCGTATCAGTCCTTTTGACTCAAACGCTCGAAGACACACATCATTTGTTTCGGTTTACGTTTATCCACTAGTAGACGATTCAATTGAAATAACAGTTAATCCAGCAGATATTAGTTGGGACACCTTCCGTTCAGGTGGTGCCGGAGGCCAAAACGTAAATAAGGTTGAGACGGGAGTGCGTCTTAAGCACGAACCTACAGGTATAGTAATTGAGAATACAGAAACTCGTTCACAGCTTGGTAACAGAGAAAAAGCTATGCAACTTCTAAAATCTCAACTTTTCGAAATAGAGCGTGCAAGATTAAATGAAGCTCGTGACGAAATTGAAGCTAACAAAAAGAAAATTGAATGGGGTTCTCAAATACGATCTTATGTTATGCAGCCATATAAAATGGTCAAGGACATTAGAACCGGCCACGAAACCTCAAATATAGATGCAGTTATGAATGGTGATATAGAAGGTTTTTTAAAAGCATACCTTATGCAAGTCGGATCAGCATCAAATTCAACAACGGAATAATCTAGCGCTATGACAGAATACAGAATTGAAAAAGATACTATTGGAGAAGTAAAAGTGCCTGCGGATGTTCTTTGGGGACCCCAAACTGAACGTTCAAGGAATAACTTTAAGATTGGACCTTCAGCTTCAATGCCTCTTGAAATTGTTTACGCTTTTGCTCATCTTAAAAGAGCAGCTGCTATCACAAATTATGAATGCGGAGTGCTTGAAAAAGCTAAGAGAGACCTTATTTCTAAAGCATGTTCAGAAATTCTTGAAGGGGGATACGACGATCAATTTCCTCTAGTTGTTTGGCAAACTGGATCGGGGACTCAGTCAAACATGAATGTGAACGAAGTGATCTCAAATCTTTGTCACATTTTAAATGGAGGCACTCTTGGTGAGGGCGACAAGCTCATCCACCCTAATGACGACGTAAATATGAGTCAATCATCTAACGACACTTTCCCGACAGCAATGCACATCGCTGCGTACACGATGATTGTGGGCACTACAATCCCCGGCATAAATCAGCTTCGAGCTTCTCTAGACGCAAAGGCCAAATCCCTAGACTCAGTTGTAAAAATTGGACGTACTCACCTAATGGACGCTACGCCACTTACTTTGGGCCAAGAATTCTCAGGTTATGTAGCCCAAATCGACTACGGTCTAAAAGCTCTTCACTCATCTCTCGCCCACTTAAGCGAACTCGCCCTTGGTGGTACAGCGGTAGGAACGGGGATAAACACCCCAGACGGGTATTCAGAAAAAGTGGCAGCACATATAGCCTCGTCAACCGGACATCCGCTCGTAACTGCGCCAAACAAATTTGAAGCCCTCGCTGCTCACGACGCAATTGTAGAATCTCACGGAGCTCTACGTCAACTAGCAGTTTCACTAAACAAGATTGCAAATGACATTAGAATGATGGGTTCAGGGCCTCGATCAGGAATAGGTGAACTTCAAATTCCTGCTAATGAGCCCGGATCTTCAATCATGCCAGGAAAGGTTAACCCAACACAATGCGAAGCCTTAACGATGGTTTGCGCTCAGGTAATGGGTAACGACATGGCCGTTTCTGTTGCTGGATCTCAAGGTCATTACGAGCTCAACGTCTTCAAGCCCATGATGGCCAAAAATATCCTTGAATCGGCAAGACTTATAGGTGATGCGGCTGTTTCTTTTGCAGAAAACTGCATTGATGGCATTGTAGCAAATGAAGCTAGAATCAACCAGCTAGTTGACAATAGCCTTATGCTTGTTACAGCACTGAACACAAAGATTGGTTATTACAAGAGTGCTGAGATTGCGAACAAAGCTCATACAGAAGGAACGACCCTAAAAGCCGCAGCTCTCTCACTTGGATATCTTACTGAAGAGGAGTACGACGCTTGGGTTGTGCCTTCAGATATGACAGGGAACTAAACTCTATTTCTTATCGCCGAGCTTACCTACAAGCTCTCTGACCCACTGTTCTTCACTTTTAGGACAGATAAGCAGTGCGTCATCGGTATCAACTACTATAAAGTTGTTAAGTCCTTTTATGGCTAAGGTTTTGCCTGATGATGCAACCACGATATTTCCCTTGGAATCTGTTGCAATTACATTAGCTCCTCCAACTACACCATTTCCACCTGCATCATAATCAACTTGATTTGCAATAGAAGTCCATGTCCCTAAGTCAGACCATCCAAAATCAGAAGGAATTAACCTCACGTTTTCTGCCTTTTCCAATACTCCGTAGTCTATGCTGATGTTTTCGCAAGCTTCATAGATTGTCTGAACATCATCACTAGAAGCAAATGCTTCATACATCTTAGGAAGGTGTTTTTCAAAAGCAGAATTTATAGTCGCAAGAGACCAAACAAATATTCCGCTATTCCAACAGTAATCCCCAGACTTAAGAAATTCTTTTGCCAAAGTATATTCAGGCTTTTCTGTAAACTCAACAGTCTCTGCAACTCGACCCTCACCACGATACTTTATATAGCCATATCCCGTATCAGGACGAGTTGGCTTAATGCCCAAAGTAATTATGTCTGATTTTTCAATGCACTCATCAAATGCAAGGTTTAAAACTCTACGGAATTCACCTTCATTAGTAATCAGGTGATCAGATGGAGCAACAATAATTGCAGTATTATTGGGATCAGTAGCTATTGACGAAATCACTGAATTTGCATAAGCGATACAGGGCGCAGTATTTCTCATATAAGGTTCTGCCAAAATATTACCTGAAGGAAGTTCAGGAAGGTGCTCAGCAACTAAACTACAGTAATTTTCGTTAGTAACAACAAAGATGTTTTCGCTTGAAACTGACACAGTCAACCTAGAATACGTCATCTGAATCAAGGATTGGCCAGTTCCTAGAATGTCTAGAAATTGTTTTGGCTTAGAAGAGCGAGACAAAGGCCAAAACCTAGAGCCAACGCCACCCGCCATAATTATAGCAAAAATCTCTTGAGCTTTACTCATCTATTCTTATATCTACGTAGTTATATGCATCGCAAGTTTCGCAACCTTTTTTTGAATTACAGCTACTCACAAATACTCCTAGAAAAAAGTATAACAATAGTACGGTGACAAATCGTTGTTTCATGGGGTTAAGTTAGGGATAGTTAGCTTGTACCTTAGCAATTATGAGGGTGATCTTCCACATAGGTAGATATACGAGATTTTTAGTGTCTGTATTGCGCAGACCAGATAAATTGTCAATGTTCCGCAGGTTACTCGTTCAAGAGATGGGTACAATGGGAAATGATAGCATTGGCATTGTTGTCCTTCTAGCAACCTTTATGGGAGCAGTGATGTGTTTGCAAACAGCACACCAAGTTGGTGGATGGATACCTATTTACACAATTGGTTTTACTGTTAGGCAGACCATGATTTTAGAATTCTCGCCAACTTTAATTCCGATTATTCTAGCCGGCAAGGTTGGGTCAAACATTGCATCTCAGCTTGGAACGATGCGGGTTACCGAGCAGATAGATGCACTTGAGATTATGGGTGTGAATAGTGCATGCCATTTGGTTTTGCCTAAAATAATTGCTGGATTTTTTTGCATCCCTGTTCTCGTTGTAATGAGTATGTTTCTTGGCATTGCTTCTGGAGCAGGCATTGCTTTACTGACGGGAGTGAGTAGTATGGCAGATTATCAATATGGGATACAAGTTGACTTTAAGTCATACGATGTTATATATGCTCTGACTAAAACAACGGTATTTGCTTTGATCATGACTTCAGTGTCAGCATATCACGGTTATTTCACTGAGGGTGGCGCTTTAGATGTAGCACGTTCTAGCACCAAAGCGGTAGTTTATTCAGCGGTTATTATTATGATTTCTAATCTTGTTCTAACTCAAATTCTACTATGATCGAGCTTCGAACTATATCAAAGTCATTTGGTGACCAAAATGTTCTCAACCGCGTTAACACAACTTTCCAGCAAGGGAAAGTCAATTTCGTAATTGGGCGATCAGGATCTGGGAAAAGTGTAATGACTAAATGCACTGTAGGCCTCCTTGAACCAGACGAGGGCCAAGTCATTTACGATGGCCGAAACTTTACAGAAATGTCCCTCAAGGAGCGCAAAGAAATACGCAAGGAAATAGGTATGCTATTCCAGGGAAGCGCTCTTTTTGATTCAATGAATGTAGAAGAAAACGTAATGTTCCCACTGAAGATGTTTAGCCAAATGTCAAAAGCCGAAATGAGGGAAAGAGTAGAACACTGCCTACATAGGGTTGAGCTAAATGGTTCGAACAACAAGGTTCCGTCTGAATTAAGTGGTGGTATGCAGAAAAGGGTTGGCATCGCAAGAGCCATAGCAATGAATCCTAGATACCTTTTCTGTGACGAACCCAATTCTGGTCTGGATCCCCAAACGGCAATAGTGATTGACAACTTAATTGTTGATATAACTAAAGAATACAACATGACAACAGTTGTTATTTCTCACGACATGAACAGTGTTATTGAAGCATCTGATACGATACATTTCTTACATCAGGGCGAGGTGGCTTGGGCGGGTGATAATTCTGAAATAATGACGGCTTCTTCTCAAACGCTCAATGATTTTGTATACGCATCTAAATTGATGCAGAGAATGCGCCCTTAAATGGGTTTCATTCCATATAATAATTCGAGTAGAGAAGTAACCGAATACAAAGTGGATACATTCTAAAAAGCATGAAAAGCAATAAAATGCATAAACACACAATAGCCTTTTTAACTCTATTATTAATTGGTTTTGGAGCACAAGCACAAGAGGTTAAAAAGAAAGTTATTAATTGGTACAATGGCGCAAAGTATGGCATGAACACAGATGCTGCTTATGCAAAGGTATTGGCAGGGAAAAAGTCGGAAACTGTTATTGTAGCCGTTATTGATTCCGGTATTGATATTGAACATGAAGACCTACAAGGTCATATTTGGGTAAATACAGATGAGGTAGCAGGTAACGGCATTGATGATGACGGTAACGGTTATATTGATGATGTGAATGGTTGGAATTTCTTAGGAAATGCCGAAGGAGAAAACATCAATGATGTTCGTTTAGAGGTTACTCGGATTTATGCTAGTTTACATCCTATTTTTTATGGAAAAGAATACGGTGAACTTTCAAAAGAGGAAAAAGGAAATTACACATTATATAAAGCCGTGAAAGAGGAGATAGAGAAAGAACGAGCTGAAGCCGAGAAAGAATTACTAGACCACCAAGAAACAACTCAAGCACTTAATATAGCCGATAAAAAATTACAGAATCATTTTAATGGCAACTATTCTAAAAAGGACTTAAAAAAGGCAAAAAAAGATCCTACTATTGGTAAGTATGCCAAGCAAATGTTAGCCCTTTATAAATTGGGATTAACGTATAAAGACTATAACGAAATGATGGGCTATTATCAAGGAAATTTAGATTACAACTATAATCCAGACATTGATCCAAGAAGTGAGGTGATTGGTGATAATCCAACCGATTTTTCAGAAACGAATTATGGAAATAATGATGTTGAAGGGCAAGATGCCGGGCATGGAACGCACTGTGCTGGAATTATTGGAGCTATTAGAAATAACGGGATAGGCAATAATGGTGTGGCAGATAATGTCCAAATCATGTCTTTGCGTGCTGTTCCAAATGGAGACGAATGGGATAAGGATATTGCTTTAGCAGTGCGTTATGCGGTGGATAATGGCGCACAAATTATTAATATGAGCTTTGGTAAACCATATTCGCCTGAGCAAGCTGAGGTTATTAAATCTTTCCGCTATGCAGAGTCAAAAGGTGTCTTATTGGTTCATGCTGCAGGTAACGAAGGGCTAGACAATGACGACTCGGAGAACTATCCGCGTCCGCAATACAAAGAAATGCGTGAAAAGTTTAGCAATTGGATTGAAGTTGGTGCATCTACTCGTTTTAAAAAGGCAAAGTTTTATAAAGGGGTTTATTTAGTACGTGATGGTTTAGCAGCTGATTTCTCAAACTACGGTGATAAAATGGTAGATGTTTTTGCTCCGGGTCATGCTATTTATTCAACAGTTCCACAAAGCGAATATGATGTTTATGATGGAACATCAATGGCAGGGCCAATGGTGGCTGGTGTAGCTGCTTTATTAAAGTCGTATTTTAATGACTTAACCATGATCGAAATCCGTGCAATTATTTTGGCTTCGGTTCAAAAAGTAAATATAACAACACCTTTACCGGGCGATCCTGCCAAAGAGATAACCTTTGATAAATTGTGTGTTACTGGTGGGATTGTAAATGTTTTGAATGCTGTTGAAATGGCAGAAAACTACAAGTAAAAATAAGAAGTTGTTCTTTTAGTGCTTAGTCTTACATTCGGCCAAGAATTTTCTAGCATCTATTCTAGAAAAACCTAATAATGAGAAGGCTTACTTGAATCTCCCTTTTGGCTTTCTAGTACATGGATGTGAAGTGCCAAATATTCACATGGAAGAATTAGCTAGGATATTAAAGGAATTCCAGAAAAGAATTTTTTCAGTAAAATATTGAAAATCAGTAGGTAACAATTAATATTGACTATATTGGGTAAAACTTTTTTCTTAAAAAGGTTGTAACCTTAAAGATTGACCTAATTTTGCTCCAAATTGAATACTAAGGCCATGTCTAATATCAGTGAAAAAGTAACAGCTATCATCGTAGATAAGCTAGGAGTAGATGCAAGCGAAGTAACTTCAGATGCAAGCTTCACAAACGATCTTGGTGCCGATTCTCTCGACACTGTAGAATTAATTATGGAATTCGAGAAGGAATTCAACATCGCTATTCCAGACGACCAAGCGGAAAACATCAGCACTGTAGGTGAGGCTATTAAGCACATCGAAGACGCGACTAAGTAAGTCGCTAGGGGAACTAACCTACTCTATACATGGAGCTAAAACGAGTAGTTGTAACCGGGCTAGGGGCAGTAACCCCACTAGGAAATGATCCAAAAACATACTGGGACAATCTTGTACAGGGTGTAAGTGGAGCAGCGCCGATTACACGATTCGACGCGACTAATTTCAAGACGACATTTGCGTGTGAGATCAAGGACTTTGACGCTCAAGAATTCATACATCGTAGAGATGCTCGTAGAATGGACTTATTCACGCAATACGCTGTGGTTAGCTCTATGCAAGCAATCAATGATGCAGGAATAGTTGCTGAAGGAATTGAGGCAGAAGACGAATCAGGACTAACTCGGATTAATCCAGATAAAGCAGGAGTTATTTGGGGTTCAGGTGTTGGGGGTTTTCAAAGTTTTATGGATGAAGCAAAAAACTTCTACCATGGAGACGGTACACCTCGCTTTTCACCCTTCTTCATACCTATGATGATTCCGGATATTGCTGCCGGACACATAAGCATTCGCAACGGATTTAGAGGACCCAACTATGCTACAGTTAGTGCATGTGCAAGTTCTACCCACGCAGTAATTGATGCCTTCAACTTAATTCGCTTAGGGAAGGCTGATGTAATTGTTTCAGGTGGTTCAGAGGCAGCAGTAACAGAGGGTGGTATTGGCGGTTTTAATGCACTTAAGGCACTTTCTACAAGAAATGACGAGCCTACAAAGGCATCAAGACCATTCGATAAAACTAGAGATGGTTTTGTTCTTGGAGAGGGAGCTGGTGCTATCATTCTAGAATCCCTAGAGCACGCTCAGGCAAGAGGAGCACACATCTACTGTGAAATGGTAGGTGGTGGAATGAGCGCTGATGCTCACCACATTACTGCACCTCATCCAGAAGGTCTTGGAGCAAGAAACGTTATGCTAGCAACTCTTGAAGATGCTGGCATGACGCCTGAAGAGGTTGATTACGTGAACGTACACGGTACATCAACGCCACTTGGAGACGTAGCTGAAGCTCAAGCAATCCAAAAGGTGTTTGGAGACAATGCTTATAATCTTAGCATTTCTTCTACAAAGTCTATGACTGGCCATTTACTTGGAGCAGCTGGAGCTATTGAAGCAATGGCTTGCATACTTGCAATCAAAAACGATATTGTTCCTCCAACAATTAACTTTGAGCATACAGACGAAGAACTAGATCCAAATCTAGACTTCACCTTTAACAAAGCTCGTAAGAGAGAAGTTGGAGCTGCCCTATCAAACACATTTGGGTTTGGTGGACATAACGCTTCAGTGTTGTTCAAGAAATTCTCTTAATTAAATGGCTCTACTAAATCGATTTTTCAGTCGAGAAAATCGCTCTGATAGAATTGATGTACTTGTAAATACCCATTTTAATCTCAAAGTCAAAACTCGCCGTTACTACGAAGAATCATTTAGGCATTCTTCAGCAATAGACGGAGATGAAAATGACAAAAAGAGTAACGAGAGGTTAGAATATCTTGGAGACGCGGTCCTTGATTTATGCGTTGCTCACTATCTCTATAAGTCAGATAAAAATGCTCAAGAGGGCCTTCTAACTCAAAGAAAATCTAGGGTTGTTAATAGGAAGAACTTAAACCGTATAGGTAAGGCAATTGGCATTGAGGACCTTCTCGATGTTAGAATGCGTAGAGATGATATTCAAAGTAATATGGTTGGTAATGCCCTAGAAGCTCTAGTTGGAGCTATTTATAAGGATCATGGTTACGAGAAGACTTGTAAAGCAGTTGTTAGGCTTTTAAAGGATCATGGAATAGACCAAAGGATACATGAAACAACGGATTTCAAGAGCAAACTGCACCATTGGGCTCAGGTTAACAAGGTTGAACTCAAGTTTGATGTTGTACGCGAAAATCACGAATCAGGTGAGGGTAAATACGAGGTAGAAGTAGTTGCTGACGGGAAAAGAATAGGTTTAGGCTTTGGAAGATCTAAGAAAATAGCAGAGCACGATTCATCAAGAAGAGGTTGGAGAACAATCTTCGAGAGAGAAGAGAATTCCAAATAGGCTATATTCGTAAAATGCCAAAGTTTCAGCTCGATTGGGAAATTGAGTGTGATTTTGATCTTTATGGAATTGGATCACACGTTGGGAGTCATCGTCTTTGTTTTGATTTAAACAAATTATTCGGATGGCAACTTACCTATGACAGAATAGTAGTGGGGCTGCACAAATCGTGTAATACCGAGCATATAGTTCACAGACACATCGATGAAGAGATGGGATTAGATGTAGCTATTATCTTGAATCGAGTTCCAGATGGAGTATTAGCAATTGGTGCTAGTTCATTTGACTACCTTATGAGAGTGAGGAAGGGAGTGGCTGAGGAGTTAGAAATAATTAAAACAATTAGAAAATCAAACCTTGTTACGTTAGTAACTTTTGTTGATCCTGAAAATTCAGGCGCTTTAGATGCGATGTTTGAATTAGATAAATTATGAGTATCACTAAACCATCATTGTTTCCGACGAAGCAAACAAAGATTATTGCCACAATAGGCCCAGCTACCTCATCTCCTGAGATGTTAGAGCAATTGTTGCTTGCTGGCATGAACGTGTTAAGAATCAATGCATCTCATGGCGATCATGATGTGCATAAGGAGATTATTCAAAACATTAGAAACCTCGATGAAGAGCTTGGTTCTAACACTTCAATTCTTGTTGATTTACAGGGCCCCAAACTCAGAGTTGGCGAAATCAAGGGTGATGAAATGGAACTTGAAACAGGTTCCGAGCTAAAGATACGTGTAGGCGAAGAGGTAGGATCAAACGGTGTAGTTTACACGAACTACGAAAGTTTTGCCAAGGATGTAAAAGCAGGAGAGCCTGTTCTTTTGGACGATGGAAAGCTTCAACTTGAGGTTGTTTCAACAGACCAAGAATCTGAAGTAATTTGTAAGGTAATTTTTGGAGGAACTCTAAAGCCTAGAAAAGGGTTGAATCTACCCAAAACAATCATTTCCCTTCCGTGTATTACGAAAAAGGATGAACTTGATTTGGCCTTTGCACTAGACCAAAATGTAGATTGGATAGGTCTTTCCTTCGTTCGAAATCCCAACGACATCCTTCAACTAAGGGAAAAAATTAAGGCGGAACAAAAGCACACTAGAATTGTTGCGAAGATTGAAAAGCCTGAGGCTTTAGCAAATCTAGATGAGATCATAGGGGTGACTGATGCGGTTATGATTGCTAGGGGTGATTTAGGCGTCGAGATTCCAATGGAAGAGGTGCCTCATATTCAGAGAGAAATAATAGAAAAATGTCTTTCAGCATCTAGACCAGTCATTGTTGCTACACAAATGATGGAGTCAATGATAGAAAGCTCAACTCCTACGAGAGCAGAAGTTAATGATGTTGCTTCAGCGGTTTTTGAAGGAACTGACGCTGTTATGCTTTCAGCTGAGACTAGTGTAGGGAAATTCCCTGTACACACAGTGCAGGCGATGTGTCAAATCATCAAAACAGCGGAAGCAAATAACGAAAAGGCATTCAATGAGCGTCCTCCATATAATCCTGATGACGATAGATTCATAACGGATTCTATTTGTTACAACGCATGTAGGCTTGCGAGAAGAACTAAGGCTTCAGCTATTGTAACTATGACATATTCAGGGTATACAGCAATGAAGGTTAGCTCTCAAAGGCCCAAGGCTCATATATTTATGTTTACCTCAAACAAGCAGGTTTTAAGCCAAATGAGCCTAGTTTGGGGTGTAGAGGCCATCTATTATTCTAAGATGGTTAGTACAGACCACACTATTGCAGATATAAAGTACATTCTATTCAAGGATGGCAAGGTGAAAGACAAGGATTTTGTTGTTCATATGGCATCAATGCCAATTAAGGATGCTGGCATGACAAATATGCTTAAACTCAGTAGGGTATAATTATCTTCGCGTCATGGCAAAAGGATTTCCTGAAAGAGGATCGCTGCACTTATCGAGGACGGCGAAAGAAATGTTGGATGTTTGGAAGAAGGAGAAAACGTTTCAGGCAAGCATTGATTTACGTTCCGAGGACAAACCATATGTCTTTTACGAAGGCCCCCCTTCAGCAAATGGCATGCCCGGCATTCACCACGTTATGGGACGTACGATTAAAGACATTTTCTGTCGTTTTGCTACTCTTAACGGAAAACGTGTTGAAAGGAAAGCAGGTTGGGACACACACGGACTTCCAGTTGAGCTTGGTGTAGAGAAAGAGTTAGGAATTACCAAAGAAGACATTGGCACAAAAATCACGGTTGAAGAATACAATCAGGCTTGCAGAAAAGCTGTTATGAAGTATACTAGTGTTTGGAATAACCTAACTCGTCAAATGGGATATTGGGTGGATATGGAATCACCCTATGTCACTTACGAAAACAAATACATTGAGTCAGTTTGGTGGCTATTAGGCCAACTATACAAGAAGAATTTAATCTATAAGGGTTACACTATTCAGCCCTACAGTCCTATGGCAGGAACAGGGTTAAGTTCTCACGAACTCAACCAACCTGGAACATATAGAGATGTAAAGGATACTACAATTGTTGCTCAGTTTAGAGTTACTTCAGAAGGAGCAACAACTGTAAGAGGATTTTGTTCAGATGATAGCGACCTACCAATAGATTTGCTTGCATGGACAACAACGCCATGGACTCTTCCTTCAAATACGGCATTGACTGTTGGCAACAATATTGACTACGCTATAGTCAAAACTACAAACAGATATACTGAGGAGCCTTGTATTGTAGTTCTTGCTGAAGCACTTATTGAAAAGCAATTTGACAAAAAGGCGCCTCAACATGAAGTAATTGGTAGATGTAAGGGTTCTGATCTAGTTGGTGTGACATATCATCAACTTATTGACTGGGCTCAGCCAATGGAGGAGCCTGAAGAAGCATTTAGGGTAATTCCAGGGTCGTTTGTGACTACTGAAGATGGAACCGGCATTGTTCATACAGCACCAACTTTTGGTGCTGATGACGCCTTAGTTGCTAAGGAGGCTGGAGTGCCACCAATGCTAGTAGATGACGGAAATGGTCATGGTGTTCCCTTAGTTGACCTTCAAGGAAGACTTCGAGAAGGATATGGACCATTTGCAGGATTCTACGTTAAAAACGAATACTACCCTGCTGGAGAGGCTCCTGAAAAATCATTAGACGTAGAAATCGCGATTGACTTAAAGACTAGAGGCCAAGCTTTCAAGGTTGAGAAATACCAGCACAGCTATCCACATTGCTGGAGAACTGATAAACCCATCCTATATTACCCATTAGATTCTTGGTTTATCAAAGCAACAGCTATGAAGGACAGAATGGCTCAGCTAAATAAAACCATAAATTGGAAGCCGGAAAGTACAGGTATTGGGCGATTTGGAAAATGGTTAGAAAACCTAAATGATTGGAACCTTAGCAGATCTAGATTTTGGGGGATTCCAATTCCGATTTGGAGAACAGATGACGGTTTAGAGGAAAGGTGTATTAGTTCAGTAGAGGAACTTTCAGACGCATGTCGCGAAGCAGTATCATCAGGCCTTATGGGGACTAATCCACTTGACAAATTCAAGGCAGGGGATATGTCAGAAGAGAATTATAATACATTTGATTTACACAAACACGTAGTAGATGATATTGTTTTAAAGTCGTCAAATGGTGAGCCGATGAGGCGTGAAACAGATCTTATTGATGTCTGGTTTGATTCAGGATCTATGCCTTATGCGCAGTGGCATTACCCTTTTGAAAACAAGGAAAAAGTTGATTTTGGGGGTGCTTACCCTGCTGATTTTATTGCTGAAGGTGTAGACCAAACAAGAGGGTGGTTCTATACCCTTCACGCCATTTCAACCATGGTTTTTGATAAGGTAGCATACAAAAATGTTGTTTCAAATGGCCTTGTACTCGATAAGCATGGAGTAAAGATGTCGAAGAGACTTAACAATGCCATCGATCCATTCACGACATTAGACCAATACGGTGCTGATGCCACTCGTTGGTATATGATAAGTAATGCTCAGCCATGGGATAATCTTAAATTTGATCTTGACGGAGTTGGTGAGGTGACTAGGAAATTTTTTGGCACACTACACAACACTTATAACTTCTTTGCTCTTTACGCTAACATAGATGGATACACAGGATTAGAGGAAGAATTGGCATATGAAAATAGGCCTGAAATTGACAGATGGATTCTGTCTAGAATGCACACCATTGCAGGTGAAATGCATTCAGCATTTGAGGACCTTGAAACAACAAAAGCAGCGAGATTACTTCAAAACTTTGTGACGGATGAATTGAGCAATTGGTATGTTAGACTGAACCGCCAAAGATTTTGGAAGGGGGATTTGAATGAGGATAAGATTAGCGCATACCAAACACTAGCTACTTGTCTTAAGACTTGTGCTATCCTAGGTTCTCCAATCGCACCGTTCTTTATGGACAGACTTTACAGAGATATAAATGAGGGCCTTGGAGTTAATAGAGATGGCGCGGAAAATTCAGTTCATCTAGCAGATTTCCCAATTGCTGATAAGAGCATAGTCGACAAGGAACTAGAAAAAAGAATGGAATTAGCGCGAAAGCTAAGTTCACAGGTACTAAGCTTGAGAAAGCGTGAAATGATACGAGTACGTCAGCCACTAAGAAAAATTATGGTTCCAATGCTTGACGATGCAAACGCTGAAAGACTAGCTGCTGTTGAGGATCTTATTAGGACTGAGGTAAACGTAAAAGAAGTTCAAGTAATCAGAGACGGTGGAGGGATTGTAAAATCTATCAAGCCTGATTTTAAAGCTTTGGGTCCACGATATGGCAAAAGGATGAAAGCAATTGCTAGTGCTGTTAAAGGTTTGGATTCAGAAGATGCAGAAAAATTAGAAGCTGAAAGCAAGCTTATTCTAAGTCCGGCAGATGGTTTGGGCGATGTTGAATTACTCCTTTCTGATGTGACAATTTCAACAGAGGATATACCAGGTTGGTTAGTATCAAGTGAAGGAGGTCTTACTGTTGCTCTAGACATTACAATTGACGATGAACTCATGGCAGAGGGTCTTTCTAGAGAACTTGTCAATAGAGTCCAAAACCTTAGAAAAGATTCAGGTTTAGAAGTAGTTGATAGGATTACCCTAATTATTGATGCAAATGATGAACTAAAGGGTAGGTTGGTAGAAAATTTAGACTATATTCGAACTCAAACCCTTGCTGAACAGGTAAAATGGCAGGAAGATGCAGGGGCAACAGAAATTGAACTTGACGAAAACAATATTGCAAGGGTTCAAGTTGTTAAATATTAAAGCTTTTAACCATGGCAGAAATTAGATACTCAAAATCGGAACTTGATGAATTCAAGGCACTAATAGAGAAAAAGCTAGAGCTAGCAAGAGAGGATTTATCTCAATTACGTTCTTCTATGTCACATAAGGATGATAATTCAACTGAGGACACTTCGCCTACTTTTAAGATGATGGAGGATGGATCTGAAACTATGAGTCGTGAGGAGACTGCAGCGCTTGCATCACGTCAAGAAAAATTCATTGTAAATCTTGAAAACGCTTTACTTAGAATTAAAAATAAGACTTACGGCATTTGCAGAGTAACAGGAAAGCTTATTCCTAAGGAGAGACTTAAACTTGTACCTCACGCAACTCTTTCAATGGAGGCCAAGCAGCGTCAATAAATTCAATACTTCTAGCGTTTTACTGAAATGCGTAGACTGATTTTAGGTTGGTTATTGCCACTGCTAGTAGCAGATCAGGCGCTGAAGTTTTACATAAAGCTCAATTTTACTATTGGCGAGAAGTCGGAGTTTATTCCAGGCATTCTCGAATTGCAATTTTTGGAAAATGAAGGGATGGCTTTTGGATGGGCCTTACCAGGTGTTGTTGGGAAATTGCTTCTGACATCTTTTAGGCTTCTAGCATCTATTGCTATTGGTTATTATTTGACCAAAATTGTAAAGGATGGTGCTCATAAGGGTTTATTGGTCTGTGTGACAATGATTTGGGCTGGAGCTATTGGAAACATAATTGATGGCGCTTTCTACGGATTGATTTTCACTCAATCAGGATGGGCAACTATGGCTACTTTAACTACTGAAGGTTATGCTCCTCTGTTTATGGCAAACGTTGTGGACATGTTTCATTTTGTTGTAAGATGGCCATCATGGATGCCTATGGGTCTAGGGGGTAATGAGATATTCCCTCCAATTTGGAATATTGCAGACGCAGCTATTTCTGTTAGCGTGATCTGGATTTTAATCAGACAAAGGGTTTTTTTTGCAGGGTTAGGTGATATCGATGGGACGAGAAAGGTAAAGGTGGGATCAACAACTATTGGTGGCGATGCACCTGTGAGGATTCAGTCAATGACAACAACTGACACCCGCGATATCGAAGCAAGCATAGCCCAATCCATTAGCCTAATAGAAGCTGGATCAGAATTAGTCCGTTTAACTGCACCGAGTATCAAAGATGCAGATGCACTTGAATCGATAGTAGCTGGCGTAAGGGCTGCAGGACACGAAACACCTATTGTTGCAGACATTCACTTTACTCCCAACGCTGCATTTAGAGCAGCAGATTTTGTAGAGAAAATCAGAATCAACCCCGGGAATTTCGCAGACAAAAAGAAGTTTATCAATCACGATTATACTGACGCAAGCTATGCCGAGGAGCTAGTTAGAATTCGCGAAAAGTTCACTCCCCTTGTCCTAAAATGCAAGGAACTAGGAAGAGCTATGAGGATAGGGACCAACCACGGCTCTCTATCAGATAGAATTACTTCAAGGTTTGGCGACACACCTCTAGGAATGGTTGAGAGTGCTTTGGAGTTCATCATAATATGTAGGGAGAATGACTATCATTCACTCGTTATTTCTATGAAATCGTCAAACACAAATGTGATGGTGGATGCCTATAGGCTTTTAGTTACAAGGATGGAAGAAGAAGGGATGAATTACCCAATTCATTTGGGTGTTACTGAGGCTGGTGATGGCGAAGACGGAAGAGTGAAATCAGCAATTGGAATTGGGACTTTGCTCGAAGAGGGGATAGGGGATACAGTCAGAGTAAGTTTAACTGAGAAACCTGAGGCAGAGCTACCAGTTGCTCGCACATTAGTGGATAGATATGTAGGACACAATGGAGTTAGATCAGAGTTAAATCCTGAAAAGAGGATGTCGGGAACACCAATTGTAATTCAAAGTATTGAACAGTTTGGCGATGTCACACACGCTAATCTTATCGACGTTGGGTATAGATATTCAGTTACTGATGATAAGTGGTGGATCGGTGACCAAGCTGCTGACTTGATATATACTAGTTCAAGGCCTGTTGATTTCAAACTGCCAGGAACTTTGAGGGTTCTTGTAAATGGTTCTAGTTGGTCTGAGACGCTTGAAGGACATGATCCGCTTTGGTCTTTAGAAGAATACAGAGAATTAGACGCCCAAGCCGCAAGCGTAGGCACTCACTATATCGCTTTAAATACCTCAGACGCTAGCAAACTAGGAAAAGAATTTAGAAATAGAGACAACCTAGTTATTGTCCTTAGCTCAGAAAGCGAAATGCCAGTTAGCGAGTACAGACAGGCAATCGCTTCAATCGAGTCCGGAGGTTGGAGAATTATTTTAAGGAATAACTGCTCTGCTGAAATAGAAAATTTCACCCTTTACTCTAGCATAGATGTTGGAGCTCTATTGATTGATAAAAAGATTGATGGTATTTGGCTCGAAGGTGAGAAAGTAAGTTTGGTTGAGCGAAATAGATTGAGCTTTGGGATACTTCAGGCAACACGTACTCGAATTTCTAAGACTGAGTATATTTCTTGCCCAAGTTGTGGGAGAACACTTTTTGATCTAGAAGAGACTACAGCTAAGATTAGAGAGGCGACAAACCATTTGAAGGGTGTCAAGATTGGTATCATGGGATGCATTGTGAATGGACCTGGTGAGATGGCGGACGCAGATTTTGGATACGTTGGAACAGGTCCGGGCAAAATCACACTTTACAAGGAAAAGGAAGTTGTACAGAAGAATATTCCTGAGGAGCAAGGAGTTGCAGCTTTGATTGAGTTGATTAAGAGTGCAGGGTGCTGGGTTGAGCCAAACACCGAAAAAGAGTAATCCTATGTTAGTTCCATCCCTCAAAGCAATTGTGATTGGAGCTATCTCATATTCTGATTCAAGTAAAGTTGTAAAAGTGCTGACTCAAGAGTACGGGATTTTGCCTGTATTTGTTAGAGTAAGTAAAAAGACAAGCGTGCTTTGGCATCCACTTGCTACCCTTGAGCTTTCAGAGGTAAAACGTAAAAATTCAAATTCACTTGCAACTTTTAAAGGGGTTGAAAGGGCATCATCTGCTATTGAAACATTGCGTGATCCCAAACGCACAGCTTTGGCTTTTTTCCTTTCTGAGTTTCTAGAAAAATCAGTTCCTGAGGGCACCCATATTGATGGTGTTTTTGACGTTATTGAAGAAGCAGTTTGCCTTTTAGAGAACGATAAACACGTTGCTAATCTTCACTTTTATGCTATTGCAAAAGTGATTCTTGCTCTAGGATTAATGCCTGAAAATACTGGAGATTCTAGTCATAGCTTACACCTTGAAACAGGAGAGTGGCACGATGTTAAGCCACTACTTTCTAAGACTTCTTATCTACTTAAATATGATCTTGCAGAATTGATGATTAAAATTCCGGGCATGGATTTTGTTAACATTCGAAACCTAAGACTAAATCAAAACGAACGTAAGGAACTTTTGCTTGCTATGGTAATGTTCATTCAACTGCATCATGCGGGATTAAGAGAGATAAAAAGTTATGAAGTCCTCGAGACAATATTTGACTAACCTCATTCTATTAAAGACAGCTTTAGTACTCTGCTTTGCTTTTGCATCTTACGATACGTTTGCCCAAGATTCTTCAGAAAGTACTGAGACAGTTAGAGTAGTTGTGGGATCGATGCCAATCCCATTTGCTGTTTGCACTAACCTGACTACAAATGAAACTTCAGTTTCTGATGTAAATGGCATTTTGATTTTGCCCAAAAGAAATGTTGAAGACTCTCTTGAATTTAGATCGTTAGGATTTGAGTCGCTTGTGGTGTTGCCTACCGAAAAAATTAGTAATGAGATAAGGCTAAACGAAAGTCCTGTAGGCCTTGATGCAGTTCTTATCAGCTCGAATATCAGTCCAGCCCAAGTCCAAAGAGACGACCTCAAGGTAGTAGATAACCTCCAAGTAACATCAGTTGTTTCTACTAGTGCTCCAAGCAAATCAACGGATCTACTAATGAACACAGGTCAAGTGATGGTGCAACAGAGTCAACAGGGAGGAGGTTCGCCAATTATAAGAGGATTCGAAGCAAATAGAATTCTACTTGTAATTGATGGTGTAAGGATGAATAACGCCATCTATAGATCGGGACATCTACAAAACGCAATTACTGTTGACCCAAATTCATTAGAGCAAGTTCAAATAGTAATGGGTCCAAGCTCTGTAAAATACGGAAGCGACGCACTTGGTGGAGTGGTCCACTTTCAGACTCATAGACCTAGGTTTAGGAGGGATGGATCAGAGGATATTTGGTCTGGTTTTGCTTCAGTCCAAACTCTTTCAAATAATAATTCTTCAGTTTTGAGCGCAATGGTTGAAGGAGGTGGCGAGAAGTGGGCTTCACTTGTTTCGATAAGTAAAAGCGAATATGGTGATTTAAGGATGGGTGAGAATAGGATGCATGGAGACTCAGCTTGGGGTTTAGCAACAGATTACATTGATACCATCGATGGATTAGATGTAGTATTAGAAAACTCAGATCCAAATTTGCAAGTGGGCACAGGGTATGAACAAACTGATTTTATGCATAAGCTGCGTTTTGCAATACCTGGTGGTGCTCTTCAGACAAATGTTCAGTATAGCATTAGTTCTAATATTCCTCGATACGACAAGATCAATAACATTAGTGATGGAACTTATAGCCCCAAGTGGGCAGAGTGGAATTACGGCCCTCAAAAAAGACTTATGACAGCTTTAAGTTGGGAGCAGTTTTTAAGAATTCCTGGGTCGATTTATACAACACTAGCATACCAAAACATACAGGAGTCTAGGCTTAAACGAAGGCTAGGATTTGACATACGAGAAGAACAATACGAGGATTTAGATGTAATCTCGCTTTCATCTATTTGGAGGTCTTCGCCTTTTAAAGGGAATGGATGGGGTTATGAAATGGGTGTTGATGGTCAATTTAATGGATTAGAATCTACTTCTAATACTCCAGAAGTTTTTACTCGATACGCAAACGATGGTTCAAAAATGCTGACTCTTGGAGCTTTTGCTTCAGCTAAAAGGACTAATGAGGATAGAGTCTTGTACGCCGGTATTAGATATAATTACTCAGCTATTGAAGCGAATTATGATCTAAGCTCATATGCATTCGGAGGTTTGGGATTTGATAATGTAAGCTTGAAAAATGCAGCAATTACGGGGAGTTTGGGCTATGAAGCCCCTGTAGGAAGAAAAATCAAAAGCCATTCATCTTTCTCTACAGGTTTTAGGAATCCAAACATCGATGACGCAACAAAGATTCGCGAGAAGAATGGGGTTCTATTGATTCCAAACAACGAAATAAATCCAGAATATATCTATTCTCTTGACCAAAGCATCAGCTTAAGTCCCTTTGAGAAGAGGTCCAAACTTAATATTACAGTAGCTGGATTCTTTAGCCTTTGGGCAGATGCAATAGTTCCATTTCCAACAACTTTTAATGGCAATTCGGTTATTGAATTCGATGGAGAACCTGTTTTTGTTTATATGAATAACAACCTTGAAAATTCATTTATTTATGGAGCAAGATGTGAGATTCAATCTCAATTTGCTGATAACATGTCATTCAATGGGACGGTAAATTACACTCGTGGTCACACTATTGTTGGAGGGACGCCATTGAGTCATATTCCGCCGATTTTTGGGCGAGTTGGACTATTGAAAAATAGCTCTAGTTGGAGTTTTGAGACTTATATTTTATTCAATGGATCTAAGAAATTTGACCTATATGGTGACGCAGCAACAGATAATTTAGTCGAGGCTCTCGATGGGACTCATACACCTGCATGGTGGACATGGAATATTGAAACTACTTATGATATTTCATCTGATCTGCACCTTCAAGCTGGAGTGCAAAACATTCTAGACGTTCACTACAAACCTTTTGCTTCTGGTATTTCTGCTCCTGGACTTGGATTTTATATAGCGTTGAACACTAACTTCTGATTAAATTAGCAGATGCTGTTTTCAGATGTTGTAGCCCAAACCACTTTATCAAATCGATTCAGAGAGTGCATTAAGTCAGGCAACGTTGCACACGCACAGCTATTAGATGGTGCTGAAGGATCAGGTGCTCTTGCACTTGCTAGAGCATATGCTCAATATCTGCATTGTACAGATAGGACTGAAGAAGATTCTTGTGGGAAATGCACATCCTGTGTAGCACATTCAAAACTTCAGCATCCAGATCTTCATTGGGCGTTCCCATTTTTCAAAAAGGATAGCTCAGGAAGGTCTATCTCAGCCCCATTCCAAACAGCCTGGCGTGAAGTAATGCTAGACAGTGCTTACATAGGCCAAGAGGAGTGGCTTGCCAAAATTGGAGCAGATAAAAAGCAGTTGTTTATTTCAGTGGACGAAGCTCTTGAAATAAATAGGAAGCTTAGACTAAAGGCATTCCATAGTGGATACAAGGTGCTTATTTTTTGGCTTCCTGAAACCATGAGAGTTGATACGGCTAACAAGCTTTTAAAACTAATTGAAGAGCCTACCGACAATACAGTAATACTATTTGTGTCTCAAAATTCAGATAAACTTCTAGCTACGATTTTATCAAGGCTTCAAAGATTTAAAGTCCCTCGCTTAAGCGATGAAGATGCCGCTTCAGGCCTTGCTAAGATTGCAGGACTAACCTTAGAACAAGCAATGGGGTTGGTGCACGTAACAGAAGGGAATATTACTGCAGCTAAAAGGCTTGCCAAAGCGAGTTCAGAAACTCCTGATTTAGAACTTTTCTCAGCTTGGATGAGGGCTTGTTGGGCACGTAACGCTGAGTCCATGATGATGCAGGCAAATGATTTTGCAGCACAAGGAAGAGAAGCCCAAAAAAGCTTCATAACATATGCTCTACATATGGTTCGTCAATGTATCGTTGGCAATTATGGTGCGACATCACTAGTACGACTCACCTCAGGAGAAGCAGTTTTTTTATCGAAGTTTCAAAAATTCATTCATCATCAAAACGTGGTGAAAATCACCTCTCTACTTGAAGCGGCACACAAGGATATTACAGGAAATGTTAACTCAAAAATTGTGTTCATGGACTTAAGCGTTCAGATACACATGTTATTGAGGAAAGAAGCAGCCTAATCTTTTTATATTCGTAGATGATGGGATGTAGCAGTTGCAGCATAGGATTAGATGGACAACCAAGAGGATGTCGTAACAACGGGCGTTGTGGTTCGTGTGGATGCGGCTCTAAAACAGTTTTTGACTGGCTTGAAGGTATTGCTATACCCAATGGCTCTAAAGCATTTGATATTGTTGAAGTGCGCTTTAAGAACAATAGAAAGGGATTTTATAGAGCTAGGCCTGGTTCAAAATTCTATGTTGGTGATGTAGTGACTTTAAACCTAAATCCAGGAGTTGATGTTGGTGTAGTTTCACTTACTGGTGAGCTTGTTAAAAGTCAAATGTCAGCCCGAAAGGTTCGTGACGATCACGAAATCAAGAAGGTGATGCATAAGGCTACAAAAGAAGAAATTGAGGTTTGGCATAAAGCAAGGCAAAGAGAAGACACAACAAGATTAGAAGCTCGTGAAATCATAAAGAGATTAGGAATTCCTATGAAATTGACAGATGTTGAATTCCAAGGTGATAACAAAAAGGCGACCTTTTTCTACATAGCGGATGATAGAGTAGATTTTAGAGAATTGGTACGAGAACTTGCTGGAAAGTTTGGCATTAGGATAGACATGCGTCAGATTGGCGCACGTCAGGAAGCTGCTAGAGTAGGAGGTATAGGATCTTGTGGGCGAGAATTGTGCTGTTCGGTTTGGCTTTCAGATTTTAGATCAGTTTCAACCGGCGCTGCTAGATACCAGCAACTAGCTCTAGACCCCATCAAATTAGCCGGCCAATGCGGGAAGTTAAAATGCTGTCTCAATTTTGAGCTCGACCAATATGTTGAATCAGTAAAAGAATTCCCGTCTCCACATGCCAAAATTTTCACTCAAAAAGGAAAGGCTGTTGTGTTCAAAATGGACATATTCAAGCGTATTGTTTACTTTCTACAACTCGGAGATTATGGAGGTGGACCAATAGCACTGCCTGTAGAAGAGGCTAACAAACTAATTGCTAAATCCCAAGGTGGAGAAAAAATCGCATCTATTTCTGAATTTGCAATACCTGAGGATGTAGAAGAAATTGATCACACTTACAGCAATGTAGTAGGTCAGGATGATCTTACAAGATTTGATAATTTAAAGGGAGGAAGGCGCAAAAACATACGCAACAAACGCAAAGGTTGGGGCGGAAACAGGAATAAGAAACAAGCATCTGCAAGATCATGAGGTTTATAGCTATTCTATTGGTTGTTTGTGCAATCACTTCGTGTTTTGATATACCGTTTTACTCGAAGTCAAGGACTGTTGATGCGCACGGCTGGTATTCTTCAGATACTCTAAAGTTCGAATTTAATATCTCCGATTCTACTACTAGATTTAATTCTCATGTTGACCTTAGTCACACAGCTAGTTATCCATATTCAAACATTTTTCTATTTATTGATATCACCTATCCAAATGCTAAACACAGAGTGGATATACTTGAATGTGTTTTGGCTGATAATAGGGGGAATTGGTATGGTTCAGGATTGGGGGATATGGTAAATCACCGTATTGAATACTTCAACGATATTGCTTTTCCTCTCAGTGGTAAATATGAGTTGGGGATAACCCATGGAATGAGGAGTGAACCACTAGAAGAGATCACTGACTTAGGGTTAAGGCTTGAGAGTGTATCTTTGTAGTCCTCAAGAAATTAAAACATGTTGCAAGTCTTTAGTAAATCAGTATTGCTGAGTGTAATCACCTTATTCTCAATTGTTAGTACAGTATTTGCTCAGCACGATGAACCGTGCGGAATTTACAATTCTACTGTCAGAATGTTTGGTCTTACACCAGATGAAATTGAAGCTATTTCTCCAGGTTCACATCAGCTTGAAATAGATACGAAAACAGCTCTTTTAGGTGGCGAGCAACGTGCGGAGTTAATTGTTATTCCAATAGTTTTTCATATCATCCATTTTAATGGAGTTGAGAACATTGAAGATTCTCAAATCCACGATGCTGTTGAAGTACTCAATAGAGATTTTAGGGCATTAAATGATGACTTAGATGATGTGATAAGCGCTTTTGAGGGAATAGTTGGTGACGTTGAAATTGAGTTTAGATTAGCTAAAAAAGACCCTGACGGTTTTTGTCATTCAGGAATAACTCGTACAGTTAGTACAATGACATTTGAGGGTGAAGATGAAGTGAAGGAATTAATTAGCTGGCCTAGAAACAAGTATTTAAATGTTTGGGTTTGTGAGGAAGCTGCAGGAGCGGCTGGATATGCATATCTCCCCGGATCTGTTGACGGATGGGGCAACTCTTGGCTTGACGGAATTGTAATCCAAAACTCTTATACGGGTTCTATCGGAACTTCTAATACATTTCGTTCTAGAACTCTTACACACGAAGTGGGGCATTGGCTGAACCTTCGTCATCTATGGGGTGGTTCTAACACTCCGGGTGAATTAGACAATTGCGATATGGACGATAATGTTGCCGATACGCCTACTACTCTTGGTTGGACTACTTGTAATCTTGCTGGGGAATCTTGTGGGTCTTTGGATAACGTCCAAAATTTCTTAGAATATTCTTACTGTGGAAGGATGTTTACGGAAGGCCAAAAAACAAGAATGCGCACAGCCGCCCTCTCTTCTGTAGCCCAAAGAAATCAGCTTTCTACAGATGCAAACCTTATTGCCACTGGAGTAGAAGGCGCTCCACTTCTTTGTGAAGTCACATTCGAAGCTGACAAAGACGTAGTTTGCGTAGGTGACGGAGTTCAATTCACAGACTATAGTTATCACGACGTAGAAAACTGGACTTGGAATTTTGGTGACGGGACAGTTCTTGAAGGCTCAAATTACGAAGATCACTCAGCGCCTTATCACGTATTCAACGAAGCAGGCACCTACGAGGTGATTCTTACAGCAAGTAACAGTGCTTCTGAAATGAGTTCTGAGCCAATTTTGATTAATGTACTGCCAGGCGGAGCGATGGCTTCACCAACTATTCAAGGATTTGAACCTAGTGATTATCCAAGCGAACATTGGTTTATACATGATCCGCTTGGTGATGGGTCATGGCAGATAAATAATGAGGTTTCATACAACGGGAGTAGATCACTACATATTGAAAACTGGCAAAACAACCTAGAATTCAACAAAGATTACCTTACTTCTAGCACAATGGATCTCTCAAATGGAATTGATGAGGTTAGGATTAGTTATAAGTGGGCTTACTGCTTTAAAGGAACTAATGACGATGACGAAACAGACGACAGACTTAAGGTTAGTGTAACTGGTGATTGTGGAGCTGATTGGGACCTAAGAAAAATGCATAGAGGGTTTACGGATCTTCCATCTGCTGAGCCGCATTACTATCCTTTTGCGCCTTCGGACCAAACAGAGTGGAATGAATACACTCTAACACTAGATCAAGAAATTTACCTTACTCCATATTTCAGAGTGATGTTCGAATTTGAATCTAGATTGGGCAATGACATTTTCTTGGACGACATAAACATTACTGCATACGACAATAATATGATTGTTGTTGAGGAATGGAAAGTAGGGCCAAATTGGAGTCTATACCCAAATCCATCGGAAGGAGTTTCAGAGTTAAGTTGCACCATAGTAAATGATCACGATGCTGTAATAACTCTTTTTGACGCTTCAGGCAGATTCGTTGAAACTATTTACAGCGGCCATCTACAGGCTAGTACACATAGCTTTTCAATTTCTTCAGCAGATAGGAGCCGAGGAACTTACTTTGTAGTAATTGAACTGGACGGAACATCTAAGGCACTTTCTTGGGTAATAAAGTAAGTGGTTTTTGAGCTTTAGTGAGCTTCTAACCAATCATTACCCGAACTCATATCGACATCAAGAGGCACGCTGATTTCGATGGCTTCTTCCATGCATTTTTTCACAATTGGCTTTAATACCTCGAGCTCGTCTTTGTGTACATCAAATACTAGTTCGTCGTGAACTTGCATTATCATTTGGGCTTTGAGGCCGCTTTCTTTTAAGGCCTTAGAAATCCTAACCATTGCCACCTTAATTATATCTGCCGCTGATCCTTGAATTGGTGCGTTTACGGCATTACGCTCCGCAAAAGCCTTTACCATCCCATTGTTAGAATTTATGTCCGGAAGCTTCCTCCTACGACCAAGAATAGTTTCAGCATATTCTACCTCTCTCGCCTTTTCTACACACTCTCTAGTAAAGCTTTCAAGGGATTTAAACTGCTCGTTATAGCTTGTAATAATTTCTTTTGCTTCACGTCTTTTGATCCCCAATTCTTCTGCTAAACCAAACGCCCCTTGACCGTACAATATCCCAAAATTTACAGCCTTTGCCTGTGATCTTTGAGTTCTATCCACTTCATCTATTTCAACGCCAAACACTTTTGCTGCCGTTGCAGTATGGATGTCTATACCTTCTTTAAACGCCTCAACTAATCCAGGATCTCCACTCATTGCTGCAGCAACTCTAAGCTCTACCTGACTGTAATCTGCTGCTAATAGAATATGATTTGCATCAGCTGGGATAAACGCCTTTCTAATTTCTCTCCCCGCTTCAGTCCTTACTGGAATGTTTTGCAAGTTGGGGTCCTTAGAGCTAAGCCTGCCTGTAGAAGCAACAGTTTGCATATAAGAAGTATGAACTCTTCCCGTCTTTTCATTTACTAGTTTAGGAAGTGGCTCTACATATGTACTAAGGAGCTTTTTCAATTTCCTATACTCTAGGACTTGATTTACAATTGGATGCGTGTATTTAAGCTTTTTGAGGACATCTTCTCCAGTTTGGTATTGACCAGTTTTAGTTTTCTTTGCTTTTTCTGATAGTTGTAAATTATCAAATAACACTTCACCAAGTTGTCGGGGTGAATCAACATTAAAATCAGTTCCTGCTGATTCAAGAATGGATTTTCGAAGAGTGTCTATTTGGCCTGAAAGCTGAACGCTGTAATCCTTAAGCATAGCTGTATCAAGATTTACTCCGGCAAGTTCTATATCAACAAGAATTCCGGCTAGAGGAAGTTCAACTTCTTCTAACAACTTTACCATGTTTTGGTCTTCTATATGCTTATGTAGAACTTTAGATAGCCTCATAACCATGTCTGCAGATTCACACGCGTAATCACAAACAATATCAAGTTTGATATCTCTGAAAGATTTGATAGCGCGACCCTTGCCAATTATTTTTTCAAGCGAGCGAGGCTGCTCATTTACATATGTGACTACCATCTGATCCAACCTGTGATTAGAATCTGGATCTATCAGATAATGTGCAATCATACAATCGTAAATATTCTTTGAAATATCTAGACCACTCATTGCGAAAACTTTTGCAGCAAATTTGTAGTTCGTAGCAACTATCGTTTTGCCATTATCACTGAGGACGTTGCTAAATTCATCAAGAACACCCTCTTCAAGGGGTACATAAGTTGCGCTACCTTCTTCAGTACAAATTGCAAAACCTAGTAGTTCATCAAGCATTGGGTTGAAGCCAGAAGTAATGGGGTGTAAGCCAAATCTATCTGACTGTTCAATCTTCTGAAGTAATTCCGTTCTACTTGAAGGACTATCTGCAATTTTATAATTACCTAGTGGCTTATGTGCTACCTCCTCCTCTTTTTCTTTTTTCACCTCGTCATCGACCGCAAACATGTCGAGTTGTGGATCTAATGAATTTGGAATAGAGATTTGTGGTTTTGCATCCTTTGGTTTGCTAGGCGCCGATGGTGAAGCATTGGGCATAATTCTATGCATCAAAGTTCTGAACTCAAGTTCTTCTAAAATTTCTTGAAGCTTAACCGTGTTTGGCTCTTCCAAAAGCATTTTGTCAAAGTCATTATCTGTATCAATATCAACTACAATAGTTGCCAACTGTTTAGATAAAAGTGCCTTATCGTGATTTGCCTCTACCTTTTCCTTTAACTTACCCTTGAGTTGGTCAGTATTTTCATAAAGCCCCTCAATACTTCCAAATTCTGTCAATAATTTTGACGCAGTCTTCGCACCCACTCCTGGTACTCCAGGGATATTGTCAGAAGCATCACCCATGAGACCTAGGTAGTCAATCACTTGCTCTGTGTTCTGTAGTCCAAACTTTTTACACACATCTTCTGGCCCCCATATTTCAGCTGGATTCTTTCCCCTACCGGGCCTGTACATCCTAACTCTGTCTGAAACCAGTTGCCCAAAATCTTTATCCGGCGTCATCATGTACACATCGAAACCTTCGGCTTCGGCTCTTTTGGCTAGACAACCAATTAGATCGTCAGCCTCGAATCCAGGCTCAATTCTAATAGGAATGTTCATTGCTTCAAGAACCTTGTGAATTAAAGGAATACTATGTTTTATGTCTTCGGGAGTTTCATCTCTGTTTGCCTTATATTCTTCAAACACCTCTGTCCTAAACGATCCGTTAGGAGGGTCAAACACTACAGCAATGTGTGTTGGTTTTTCATTTCGTATCACCTCAAGTAACGCGTTTGTAAACCCAAAAACTGCAGATGTGTTGATCCCTTTTGAATTGATTCTAGGGTTTTTAATAAAGGCATAATATGCTCGAAAAATCAGTGCATATGCATCTATTAAAAAGAGCTTTTTGTCTGATTCTTTACTGAGCATTACTTTTTTTAAATACAGGCACGGTACTACATGCTTCACCAAACATGATTGACTTAACGACAGGTTGTAGTTTGGTCTGAAACAAAAGCAATCCTTCAGGACCAGATGCAGAATCGCACCCTCTTACTATTACTCTTTTGTCTTTATAGTTGTCAAGATTGATATTGTCGATTCCACGTCTAAGCGCTTCACTTTTTGCACCTTGTATTCCTCCAACGACTACAAATTCGGCACTCTCAAGTCTAGATGTAATTACCATCCAAGCCCAATCTGGTACAATTGCTTCGCCACCAACTTTAAGACCAATACCCTTGCCTTTATATGATTCAACATTAAGTTTGCTCACCTCGTTTCTAAAATCTTTTTCAATTAAAACTAGGCCTTCTTGGAGCCAAGAAGTGAAGTCAATCTCCATACAATCAATTGATATCAATTCCGAAAGTTCGAGCTGAATAAGCCCACTTTCCGCCACTCTATTTCTAATTGGTTCTTCCACTTCAGCTAAGTTAAGCTGAAGCACGTGCACTTCCACTTGGTGCTTCTAAAGATGTAACAAGTTCTAATACAGCTTCTTCAATTGCCGCAACATCATATCCACATTCTTGGTAAAGTTCAGCCTGAGTTCCATGCTCAATCCATCTATCAGGGACACCAAGTCTTTTCACTATTGATAAATAACCTTGATCTGACATCCATTCAAGTACTGCAGATCCAAACCCTCCTTGAACACACCCATCCTCAACCGTTACCACAATTTTATATTTTGAGAACACCTCGTGTAACAGCAAATCATCTAGTGGTTTCACAAATCTCATATCATAATGACCAGCCTTTACACCCTTTTTTTCAAGTCTTTCAACAGCCTTTTCAGCCTCAGTCCCAATAGCTCCAATGCTAAGAACAGCAACATCCTCGCCATTTTTCAATCTTCTACCAGTTCCAACATCCATTTTCTCAAATGGAACTTGCCAATCTACAACTGACCCTGTACCTCTAGGATATCTAATAGTGAAGGGCCCCTTGTACTCCATCGACGCGGTGTACATCATGTGCCTTAATTCTGGCTCATTCATAGGCGCACCAACAACCATATTTGGAAGTGTCCTCATATAGGCCAAATCAAAAACTCCGTGATGTGTTGGGCCATCAGCTCCTACTAATCCTCCTCGATCTAAACAGAAAACGACATGCAAATTTTGCAACGTTACATCGTGTATCACTTGGTCATAAGCTCTTTGCATAAAGCTTGAATAGATGTTACAAAACGGGATTAATCCTTCTGTTGCCATACCCGCACTGAATGTCACTGCGTGTTGTTCGGCAATACCTACGTCAAAAGTTCTCTCGGGCATAACCTCCATCATCATACCCAAGCTACTTCCTGTAAGCATGGCAGGAGTAACACCAACAATCCTATTGTCAGCTTTAGCTAATTCGATAATACTTTTCCCAAATACATCTTGGAACTTAGGAGGCTTAGGGTCATTATCTGACGAAGCCATTTGAGCACCAGTTTCCTTATCAAAAAGACCAGGGGCGTGCCACTTAGTTGCGCTACCAACTTCTGCAGGTTCGTATCCTGCACCTTTACGAGTAACAACGTGTAGTAGTTTAGGCCCTTTTATATCCTTTAGGTCCCTCAATACCTTTTGAAGGTATTCCACGTCGTGTCCATCTACAGGCCCAAAATATCTGAAGTTCAGCGATTCAAACAAGTTACTTTGGTTGATAACAGCTGATTTAATTGCTTTTTCTACTTTTTGAACAATACTCTGGGCGTTGGGGCCAAATTTTGACATCTGTCCTAGTAAATCCCAAACCTGGTCCTTAACCTTATTATAAGTATGAGAAGTAGTAATGTCAGTTAGATATTCTTTCAATGCCCCAACGGGTGGGTCAATACTCATGCAATTGTCATTGAGGATGACGAGCATATTGCTGTCTTCAATTCCTGCGTGGTTAAGCCCCTCGAAGGCCATTCCAGCTGTCATTGCTCCATCTCCAATAATTGCTACATTGTGTTTTTCATCTTCTTTATTTAGCCTGCTGCCTACTGCCATTCCAAGCCCTGCTGACACACTTGTTGAACTGTGCCCAACTCCAAATGTGTCGTACTCGCTCTCAGCTCTTTTAGGAAATCCGCTAAGGCCTTTGTATTTTCTGTTTGTATGGAACTGCGCTCTTCTTCCAGTTAGTATTTTGTGTCCGTATGCTTGGTGCCCTACATCCCAAACAAGATTATCATAGGGTGTATTAAACACGTAATGCAGCGCTACAGTTAGTTCAACAACTCCAAGACTAGCTCCAAAGTGGCCTCCTTTTTCTGATACTACATCAATAATGTACTGCCTTAATTCATCACAAACCTGCTTTAATTCATACGGTTGAAATTTCTCGCGTAAATCTGCGGGAATCTCAATCTTCTCAAGAAAGGGGCCAGCTGAATAGGGGTTCATTTTATGCTAATTCTACAACTTCTAAAAGACCACGTAAGATGTTAATACCATCAGTGTTACCTAAATCATCGGAGCAAGCTCTTTCAGGGTGAGGCATCATTCCGAATACATTCTTATTATCGTTGCAAACACCTGCAATATTGTTTTTAGATCCGTTAGGGTTAGCTGCAGAGTTTACGGTCCCTTGTTCGTCACTATATCTAAAAATTACTTGGCCATTTGCTTCAAGTGCTTCTAGTTCAGCATCAGGCAGAAAGTAGTTTCCCTCTCCGTGAGCGATTGGAATTTTAAGAGGAGCTTTAGGATCTAAATTAGCTGTAATTGACGCAGTTCTAGAAACGGGAACCACGTGTACATTTTTGCAAATAAATTTTTTAGACTCATTGTGCATAAGAGTTCCAGGAAGTAAGCCAGCTTCACAAAGAATTTGGAATCCATTGCAAATACCTAAAACTTTACCGCCATTTCCGGCAAACTTGACAACTTCTTCCATAATGTTTGAGAAACGAGCGATGGCTCCACTTCTCAAGTAATCTCCATAGCTAAAGCCACCAGGCAAAATCACAGCGTCAACTCCTTGAAGGTCTGAGTCTTTATGCCAAAGTTCAACAACAACGTATCCGAGTTCATTTTTGAGCGCATGGACCATGTCCATATTGCAATTTGATCCAGGGAAGGTTACTACTCCAATTTTCATGGGTACAAAGTTCGATATATTTAAGTAATTCCTATTAAATTTACCCTCAAATATTGAACACCTTTCTCACATGAACACACAAGACATCATCACACCACTTGGTAAGTTTATAGAATGGTCATTTGAAACAATTTTAGTCCCTATGGCAGACCCACTAAATCTAGGTGTTGTTTTATTATGTGTTGTTGGAGGAGTATATTGGCTATACCTTCAAAAGAAGTACACAAAGCAGGCTGAGGAGGACGGTACTATCGTCTAAATTTCGTTTTTTTTAAGTCTTTACTCTTCTTTTGCGATAACATCTTGTCCAATATCCTTTCTGTATTGTTTTTTTCCGAAGTCTATTGAATCTGCAATTTTGTAACTCCTTTCTAGGGCTTTTTCTAGGTTTGCACCTAATCCAGTACATGCAATTACCCTTCCACCATTTGTTTGGACTTTACCTCTAGAGGTTTTAGTTCCAGCATGGAACACTATTCCTTCTTTAGCATCAGGAGTTTTATCCAAACCTGTTATAGTGATGCCTTTGTCATAAGCACCAGGGTATCCACCTGAAGTTAGAATTACAGTTGTAGCTGCTCTTTCGTCAATCTGAAGGTCGTACTCGCTCAGCATTCCAGAGCCTAGTGCGTCAAACATATGAAGTAGGTCGCTCTTAACTCTTGGGAGAATAACCTCAGTTTCAGGATCACCAAGTCTAGTATTGTACTCTATAACATAGGGGTCACTACCAACTTTCATAAGACCTATGAAGATGAATCCGTTGAATGGAATTTCATCTTCCTTAAGGCCTTTGATTGTAGGAATTATGATTTGGTTTAGTGTCTTAGTGTGGAACTCAGCATCGACAAATGGTACTGGGCTGACAGCGCCCATGCCACCCGTGTTTGGGCCTGTATCTCCATCTCCGGCTCTCTTGTAATCCTTTGCAGATGGAAGAATGCGATAAGCGTCTCCGTCGGTAACAACAAAATAGCTCACCTCTATTCCCTCCATAAACTGTTCAATTACAACTTGTGATCCTGCATCGCCAAATTGATTACCGACTAAAATATCGTCTAGAGTTGCTTTAGCTTCAGCGCGATCAGAAGTAATAATTACACCCTTGCCTGCTGCCAAGCCATCTGCCTTAATAACATATGGAGGAGTTATTTCATCAATAAAAACCTTAGCTGCATCGATGTCATTGTTTGTAAAGGTTGCGTAATCCGCTGTTGGGATATCATGTCTTACCATAAATGCCTTTGCAAAATCTTTTGATCCCTCTAACATTGCGCCAGCTTTTCTAGGACCAATTGTAACAAGTCCTTCGAATTTATCAGAATCTTGGAAGAAATCTATAATGCCTTCAACAAGTGGAGCCTCGGGCCCTACAATTAGCATATTAATGTCATGCTTTCGTACGAACCTTCCAATTGAAGGAAAATCCATAATATCTATGTCGACATTTGTCGCTATAGAATCTGTTCCTGCATTTCCAGGAGCTACGTAAAGATTTGACAATAAGGAGCTTTGGGTTAGTTTCCAAGCTATCGCGTGTTCGCAACCTCCAGAGCCGAGTAGTAGGACATTCATAGTTGACAAATCTACAGGCTTACGATAAGCCTACCAATCTAGGTTTTCCACACATTACCAACTACTTCTCACGATTTTTCCTCATTTCACGTAGGTAATAGTATCTCATTTTGACGGCGTTTGCTTGATACTTGGAAATTATGAAGCCCACATAACCGTCAAATATGCCAAGCTGGAAAATGAAGTGCTTTAAAAATCGCACTGCTGGTTTGAATAAAGTGTGGTAAATAGTGATGGTGCCTGTTTTTGAATCGTAATCGTTTGCTTGCCATCTAGCATACCTTATGAGCTTTTGTTGGAATTCCTCTCTGCTGACAAAGGTGTTGTGCATCAGTTTTTGCTTGAGAGCTCCAATTTTTCCTTTAGATATAATCTCAGCATGGACTTGCAATGGCTCGTAACTACACTCATCTCTTTTAAAAAGTCTGACTACTCTGTCTCTTCTCCATCCACTAAAACGAATTCGCTTACCCATGAAGTGATTGATTCGTCCTATCCAAAAACCGCTTTCGCTTGGGGTTGAATTCAATTTTTCTATGACTTCTTCTTTGAGTTCAGTTGGAACTCTTTCGTCTGCGTCTAGTAGTAATATCCATTTGTATTTTGCTTGAGGAATGGCCCAATTTTTTTGGGATGCGGAGTTCTCATATTCTCTTTGGATAATTTTAGTTGCAAGAGGAGTTGCTAGTTCAACTGTTTTATCTGTGCTGAAAGAATCTACTACGATTATTTCATCTGCAAAATCCACTGCTTTAATTGCATCAACGATGTTGTGCTCTTCGTTGAATGTTGGGATAATGGCAGTGAGCTTTTCCATCAATTTCTCTTAGTTGGTACTAGCGTAAATATCGTTATAGCAAGTGCAGCAAAGGTAACACCGGCTTGTGTTTCAAGCGTGTCTTCAGCTAGGCATGATATTGCGACTATCCACCATGCAAGTTTTAGCGAGCCCTCAATTGAATTCCAACTTGCTAGTAGTACGACTAACCATAAAGTCAATCCAATTAATCCGCATTCTATCCACCATGCCAAATATTGATTATGAGTTCGCTTCCAAAATTTCTCATGTAATCTCGATTCTGTTTCTACATAAGCGCGATTTAGTGAACTAGTAAGATCTCCGGTTCCTTTACCAAACAGTAGGGTTATAAGTCCGCCCTTTTTTAGAACATAAGTACCAGCCTTGAAGGACTCAAGGCGCATGGTGACAGAATTGCCGTTGGGGTTGCCGCCGTCGAGGTAGTTGCCAAGTTCAAATTTAAGTTCGTCAATACGTAGGCTTAGGCCGGAATGAGTTGATATTCGGACTGAGGTGTGACCAGATTCTATGTTGGATATGTCTTTATGTGATAGGCTAGCGATTTGGGCTCCGTTTTTTGGCTTGCCCTGAGAAGTAAGATATCTAGTCAGAGTTGATTTAAGTGGAAATCCGTTTGCGTCTAACGAATCGAATGGAACTAAGCTGACTTTGTTCCACTCAGGTCTCATTTCGTCTATAGCAAGGTTGATGTATACTTTATGCCCGTTTTCTTCTAAGTGTCTTTCAGGATAGTGGGTATACTCATTACCCCATGGAGTGTGTGTTTCTAATTCTCCTGAATAAGTGTTAGGCATCATTGAGAATAAAATAATTCCGCCCGTAATTATGCAAGTTAAAAGTGCTGTTACTGTGGTTTGGACTCTATACATAGCCCAAGAAAGAGCGACTGAAGTGTAGAATAAAGTGAATGCTATCATACATACTCCTGTTAATGATTGTGTATGCCAAACAGACAAAAGCGCCACCACTCCAAAAACTGCAGTAAAAGTCCATTTCTTTTCTAGTACCGCAAGACCTAGACAAAGAGCAAGCAATAGCCCCATCCTGATATGTGAGATGTAAGGAGAGTAATTTCCAGGCTCAATAAAACCTCCGTAAATCAGCCCAGCAATCGCAGCAAAAAGAGTAGAAATTATTAGTGTTTTGACTGCGATTTTTAAAGTCAAAGGATCCCTCTTCACATAGAAAAGAGACAGCGGGACGATTAAAAGGGGCAGCTTTATTTTGACCGCAGCTAACCCCTCAACAATATTTTCGCTCCATAATAATCCTAATGAATACCATGCAAAACAAGCTATAAGAGCAATAGCTAAAAGCTTACTCTCAGGCTTGATGGTTGCTTTTATTGCAACAGCAACTATCCAGCTTAAAGCAAGTAGCCCCATTCCTAAACTAGTACCAAACGGCGACCATGGGAGTGCGGCTGTTGTAATTACAAGCCCGGCTAATTGTATTTTACTTGGCAGGCCCAAGAAGTAAGTTTTTGTATTCGCCCGATTCTAAAAGCTCAATTGCTTTTTGAGTGTTTGGATCTCTTGGAAGTTGGTATTCAAAAAGCCCGGAAGTGTTTGTTTTGTGAAATACAATTTCTTCTTCAAGAGCCTTTCTTATTTCTTCTTCATTCCTTCTGATGTCTTCTTCAATTTTAGGTAAAACAGCATTTTGCAATGAATCAACTATTGCACCACTTTCACCTAATAAACCATCTTCTTCAAGAGCTGTTTCTAAAACTTCAATGAGTTCAACTGAAACTGCTTGATATGGTTTTCCTCGGTTTTCTTTCATAAACTCTTCTTCAACAAAGACGATAAAATCCTCCCAATCTTGATCTGATAAAACATACTTACTAGGGTTGTCAACATTAAAATCTCTACTTATGGCGAAATCAAATAATACGTTATTATCCATAAGCCCATCTAATACATAACCAATGTATTGAGGCTTGATTTCTACATCGGGGAAAACTCCACGCCCCTCTATTATGGGCCTTCCATTTGAAGTGTAAAAAATTTTCAGTGTTGAATCTGCTGCTACAGTTGCTTCTCCGTTATCATCTCTATCTCCGTAGTGTAATCTTTGGACGCACCTCCCGCTTGGCGTGTAGTACTTAGCTACAGTTATTTTCATTCTTGATCCATATGCCAAATCTTTAGTTTGCTGAACTAACCCTTTGCCAAAACTTTCCCTGCCAACAATTATACCCCTATCCAATTCTTGTATTGCTCCGGACACAATTTCTGAAGCAGACGCACTTCTATCATCGATCAAAACTGCAAGTGGGATGTCCTTTAGAATAGGTCTTCTAAGAGCGGAATAACTCTTGTTCCACGCCTCTGTTTTGCCACGCATATCAACGATACCTGTGCCTTTAGGGACAAAAAAGTTTACAATATTTACAGCCTCTCTCAACAGTCCGCCTCCATTTCCTCTTAGGTCAAGAATAATATTTTCAGCTCCAAGTGAATCAGTTAAGTATACGAGTGATTTTCTCACTTCCGAAGAAGCTGTTTTTGTGAATTTACTCAAGATTATATATCCAGTTTTATCACTTACCATACCACGATATGGGATGTCTGGTTTTTTAATTTTAGCTCTCTTCAGAGTTATTGATGTTGTTTTTGAATCCCCATATTTAACAATGCCGATGTCAATTTCTGTACCTGTCGTTCCTTTGATTTGGTCTGAGATAACTTCGATACTCTCACCCCGAATATTCATTCCTTTTACACTCACAATTTCATCTCCAATTTCCACACCTGCATTCTCTGCAGGGCCTCCTTCTACTATGTCTGCAACGATATGTTTTCCTTCCCAATTTTCGTTTAGAGATATACCTATCCCACCATATTCACCAGTCGAAATAAATCTAACATCCTCCATCTTTTCCTCAGGGTAGTATACTGTGTATGGGTCTAGAGATTCTAACATAGCATCAATAGCCTTATGGACAAGTTCGCCGGGAGATAGAGGGTCAACATAGTAAATGTTTAATTCTCTAAATGTTGAAGTCATAATTTCGAGTTGTTTTGACATCTCGAAAAAATCCTGCTTGGTAACTGTTGTTAACGAAACACTAGTAATTCCTAATATAGCGATAACCCAAATAAACAGTTTAGAATTCTTAATTGATTTCATTGATTCTCTTTCTTCTCGAGGAGAACGTCAACGATCTTTCTAATCGTATCTGCACAATTCTCAAAAGTGGGGATTTCATGCCCCACATATATTAATATTAAAGCACCCTGAGGATCGCCCTTAGTCCAATCAGTTTCTAACCGGTGTTTTTCCAATCGCCAAGCCTCACGCATAAGCCTTTTAATGCGATTTCTTGATACGGCCTTCCTAAATCTTCTTTTACTAACAGTTGTTGCAACTTGAAAAGGCACATTAGCATCAAAAGTACTGGTTGTATGGCGTGCAAGAATAGGGAAAGCTTTAATTTTTTCGCCTCTAGTAAATACTTGGTCAAAAATTAGAACGCTTTTGAGCCTTTGATCTTTTCCGTAAGTGTGTTTGCAATGCGCCATCTAAAGCGCAAGATAAACTAGGAGTTCGATTTGATGTGCTGTTCAATGGCCATTGTCATCGATGGCGCATTCTTTGAAGGAGCGTTGATGTCAATTTTAAGACCAGCAGCCTCCGCAGCCTTTGCTGTTGTTGGGCCAAAAGTAGCGATCTGAGTATCACCCTGAGAAAAATTAGGGAAATTCTTGAATAACGACTCTATACCACTTGGGCTGAAGAATACAAGGCAGTCGTATTGCACATCGCTTAAATCACTTAAATCTGAACATACAGTCTTATACATTACAGCCTTTGTATAGTCGATAGCGATTTCATCAAGAGCAGCAGGTATTGATGGCTTCAGCAAGTCTGAACAAGGAAGTAAGAATTTCTCTTTCTTGTGCTTTTTGATGATAGTTATCAATTCCGGTATTCTCACTTGACCATGGAAAATCTTTCTTTTACGATACACGACGTATTTTTGTAGATAGAAAGCAGTGCTTTCGCTCAAACAGAAGTACTTCATATCTGTAGGAACTTCGAATCGCATTTCCTTAGCCATTCGGAAGTAATGGTCAACTGCCATTCTTGATGTTAAGATTACAGCTGTAAATTTTGATAGATCTACCTTTTGAGTTCGGAAATCCTTTACATCTACCTCCTCGACATGTATAAATGGACGAAAATCAATCTTCAATTTCAACTTTTCTGCTAAGTCGAAATATGGGCTCTTCTCTGAAGCCGGTTTGGGCTGTGAGATGAGTATAGTTTTAATCTTCTTTGCCATGCGCTCTTTTCTCTAAATCCACATTTTAGACTCTTTCACTAAAACGATGAAAGCTAATACGGGTAAGATTTCAAGGGTGCAAAGATACAAAAAACTATAGAAAATGCTATTTAACCTTCTATTTGCGGATTCAAACACTCTGTACCACCTAAATAGTACAGACCACCCCCAAACAGCTGAAAACAAGATTAGTGGGTTGTAATTTTCGGGTGAAGGAACGAGTGAAAACACTAATGCGAGTAAACCAATCCCTGCACTCATCCATAATCTTGTGAGTCTATCGACAATACTGTGCTCATTACTGAGCTGAGATATTTTAGGGATTAAGCTTAATATCCAAAACATTATCTGTTTCGATATTACGACAACTGCACCTACAGAAATTCCAATATAAATAGGCCAATCAAACCAAGCAATTGTACCTAAAGCTATAATTCCACATAGATGATTTACTAATATTCCTTCAGCTTGAGGAACCTCGTCTGCTCCTCTTTGCCATATCCGATTAATATTATTGATAATCCAATCTGCTAGTCTCCACTCTTTTAAGAAGCCCTGTCTTATGCATACCAATAAACCAAGGGTTACAAGTGAAATAACAAAGAGATAAATATCTGGCGCATCGTGACGAACAATTGGGGTTCCTTCAAACATTAGTGCAATTTAGTCAGCGACTACAATTAATATCCGATCAGATACTATTTTTCCATCAGGATTTTCTCCACGAAGAATCCCAACATAATTGTCCTTTTCAACTCCGCGACCATTCCAAATTAAATGGTCATTTAAACTTAATATTTCACTTATACACATGAACCTACTATTCAACTCGAATACAAGGATTTCGACTAATCCAACTACATGTATTCTATCGACAAACGACTAATTCCATTGTTGGTCACGTGTTGATCTTGAAATGTTTGTTGATCAAGCATAAAACAAGTTTTTTGACTAGGCGGCATTTGGTTTGAGTTTTCAATTCTAGGGATACGACAAAACCGATTGTAGATTGTAAAACACAAGGCCATGATCGTGAAATCCTTACCTTTGTATCAAATTTATTTCTATGAAATCGTTAACTGTAGCTATAGTTGGAGCAACTGGAATGGTTGGAAGAACTATGCTTGAAGTTTTGAAACAAAGAAATTTTCCAATTGCAAGATTAATTCCAATTGCATCTGAAAAATCAGTTGGTTTGACAGTTAAGTTTAATGGAGAAAGTTTCGAAATAATAAGTCTTCAAGATGCTCTGAATATAGATATTGACGTTGCACTTTTTTCTGCTGGTGGAGAAATCAGTAAAGAATGGGCACCAAGATTTGCTGAAAAAGGTATTGTCGTGATTGACAATAGTTCAGCCTTTAGAATGGCTGAAGGACATAAGCTTATCATACCTGAAATTAATGGGGATTTGCTAGGTTATGAAGATATGATTATTGCAAATCCTAACTGCTCAACAACGCAGCTTCTAATGGTACTAAAGCCTTTACACGATAATTATAAAATCATAAGTGGAGTAGTTAGCACATATCAAAGTGTAACAGGAACGGGTGCAGCCGCGTTGCATCAACTTGATTCAGAACGAAGAGGTGAGGATTCTCAAAAGGTTTATCCTCATAAAATTGATATGAACTGTCTTCCACATTGCGATGATTTTCAGGAAAATGGATATACTCGTGAGGAGATGAAGGTGTACTTCGAGACAAAAAAAATCATGGGTGATGAATCTATTGACCTAAGCTGTACCGCAGTAAGAGTGCCTGTCGCTGTTGGTCATAGTGAGACTGTTTATCTTGAATTACAAAACGATTTTACACTATCAGATGTCAGGCTTGTTCTTGATGAATTTCCAGGTGTAATAGTTCAAGATGATCCCTTCAACAATGTGTACCCAATGCCTATTACTTGTGAAGGCATGGATGAGGTTTTTGTTGGTAGAATTAGGCGAGACCTGAGCAATTCAAAGGGACTACACCTATGGGTTGTAAGTGACAACTTGCGTAAAGGTGCAGCTACAAACACGATTCAAATTGCTTAGTATTTGAATTCACAGGGACGTTGGGCTTAAATTACGCATTAACCTAATTTTCTTCCTTTACAAAGATTCTCCATTTTTTGCCCGCTTTTTTATTATTTCTTTTTTCTGCTGACGCTTTAGCCCAAACTGTAATACGAGGGTGAGGAGTAGACAAAAACACTAGCAATGGAACTGTAGGTGAATCTGTATATATTTTGGCTCTTAACTCACTTATCGAAGGTTTTAGGGTGCTTGTCTAAAAATTTCGTATTTTTACATCTTAAATGTTTTGAAATGAGATTATCAATACTAATAGCATTAATTTTAAGTGGGAGCACTTTAATTGCACAGGGTCCAGACGAGTATTGGATAGGCCTTGAGGAATACGCGGTTCATACCGAGGGGAACTTAGCCGGCATGACTACATACAGAATGTACTTAAATATGCTAAACCCAACAGATTACCTAAGCGCATGTTCTGGTAGTGAGGATAATCCATTTATACTTAATTCATCATCTTCACCTTCTTGGTACAATCATCCAACAGCATCTCAAGGATTTGCTAGTGCTATAAACGAAGCATTTTTCGATGCGTTTCCAGATTTAGAGTATGATAGTTGGTTGACAATAGGAGCTTCTAGTTCTGATGACGGGATGGACATTTCTAGTGTTGCTGACCCGTTTTACGACGCATTCACCGCATTTGAAAATGGTGAAAACATAATTTCAGACACTCAAATTGGCAACCTTTGGTTTACACTATATCCTGGAATTGAGGGGCTTGATAATATGGGTTTTGCAGGAGACGATTTAAAAGTTTTAATAGGCCAAATCACCACCAATGGGACTCTGTCAGGCTCTGTTTACGTTCAGATTTTCCCTGAAGGAATACAAGATCCAGATATCCGTTTACATTTGCCAATCTTATACGCTCCAGACCAGTGTATGGATGAAGATGCATGTAACTACAGCCCTGATGCATGGTTAGATACTGAATGTGAATACGGTCCTATTGCAGGAGAAATTGCAGGAGAAATTGCAGTTATACTTCAAGAAGGCCAAACCGAATGGACTTACTCTTGCGAGGCCGGTGCATCTTCTTATTCATGGGAAGTTGGTAATGGTGCGACTATCGTAAGTGGTCAAGGCACGAATACTATCATTATCGATTGGGGGACTGAGGTGGTTTCTGGTACAAATATTACAGTTACTGCATCAAACGAGGATGGATGTGAAGGAGAAGAAAGTTCACTACACGTTGAATTTTCTGTTGGGATCAGCGAAATGGACTTTTTAAGTAATCTAATTGTATTCCCAAGTCCGGCAATTTCAGAAGTACAAATCAACTTCGAAAGCGATTTAAATTCTAGTCTTGTTGATTGCCAAATGAGATCACTCACTGGCCAACTAGTTCACTCGTTCGTTATTACTAACGGGTTTGCAACTCTTGATGTAAGCGATCTAGCTAGCGGTACATACTTGCTAAGTCTTCAAACTGAACGAGGTTTAGTAAGAGAGTCCTTAGTGGTAAGTCACTAAAAGCACTTTACGGGAACACCTTGTAGATACCGTTGTGCTTTACAAAGCGTGCAATATTGAATTGGCTTTCTTTTTTACGGAGTATCCTATTTTGTAGGCACCTACTCTTACCCTGAATACTTAAGGGTGTCCCTTCATCTTCACAAGAAGTTTTTAATTAAATACGTCATGTATATTAGGAGAAGATTAATTAACTGATCACATCCCCAGGGTTTACGCCTTCTTCTGGTGTGATAAATCTAAGGCCACCATCTGCATTTGTGGCCATGAGCACCATACCTTGACTTTCTACACCTCTGATTTTTCTTGGCTCTAGATTCGCTAGTAGCACCACTCTACGACCTATAACATCCTCTGGCTTGAAGTGCTCAGCAATTCCTGAGACAACGGTTCTAACGTCTAATCCGGTATCCAAAGTTAACTGAAGTAATTTGTCAGCTTTCTTTACAGGGACACACTCAGTTACTGTTGCAACTCTAAGATCCATTTGAGTGAAATTGTCAAATGTTGTTGGGTCCTTTTGAGGCATGATATTAGGGTTTGTGTTAGACGAGTTATTTCCAAGTTTTGCCACTTGTTCTTCGAGGAACTCGTCGTCAATTTTTGCAAAAAGTATTGGCAGTTCACCAAGCTTAGTGCCACCAGCAACAATACCAGTTGATGCATCAGTCCACTTTTTCTCAGCGATTCCCATAGCTTTAGAAATCTTTTCGGCAGTCCTAGGAAGGAATGGCTCGAGAAGCACTCCCAAATTTCCAACCACTTGTGAAGCTATTTGCATAATGGTTTCTACCCTAGCAGGGTCAGTCTTCATCAGCTTCCAAGGCTCCTCTTCTGTGAGATACTTGTTTCCAAGCCTAGCAACATTCATTGCTTCAAGCTGGGCTTCTCTATATCTGTGGCGTTCAATTAAATCTGCGATCTTGCCAGGGGCTTCAGTTAGTGATGCAAGTACTTTTTTATCTACTTTAGATAGGGCGTCATCGGAAGGGGCGTTTGGCACTACACCTTCGTAATATTTTCTAGTGAGAACCAAAACCCTGTTTACAAAGTTGCCCAGTACATCTGCAAGCTCATTGTTCACTCTGTCTCGGAAGTCAGTCCAAGTAAATTCACTATCTCTCTGCTCAGGCATGATAGAAGCTAGTACGTATCTCATCACGTCAGATCCATCTGGATTTTCTCCGCAATACTCCTTCACCCAAACCGCCCAATTCCTCGATGTGCTAATCTTGTCTCCTTCGAGATTCATGAATTCATTCGCTGGCACCTGATGAGGCAGGATGTAATCGCCGTGCTCCTTAAGTAAAATTGGGAAGATGATGCAATGGAATACGATGTTGTCTTTCCCAATGAAATGCAAGAGTTCTGTGTCTGGGTTCTGCCACCAGTCTCTCCAATCCTCTCCATTTTTTTCAGCCCACTCCATGGTAGACGTGATATATCCTATAGGTGCGTCGAGCCAAACATAGAGCACCTTTCCTTCTGCTCCTTCTACGGGAACTGGCACACCCCATTTGAGGTCGCGAGTCATTGCTCTTGATTGAAGACCTCCGTCAATCCATGACTTGCATTGGCCTATTACGTGACTCTTCCAAGCTTTAGCATCATGGTGTTGAGCCCCGTCTAATTCACCCTTTTCAATGTAGTCTTTAAGCCAATCCTCGTGTCGCCCCATAGGTAAGTACCACAAAGTTGTTGGCTTTAAAACCGGTTCAGAACCGCTCAGTGTTGATTTGGGGTTTATTAATTCGGTAGGTGAAAGAGTGCTTCCACATTTCTCACATTGGTCGCCGTATGCGTTTTCAGCTTCACACTTGGGACAGGTTCCAGTTATGTATCTGTCGGCTAGAAATTGATCTTCCTCAGTGTCGTAATACTGCTCTTCAGTCTTCACCTCAAAACTGCCATTTTCTAAAAGTTTGAGAAAGAAATCCTGTGCAACCTTGTGATGACGCGCGCTAGAAGTACGACTGTAATGATCGAAACTGATGTCAAGACCACTGAATGCTTCTTGCATTTCTACGTGATACTTGTCTACAATTTCTTGAGGGGTAGTTTTGTCTTTTTTTGCTCTAAGAGTGATGGCCGCTCCGTGCTCATCACTTCCACAAACCCAAACTACATTCTCACCTACGCTCCTCAAGTATCTCACGTAGATATCAGCGGGAAGATATGCTCCCGCAATGTGACCTAAGTGAATGTGTCCATTTGCATAGGGGAGTGCAGAAGTTATTAATCTGCGTTTTTTGTTTGTGGTTACGCTCATTTTACGGTGTAAAAATACCGCAGTTAAGGCCTACTGCCTACCTTCACGATAATTAATGACTAACAACACTAGCATAACAAATAGGGTATCTCCTAAGCCTTTGAAAAAGGGAGATAAAATTGCTCTTGTTGCACCTGCAAGATTTGCGTCAAAAAAACTAATAAATGAGGCTTCCGAGCTAATTGAAAAAGCAGGATTTACGCCTATTGTTTTTGACGGTCTTGATTCAAGGTCAAACCAATTTGGTGGTGATGATGAGCACAGAGCTTCTCTTCTAAACCAGGCATTTTGTGACACATCTATTAGAGCAGCGCTAGCTTTGAGAGGTGGTTACGGTTCATCGCGATTGCTATCACTTTTAGATGTAGAAGCATACTTAAAAGACCCAACTTGGATCGTTGGCTTTTCAGATATCACTGCCCTTCATGCTTGGTCGAATAATTTAGGTATAGCGTCTCTACATGCGCCAGTTGCTTCGACGATGAAGTCAACTAATGAAGAGGATGTTCAGTGGATTTGGGATACTTTAAGTGGGAATCCGCCTCGAGTTTTTGATGGAACAATTGTAGGAGGTAATCTTAGCGTCCTATACTCTCTTTTGGGAACGTCATATTTTCCTGATTGTACAGATTCATACCTTTTCATCGAAGACTTGGATGAATTTTTATATCACATCGATAGGATGATGGTTTCTTTAAAACTTGCTGGAGTTTTCGAGCAGGCTCGAGGTTTAATTGTGGGTAGTTTTACTGATCTAAAGGATAATACAAAGGAGTATGGTCAAAGTATCGATAATCCCTTTGGCTTAAACTATAAAGAGATTATAAATAACCATGTTCCTGAAGGGTATTTAGTTAGGTTTGATATGCCTATGGGACATGGAGAAAGAAACTACCCAATTATCTTGGGCGCACCTTAAATTCGCAACATGTACGGAAAGATTAAAGATCATTTACAGACGGAACTCGCGTCGATTGAAGAGACGGGATTATATAAAAGCGAGAGAATTATTGCAACATCTCAGGATGCGGTTATAAAGCTGACCGATGGTTCGGAGGTTATCAATTTTTGCGCAAATAACTACCTTGGACTTAGTAATAATTCGAGGGTTTGTGAAGCTGCGAAAAGGGCTGTTGACTCCCATGGATTTGGAATGAGTTCTGTGAGATTTATATGTGGAACTCAAGACATTCACAAGGAACTTGAGAGCACAATTGCAAAGTTTCACCACACTGATGACACTATTCTTTATGCAGCTGCTTTTGATGCAAATGGCGGGGTTTTTGAGCCCCTTCTTACAAAAGAGGACGCGATTATTTCAGACTCTTTGAATCACGCTTCTATTATAGATGGAGTTCGTCTTTGTAAGGCTATGCGTTTCAGGTATGCAAACAACGACATGGCGGATTTAGAGAAACAACTTCAGGCAGCAAATGATGCGGGAGCGCGTTTCAAGATCATAGTGACCGATGGAGTTTTCTCTATGGATGGATATGTTGCAGAGATAGGCCAAATCTGTGATCTAGCAGATAAATACGACGCTCTTGTTATGGTAGATGAATGCCACGCTACGGGCTTCATAGGCAAAACCGGTCGTGGATCTGTTGAGCTTCGAGACGCACTTGGCCGAGTGGATATCATCACCGGCACTCTAGGCAAAGCCCTAGGAGGAGCAATGGGTGGTTTCACTACAGGAAGAAAAGAAATTATCGAAATGCTTCGCCAGCGTTCTCGTCCATATTTATTCTCTAATTCACTTGCGCCAAACATAGTTGGTGCTTCATTAGAAGTATTCAAAATGCTAGACGAAAGCACTGAACTTCGAGATCGTCTAGAGGAAAACACAAAGTACTTTAAAGAGGGGCTCAGAAAAGCAGGTCTTCCATTTAACGACGGCGAATCTGCAATTGTTCCAGTAATGCTAGGTGATGCTAAGCTCTCTCAAGTGATGGCTAACAAATTACTTGATGATGGGATCTACGTTATAGGATTCTTTTATCCAGTTGTACCTCAAGGCCAAGCCCGAATCAGAGTTCAACTTTCTGCTGCTCATACAAAAGAACACTTAGACACTGCTCTTGCAGCATTCGAGAAAGTAGCCCGCGAGTTAGAAGTAATCGACTAAAGATTATGCTAAGTAAAACCCTAATAGTAGGAGGTGGCCTTGCAGGTACTCTTACTGCTTGGGCTTTGCATAAGCGTCAAGAAGCCTTTTCAGTTTACGATAATGGCAGTGCTTCTGCATCCAAGGTGGCTGCAGGAATGTATAATCCTGTTTCTTTTAAACGTGTTGTAGAGGTTTGGAATGCTGAGGAACATATGAGGGTGATGCTCGAAACGTATTCGGAGATAGAGAAAGCGATTGGTGTAAAGATTTTAAATCGTCTTCCAATTTTGAGGATTTTCCCAAACGAACAGTACAGGGATCATTGGTCAAGTAGAATGAATCACGAAGTTGGCAAATGGATTTCGCCAGTGAGGGAAGATGTGCCTGAAGGAGTAGTTGCACCAAATGGGTTTGGTATAGTTGAAGAAGCAGGATGGGTAAACCTTCAAGAAATGATTAATGGAGTACGATGCCTCTTTCCAGAAAAGTATGAGCAAAAATCATGGTCGATTTCAGACGGCATTCCTGATGGATTCGATAGAGTAATAGATTGTAGGGGAGTGGGTGCAAAGGATGAGTTAAATGAGTTAGGCTATAAACTAGCATCAGATCATGGTGAGATTCTTACTTTGAAATCAAACACTCTAGAAACTCAGGACATGATAATTAATAAGGTCAAGTGGCTTATGCCTTTTTCTAAAGACACTTATAAGCTAGGAGCCACTTATGAGTGGGGAGTAGAAAATAGCAAGCCTACAGATGAAGGCCAAAACGAACTGCTAGAGGCAATTAAACCTGCAATAAATCCATCGATTTCAGAAAGCTTTGAAATAATAAATCACGAAAGTGGACTAAGGCCAACATCTCATGATCGGCGACCATACGCGTGTGAATTAAATAGTCATCCAGGGATTTACGTATTAAATGGTCTTGGAACAAGGGGAGTTCTTGTTGCACCAGCAATAGTGAGAAAGATTATTAGTGAAATCCTCAATTAAAGTTATTCCATTTACCTTCGTTAAGTGAGCGCCTTAACTAGCATAATGAAGAAAATTTGGGCATGGCTCTGGCGAGTTATACTGTCAGATTTGTGGGACAAGTTTTGGGTATTTATGAGGTCAGACAGAGCAGTACTTGTATGGGCGAGTGCTGTAGGAATGCTCGCTGGATTAGTTGCCGTTTTATTAAAAAATGGAGTAGCTCTTATTCGCACTGGATTCTTTGGAGCCCAAAGTTTTACTGGATGGCAATGGATTTTAGGTCTAGGCCCGATTCTGGGTCTTACTCTCACTTACCTTTTCATTAAACGAGTGCTTGGTGGGGATCATCCAGGTGGAGGAATACCTGCTACTCTTCACGCACTATCTACAAGAAAAGGCGCACTCAAACGGACTTGGCTTTTTGCACCCGTTGTGACTTCTATATTATCTGTTGGTTTTGGAGGTTCAGGAGGATTGGAGGCACCTGCTGTACAATCTAGTGCAACTATTGGCTCTGAAATCGCCTCTCGTACAAAACGAAATTTTAGAAGGAGAAGATTGCTTATTGCATGTGCTGCCGCTGCATCATTATCTGCAATGTTTAAAGCTCCAATTGCAGCTATAATTTTTGCAGTCGAGGTAATCATGATAGATTTGACAGCTGCATCATTAGTGCCATTGATTTTTGCATCACTCGCATCACTCCTAACTGCTTTCTTTCTAATCGAGGGTGAGGACATTTTGAGTGTTACTGATCTTGCTCCATTTGCAGTTTCTAGATTGCCATATTACATATTGCTAGGGCTTATCGCTGGAGTAGGTTCAGTGATCTTTACGAAGTTTTATATGGGATCATCTAGGCTTGTTTCAAGGTTTAAGAATCCCAAAACAAAAATTGCTCTTTCGGGTATTATTGTAGGCGTGGCCGTAATAACATTCCCCTCTCTATATGGTGAGGGTTATGAGGTAATCAACTCATTGTTTAGAGGTTATTCGGAGGAACTCTCAAATGACTTGAGTTCCCTTTTGACGAAGGATGGAAAGGGTATTGCCCTAATCGGAATCTTATTATTTGCTTGGGCACTAAAACCAATTCTTACTGGACTAACCGTTGGAGCAGGAGGAGTTGGTGGTGTTTTTGCCCCTTCACTTTTTGGTGGAGCACTACTAGGTTTCATTTTTGGTAACGGTATAAACATGCTTATGGGACCTGGAACAATTCCTGTTGGAAACGCTGTTCTAATTGGATTAGGGGGGATGATGTCAGGAGTACTTCACGCTCCTTTAACTGCTATTTTCTTAGCGACAGAAATAAGTGGTGGTTATGGATTATTTGTGCCTTTGATGCTAAGCTCTGCATTGAGTTATGTGATAGCAAGAAAGCTAGCTAAATACAGTATTTACACAAAGGAACTTGCAGCAAGAGGTGAACTTTTGACACATGATAAAGACAGAAGTGTTCTTACCCTTATGAGTCTAAAGGATGAAATTGAAACAGACTTTATACCTGTAGGATCTGAGGATAATCTCAGGTCTCTTGTGAAAATTATAAGCAAATCTTCAAGAAACATAAATCCAGTAATAGATCCTGATGGTGTTTTGATTGGATTAATAGACCTTCAGGACATAAGGGAGATAATGTTCGAGACTGATAGATATGATACTACATCAGTGAGTGATCTAATGTCTAATTTGGATTTCACTGTAGTCCAAACTTCAAAAATGGAGGATGTAATGGATCTATTTGAAGTAAGTGGCGCTTGGAATCTGCCAGTTGTGGACGTGAGTGGTGTATATGTTGGTTTTGTCTCTCGATCAAGACTCTTTACAGCATACAGAAGATGGTTGAAGGAAACTAGTGACGAGTTAGCTTAAAAATTCGTTTGTAATGTCGAAGAATTCATCTGGCTTTTCTGCATGAAGCCAGTGTCCAGCATCTTCAATATCAGCAGTTTCTAGTTGCACATACAAATCCTCAATTCGTTCAAGTTCTTTATCACTTACATAATTTGAATTGCGACCTCTTATAAATAGAGTAGGAATAGTGTTTAAGCTTAGTGTTATTTCTTCAGTAACACCTCCTAGACTCTTAGCAAGAGTTTCAACATTGAACCTCCAATTGTATCCTCCTTCTTTTACTCGGAACAAACCCTTCATTAAGAATGGTACTAAAGTAGGTTCATGACCCAACTTAGTTTCAAGAAAATTTTGGACTTCATCTCTGGATTGAGCTGAAGTTGGATTTGTATTTAGTAGTGCGTCAAATATGGGACCGTGATGAGGTGTATATGCTTTTGGAGCAATGTCAGCTACTATAAGTTTAGCTACTCTTTCAGGATGCTTTTCAGCAAATGTCATAACAGTTTTTCCTCCCATGCTATGCCCTAATAAATGGGCTTTAGAAATCTCATTTTGATCTAAATATTCTAACAAATCCTCACACATTAATTCATACGAATGATCTGTTGAATGAGGACTTCTGCCGTGATTTCTTGCATCAACTAGATGTACTGTAAATTCCTCTGCGTACCTCTTTCCTAGGGTCTGCCAATTATCTGCACTTCCTAATAATCCATGAAGAATAATTAAGTGCTCTGTGCCTTCTCCAAGCTTTCTGCTAAAAAGGTCTAATCCCATTATTTTAGACACTCTAGGTATTGTTTTACAGTTTCCTCAAGACCTAAGTACAAAGCATCAGAAATAAGTGCATGTCCTATACTCACCTCTGCAAGATGCGGTACGTTTTGAGCAAAATCTCTTAGGTTAGTCAAGTCCAAATCGTGCCCAGCATTCACTCCCATTCCAAGTGAATGAGCCAAAGTTGCTGCCCTTGCATAAGCTATTGCTGCTTCAGCTCCACTCGATTTATGACCTACTGCATATGCTTCTGTATATAGTTCAATACGGTCAGTTCCTGTATTGGCACCTGCGTGTATTTGGTCTTCATCAGTATCCATAAAAATACTAGTTCGTATTCCTGCAGATTTAAATCTCGAAATCACCTCTTTTAATAATTCAGCGTTTTCGATAGCATTCCAGCCAGCATTACTAGTCAATACATCAGGTGGGTCAGGAACGAGAGTTACCTGCTCGGGAACTACTTCAAGAACTAAGTTTATGAAACTATCATTTGGATATCCCTCAATATTAAATTCTGTTTCAACCACTTTTTTAAGCCCTCTTACATCTTCGTAAGTAATGTGTCTTGCATCTGGTCTTGGGTGAACTGTAATGCCTTGGGCACCAAATTTTTCAATACGTTCTGCAGCGAGTAAAACATTTGGAATACTTCCCCCTCGTGCATTTCTTAGCGTTGCAATTTTGTTTACGTTGACGCTGAGTTTTGTGGTATGTAACTTCGCTTTGTCTGACACAGGGCAAAATTACGCACTAATTATATAATGACTGCTGAACAATTATTGACATCTGACATCCCTCTTTTACGTCCTATTGACACTGTTAAGTGCGCATTAGATATGATGGATGAATTCAAATTAGCACATCTTCCACTTGTTGTGGAGGATCAGTATAAGGGGCTTATATCTGAGGAGGATCTTCTAGAGAATGACGAAAGTGCTGTTCTTGCTGAAATTGAATCAAAACCATTGGCTGTTGATCCCAATTTGCACATTTATGAGGTAGTTGCTTCTATGGCAAATGCAGAGGTTGATTTGTTACCTGTAGTACATAGAGGTGTATACAGGGGAAGTATAGATAGAAGTGCTGTATTGTGTTATTTATCTAGAGCAATAGGATGGGGTGCAGAGGGTAGTACTTTAGTTTTGGAAATCCCTTCACCAAAATTTTCATTGAATGAAGTTTCAAGGATTATTGAGGAAAATGGTGCTCAAATCTCAAGTTTTAATACTTGCTATGAGGACAGTGGAGATATGCTAGTCACATTTAAATTAAACACTGTAGATATTGCCGGAATATTGGATTCACTTAAAAGATTTGACTACAAAGTTGTCACTTTCTTTGATGCTCCGGACGTTGAGGACGAACTTCGCAGTAAGTTTGATCAGTTCATGAAATATCTTGAACAATAGAGCCTAAAAATGAGTATGCACATTGCCCTTTTTGGTAAGCCATTTTACGAGAAACACAAGGACTCGGTAAAGCATGTAATTGAACGTGTTGCAGATATTGATGCAAAAGCTCTTCTTTTTGATGAATTTAGAGAGGAAATCGAAAAATACATGGAGGCACCAGAGTCTCTAGGTCGATTTTCAAATGCCTCTGACTTAGTGGATGTGGATCTTCTGATTACTCTTGGTGGTGATGGCACTTTTTTAGAATCTGTCACCTATGCTTCAGAAAAGGGCATTCCAATTTTAGGAATTAATACTGGCACGTTGGGATTCCTTTCAAACATCAGTACTGACCATATAAATGAGGCGCTGGATGCGGTTATTACAGGCCAAACTTGGATTGATGAAAGGTCTATTCTTCATGTTGAAGCTGAAGGAGTTGATCTAGGTGGATTTCCATATGCGTTAAATGAAGCAGCTATTCATAAGCGTAAAACAGCAAGTATGGTTGTAGTTGACGTCTTTAGAGAGGATAGGTTTGTAAATACATATTGGGCAGATGGGCTTTTAGTTTCTACAGCTACTGGCTCAACTGCTTATAGTCTAAGTGCAGGTGGCCCCATCGTATCTCCAAGTTCAGATGTAGCCATTATTACTCCCATTGCGCCTCATAATTTGACTAACAGACCACTTGTTGTTCCACTGAATGGAGAAATCACCCTTGAAGCATCAGGGAGAGACACGAGTTTTCTGCTTTCATTAGATTCTAGATCCTTCAAATTAAAGCCTAGAGCTAAGGTTAAAATCAAGCCAGCACCGTTCAAGGTGAAACTGCTGAATTTAGAAGACCAATATTTCTTCAACACCCTTCGCTCTAAAATGCATTGGGGGATGGACCCAAGGGGCTAGTATTTCAGTTGATAAAGTGAGTTAAAATAGACCCATTGCTATGGCAATCTCCACTATTTTCGTGCGTTAGGAATTATAGTTTGATGAAACGCTTCAACACCAATCTCTTAAAGTTAGCTATAGCACTGTTTGTCATGGCGTTAGGCTTGGACTCCTATGCCCAAGCACATAGAGGTGCATCCCAAGAAATTGGCTATCAAGTCGGAACTAGCTATTACATCGGTGATTTAAATCCGGATAATCCGCTTAAATCTAGACCCCACATAACCCAAGGAGGTTTTTACAGGTCAAATTTTAATAGTAGAGTTGGGGTTAGGTTTCAAGTATTAAATGGAACAGTAGAGGCTTGGGATGAGGATAGCAATAATAGTTGGGCATTAAATAGAAATCTTCACTTTAGGAACAACATAACAGAGTTTTCTATTCAAGGAGAGATAAATTATATAGACTATGTTCTTGGTAATCCTGAGCAAAGGTTTACAGCATTCTTAACTTGTGGTGTAGCTTATTTTAATCACGACCCTGAAGCTCAGGATAGCAATGGGAATTGGCATCCGCTTCAACCTATGGGTACTGAGGGTCAAGGATGGGTGGATGGAATTGACCTATATAGTCTTTCAGGTTTTGCATTGCCTTATGGTATGGGTTTTAAAGTAAACTTAGGCACTTCTCTATCATTTCAGATGGAGTGGGGAATGCGAAGAACTTGGACAGATTATCTCGATGATGTAAGTACTACTTACGTAAATCAATTACAACTTATGCAGGAAAGGGGAGAGCTCTCTGCTGAGTTGGCAGATAGAATCATTGAACTTCCAGATGGAGTAAATAGTGAGGGATTGCAAAGGGGTGATCCTGGTAGAAACGATAAATACGGATATGTTTTGGCGTCGCTTTCTCTGAGAGTCAGCAAGAAGCCTACTACATGTTGGGAGCAATGAGTGAACTCGACACAAATAACATCCCAAATCACGTTGCTATCATAATGGATGGCAATGGCCGTTGGGCTAATAATAGAGGTAAGGACAGGGTTTTTGGGCATATGAATGGCGTAGATTCTGTTAGAGCAGCTGTAAAAACAGCAGTTAAGGTTGGAGTAAAAAACCTCACCCTTTACGCTTTCAGTACTGAGAATTGGATTAGACCCCAAGAAGAGGTAAACGCTCTAATGGATTTACTTATTACAACTCTTGTAAATGAAAGTGAGGAGCTACTTGAACAGGGTGTTAAACTGAGCACAATAGGGGATCTAAGTGCACTACCTGAAAAATGTCAAACCTCACTCAACAAGGCCGTTTTATCTAATCCTAAAGAGTATAAACTAAACTTAACATTGGCCTTAAACTACAGTTCAAAGTGGGAAATCACATCTGCAGTAAAGGCAATTATCGCATCTGGCATGAAGGCTTCTGATGTTACGGAGAAAGCGATATCTAACCATTTGGCAACTGCAGGCACTCCTGATCCAGAGTTGATGATTCGCACTTCAGGAGAAAATCGCATTAGCAATTTCATGTTATGGCAACTTGCCTATGCAGAATTCCACTTCTCGTCAGTACTTTGGCCTGACTTTAGAGAAGAACATTTTATTGAGGCTTTAATCGACTATCAAAATAGAGAAAGACGCTTTGGAGGAGTCTCACAACAAGGAAATTAATGAGGGGAATTAGCTCACATATACAAGTATTTCTGCTAGCACTTTTAGTTGCTCCTTTATTAGGGCAATCCCAAACCTCAGAACCCATTTTGGACCTCAGCATTCCTCAAAACTATAGAGTTGCAGGTCTAACAGTACTAGGCGCGGAGTATACTGATGTGCAGGCTGTAAAGTTATTCAGCGCACTACAGGTTGGCAATACGATTACAATTCCTGGAGAAGAGATTCCACGAGCAATCAGAAATCTTTGGGATCAGGACTTGTTCTCAGATATTCAAATAGAAGTTGCGGAACTTAGAGAAAGTGACATTTATCTAATTATTAATGTCAAGGAACTTCCAAGGTTAACTCGATATAGTATTTATGGAGTAAATAGATCTGAGCAAGAGACCATAAGAGAGACAATTGATTTGATGACAGGCAGGATTGTCAATGAAAATGTTGTTGCCACTGCCACTAAAAGAATTAAAGAATATTATATCGATAAGGGATACCTCGATATAGGTGTAGATATAATCCAAGAATTAGACTCTTCATTTGAAAATGGCACTATAGTTAGAGTTAGAATTGACAAGGGAGATAAGGTTAAAATTGGTCAAATCAACCTTGAAGGTGTTACTGCACTTGAACTTAAAAAACTCAAGCGTAAAATGAAGAACACTAAAGAAAAGAGATGGTGGAGATTTTATAAAAGCTCAAAGTATATAGACGCATCTTTTAAAGAAGATCAGGCTGCTATTATTAGCGAATACAATAGACTTGGCTATAGAAATGCACGAATTATTCAGGACTCTTTATACAGAACGGAAGAAGGTCTAGTTGGATTAGACATAACAATTGAAGAAGGAAATCAATTCCATTTTGGTGAAATTTCATTTGCTGGTAATGCTAAATATAGGACGTCATTCTTAGACTCTCTTTTAGGGATTAATAAGGGTGATCTGTACAATTTAGAGCACCTTGAGAATCGTGTATTCATGGATCCAAAGGGTTTGGATTTAAGCTCTCTTTATCAAGACGACGGTTATCTAACATTTAGGGCAATGCCTATAGAGAAAAGTGTTGATAATGACACAATTGATATTGAGATCAGGATGATGGAGGGGCAGCAGTTTAGGATAGGAAGAGTGAGTGTTCAGGGTAATGTAAAGACTAACGATCACGTTATTTATAGAGAGATTAGAACTAGGCCAGGAGAGTTGTTCAGCAGAACAGATGTGATTAGGACTCAGCGTGAGTTAGCACAGTTAAACTACTTTAATCCTGAATCGTTTGGGGTAAATCCTATACAAAATCCAGCTGAGGGAACAGTTGATATTGAATATACTTTAGAAGAAAAACCTTCTGACCAAATTGAGGTTAGTGGAGGTTGGGGTGGAGGCCGTGTAGTGGGATCGCTGAGTTTAAGCTTTACAAATTTCAGTGCTAAAAGAATGTTTGAGAAGGGAGCATGGAAACCCATTCCTACTGGAGACGGACAACGCCTCAGCATTATTGCAAGGTCTAATGGACTCTTCTTCCAGAATATAAACCTTGGCTTTACTGAGCCTTGGCTCGGGGGGAAAAAACCAAACTCTCTATCTACTCGAATTTGGAAGACAGTGCAATCAAATGGTCAACCAAAGAAGACAGAAGACGGTGAGCCAAATCCAAATAGACAATCATTCAATATTATTGGTGCAGAGGTAAGGTTGGGGCAAAGGTTGAAGAAGCCAGATGACTGGTTTTTGTTAAGTACTATGATTTCATATCAGCATTTTGATTTGAATGACTACGGACAATTCTTCAGTTTCGACAATGGTCAATCAAATAATTTGGCTGCAGAAGTTAAGCTCTCAAGAAATTCAATCAGCGATCCTATATTCCCTGTTTGGGGTTCTAATGTTGAGGTGAATATTAAGGCTACTGTGCCTTATAGTTTGTTCAGAGACGATGGCTATTATGATGGCCTTACAGACGAGGAAAGATACAAGTGGCTAGAATATCACAAGTGGAAGTTGAAGGCTGAATGGTATACGCCTCTAACAAGTACTGCAGGTGAAAATCCTAAGAGCTTAGTCCTAAAACTTGCAGCCGGGATAGGAATTATAGGCCAATATGATAGAGCAGTTGGCCTTAGTCCATTTGAAAGATTTTATATGGGTGGTGTATTCCTAAGTGGATTTGCAATGGATGGAAGAGAGATATTGAACCTTAGAGGATATGACGATTTGAGTCTAACAGCTCCTGACCAACAAACCGGCGCCCCAGTTGCAGCTAAGTACACAGCAGAACTTAGATATCCACTCTCGACTAATCCAAATGCAACAATCTATATGTTAGGATTCCTTGAGGCAGGTAAAACATGGGAAGATTCAAGAGCATTTAATCCATTTGAGGTTTACAAATCAGGTGGTGTAGGATTGAGAATATTCTTACCAATGTTTGGCCTTCTTGGACTTGACTATGGATGGAGAATGGATGATGTAGACGCTTTCCCTAGTATGTCTAGAGGTCAATTCCACTTTAGTATGGGTATGGGCATGGGTGAACTTTAATATGGTAACTTCGCAGAACGCATGAGAAATCAAGTAACTATTCAAAATCTAATTGTAGCAGTAGCACTATTGTTTGTAGCAATACCAAACCAAGCGACCGCTCAAAAATTTGCTTACATAGATACAGATTACGTGTTATTACACCTCCCTGACTTTGCAGCAGCACAGCAGGAGTTAAATACCTACGCAATAGAGTGGCAGGCTGATATTGAATCCAAGCTAGAGGCAGCCGATAGATTAGAAGTAGCCTATAGAGCTGAAAGGGTTCTCCTTACAAAAGAAATGCGCCAAAAACGTGAGCAAGAAATCACTGATAAAAGAGCTGAAGCTAAAGAAATGCAGAAGCAGAAATTTGGAGTTGAGGGAGAGCTTTTCCAAAAGCGTCAAGAACTCATTGAGCCGATACAACAGCAAATCTTTGAGGAACTTAAAGGCATAGCCAGTGGTTCTGGTTACATGGTAATTTTTGACAAGTCTAACCAAAGCAATATGCTATATACTAACCCTAAATATGATATTTCAGATAGGTTGATTAAAAAGCTAGGATATGTTCCTGGAGAAACTATCGAAGTTGAAAAGGACGATAAAGGTGGAAAGGGTGGTACAGGAAAAGGTGGCGATCAAGGAAGGGGCGGAAAAGGTAATGTTAATACACGAGACAATAATAGAGGAGGAGCATCTAGCCTTCAAAGAACAGGTGGCTCTAGAGTTAAATAATCGACAAATAATACATGAAAATGAAAAATATATTTATTCTAATGGCTCTTTTTATGGGCCTGTCATTTGGAGTACAAGCCCAAAAGTTTGGACACCTTGATGCACAATCACTTTTGCAGAGTCTTCCTGAGATAGCAGAGATCGAGGTAACTATTCAGGCTACTGCTAATGAGTATAGTTCTGAGATCCAAAAAATGGAAGAGGATCTTTATAATAAGCAGGTAGAATATCAATCTAAGGCTGCAACATGGCCAGATGCGATAAGAACTCAAAAAGAGAAGGAGATACAGGCTTTAGGTCAAGGGCTACAAGAATTTGGTCAAACTGCTCAACTTGACCTAAGTAAATTGGAAGAAAGCTTATTAACTCCTTTGATTGAACGTGTTACAGTTGCTATTCAAGAAGTAGGTCAAGAACACGGGTTTACATACATCTTTGATTCAAGTATGCGCGTTACACTTTATAATGGAGGAGAGGATGTAACAGACTTAGTTATGACTAAACTAGGTCTTTAATTACTACAACACTTGGGGCCCATAGGCATATTCGATTCTGGAATAGGCGGCTTAACAGTTGCTAGAGCAGCCTGTGATTTACTCCCCACTGAAAGCATATTATACTTTGGTGACACAGCCCATTTGCCATATGGTGAGAAGTCACCTGAGTTAATCAGAAAATATTCAACAAGGATAGCCTTACATCTCGTTAATAGCGGGTGTAAGGCTATTGTAGTTGCGTGTAATTCTGCTTCAAGCAATTCCCTAGAACAGGTAAGAGATGTTGTAGGACCAAATATTCCAGTGATAGATATGGTACATCCAATTGTTGAGTCTCTTTATAATTCAACTGATGATTTAGGATCAAACAAATCAGTGGGTCTTATTGGCACAAGAGCAACTATTAGTTCAGGTCTTTACAAAAGTGCAATTGATAGACTTAACGACATTAAAGATGTCAAACTCGAACTTTTATCAAGGCCAACACCACTATTAGCATCTGCTATTGAAGAAGGATTTTACAACGACACAATTCCTTCTGCAGTCCTAGATGCGTATTTAGAAGATGGATTTTTTGATAAAGTAGATTCAATGATTTTAGGATGCACCCATTATCCCCTTGTTAGAAAAGAAGTAATTTCTCTATTGCCTAAATCAGTTGATGTAATCGACCCACCAGCAATTGTAGCTGAAGCTTTAAAACAAAAATTAGAGGCGCTAGGGATTCTTTCAGACAAGGAAAAAATTCAGAATAGATTCCAGGTAAGTGATCTAACTGAAAACTTTAAGCTAGGCGCACAAAGATTTTTTGGCTCAGACATAGATCTAGAGGAAGTTGTATTGAGCTAAGAGCCGGGCCCTTCTCTAATTAAATTTCTGACCTGTTAAACCAGCTAGCATATTCTAGATATCTGTCAGCTGTTTTACAAATGTGGTTTTGAAGGCTTTCTTTCACTTCTCCCCTCGATGTCGCAGGCACTCCAGCAAAAAGTGTCTTTGGTGGAACAATAGTTTCTTCAAGAACAACAGATCCAGCAGCGACAATAGCACCTTCGCCGATCACAGCGTTATCCATCACAACTGCTCCCATTCCAATTAGAGCACCTTCGCAAACTGTTGCCCCATGCACTATTGCATTGTGTCCTATACTAACCCTGTTTTCAAGAATGGTTTTAGATTGGCCAAACGTACCATGAATAACAGCTCCATCTTGAATGTTAACCCTTTCGCCAACTGTTATTGAAGCGACATCTCCTCTTACAACTGCTCCAAACCAAATAGTGCTTTCCTGTCCCACAGTAACTTCTCCTACAACTGTACAATTTGGTGCAAGCCAAACGCTGCTGTGAAATTCCGGGCTTTTGCCTCTAGCTGATAAAATTATTGGAGGTTGACTTCTTTGATCCATGCGTCGAATTTAAGGTAGTCAGTCCCATTGTACTCTAGAATACTAGTTTCATTTATTGCACTTACCCATGATTCTCTATGAAATAGTCTAAATTTTGTAGCTTAAATAATATGGTAATATTTTATTACTATGCTGTTATCTATAATTTCCACTGTAGCTGCAACTTCAATAATATTCTTATTTCCTCTTTCTGAAATGTTCCCTAATCCCATGAATGAATTAAGTCAGCTTCTTGTGTTAGATGTTAAGTTGAGAGTAATTCCCGACAATTTTTAACCGTACCATTATTATTAATTTTTTATACTCAGACCAAAAATTTAAACAGGGCTTTAGATTTAGTCAAAATTGATACAAAATCGAGTAAAATTTTAGTTTTTGAGAGCTTTTGAGGTGTTTTGCATCAGTTTTAATGGTTTTTAATGTGTTTTGAATGAAAAAAATCATTGCATTTTCGTTGACGTATAAATTCCTTTTTCAATTTTTAATATAATTATTTTATATTTTTCAATTAAAATTTTCAAATAATCTTCATAATTAGCAAAAATTCATAGTAAATGTGAAAAAAATGCCTTTTATTACTCAAATTTTTTTATTTCAATAAATTTCGTCAAAAGCTTCATATAATTCATTAAAATCACTATTAATTTAATTTTTTACTTAAAAAGTTGTCAATAATGATTAAAAATACATTATTAAGCACTTTTTGTAAATCACTAATTACCCTTAATATTACTTAATAACCAAATCTTATTTTTTACACATTTTTGAGTAAAATATTGGCATTTTTGATCTAAAAGCGCGTAAAATTTCATATAATTTGTCAAAATGCGTCTTTTTTCAACTTACTCCTTACAAAACATACAATCTAAATCAATCTATAAAGTCCAACTCTTTCAGAAAGTAAGAAATAATATCTACTCTCATCTCTAATTATAACACGTATAAATATCGGTTTGTCAGTAGATCATACAAACTCAAGGTGTTCGATAAATATGTAATAGTATTTACAAACCTTTTTCCTTAAGTTGAGATTCAACGCCTGATATTATGGTGTGAATACACACAATGTGCATTTCCTGAATTCTATCGGCATAATCTTCCCATGGAATCCTTATTTCGTGGTCACAAACGTTTGCAAGTTCTCCTCCATCACATCCAGTCATTGCAATTATTATCATATCCTTCTTTTTTGCAGCTTCAACCGCTTTAAGGATATTGGGACTATTGCCACTAGTAGAAATAGCTAAAAGTATATCGAAGTCTTTACCAAGCGCTTCTACTTGACGTGCAAATACATTTTCAAAACCGTAGTCGTTTCCAATGCAAGTAAGTGTAGAGGGGTCACTTAATGCAAGTGCAGGGTATGCAGGTCTGTCTTCACGATACTTGCCGCTGAGTTCTTCAGCAAAGTGCATTGCATCACACATTGAACCACCATTTCCACAAGAAATAATTTTCTTCCCCTTTTCAATAGTCTCAGAGATAATGCGAGAAGCTGCGTCAACAGAATTTAAAAATTCTTCATTGTCGATTAAGTTATTAAGGATCGAAAGTGTCTCTTTAAAATGCGATCGAGCTGTTGGTTTCTTATGCATAATGCTTAAGGTAAGTGGTATTTTCAACTTGTCACAAATATCACAATTACATTGAGACTTGTTTTTAGATTTTGCAACCGGAAGTTGAAAATTTACAATTGTTGTTTCTGAATTAATTAAATGAAATTATTTGAGTTTTGTCTTCTTTAATTTCATTATTTGCTTCAATACCACACTCAAGATATTTAATATATTCTTCAACATTAGGAGTGTATCCAATAGGATTACCCAATAATTGACCATCAGGACTTATCATAGCGTAATATGGTTGGCTATTATTCTTAAAATATTTAGTTTGGAATTTTGCCCATTTATCTCCTTTAGTTAAAATTTGAGTTTTCATGGTTTCACCATCGTGCTCATATTCATATACACCTTGAAATTCTTCAGGTAATGTAATTTTTTCGTCAACATAAAGGGACACAAGTACAAAATCATCATGTAATAATTCCTTTACTTTATCTACTGTCCAAACAGTTTCTTCCATCTGCCTACAGTTTACACAAGCCCATCCTGTAAAGTCAATTAATAAAGGTTTATTTACATCTATAGCATGAGCGAACGCGGTGTTAAAGTCGTCAAATTCTGAATGGAATGTATCCTTTTCATACCATGAGTAGAAAGTTGGAGGCGGAAATCCAGCAAGAAGGTTGTGATTCCAAGGGGAAGAAGATAGAACTCCTGGAGCCAGATAAACAGTAAAGGCAAAAACCATTATAGAGAACGAAATTCTATACTTTGAAAACTTTTGAATTTTACTATCGTGAGGGAATCGAATAAACCCAAATAAGTATAGAGTCATCGCTAGACCTATTAGAGTCCAAATCAAGAAGAAGGTTTCCCTATGCAAAAATTCCCAATTGTAAACTAGATCAGCATTACTTAAGAATTTGACAGCAAGAGCTAACTCGAGAAATCCAAGTATAACTTTTACGGTATTCAGCCATCCGCCTGATTGTGGGATACTCATTAATAAAGATGGGAATGCTGCAAAGAATGCAAATGGCAAGCCAAGAGCAATTCCAAATCCACTCATAGCTGCTGTAATAGGCCATGGTCCATTTTGAAGTGAATTACCTAGGACAGTTCCTAGAATTGGACCTGTACATGAAAAGCTAACCAATGCTAGAGTTAATGCCATGAAGAATATTCCTATAACACCTCCGATATTCGATGCATTATCTGCTTTATTTAATAGCCCGGATGGCAATGTGATTTCGAAATATCCAAAAAATGAAATAGCAAAAACAACAAATATCACAAAGAAGATAATATTCAAAGTAGCTGAAGTAGCTATTTCATTTAGTGCGTCTGGTTCTATTCCAAAATGGAATGGGATAGATAAAATGGCATAGATTAAAAAGATAAATAATCCGTATAGAAATGCTTTAAAAACACCAGAAATATTATTACCTCCACTTTTTGTAAAAAAGCTAACAGTAAGCGGTATCATTGGAAATACACAAGGTGTTAGTAATGCTAATAATCCTCCAATAAAGCCAAATAAAAACACCTTCCAAGTATTATCATATGATTTAACCTCGCCACAGTCTTTCACTGGATTATTTAAATCAATTTTATCTAAGTTTGGGAGTATTTCAGAGATATCTCTTGCTTCTACGTTTGCATATCCTTCTCTAGAACTTGAACCTGTATTTAGATCAACATTATATTCAATAAATTCAGGTGGCAAACACATTTCATCATTACATACCATGAAATAAATACCAGCCTTTATTTCTTTTAAATCACCAGTGACTTTAACCTTTTGTTTGAAAATGGCTACATCATCAAAGAAGGCCAAATCTTTCATAAAGTTTGGATCGTAGTGAACCTTAGGTTCTCCTTCAATAGTCTCGCCTATTTTTTCATATCCATCAGGAAATTCAAAAGAAAATTCTGTGGGAACAGGCCCATCATTTGGGTCTAATGTCTGAGAGTAAACATGCCAACCTTCATATAGATAGCATATAACATAAATGCTATGAATATCGCCACCTTCATTATTTGATTTAACTTCCCACTTAACAGGTTGATGTTCGGTAGTAGTATTCTCGCCAATTTCTATTGGTAATTCGTTAGTGGAATCCTTTCCACAACTCATCAAAGACACTGAGAATAAAATGAATGAGACAAAGCTTATTAATGATTTACTAAATCTAAAAATCTTCATAGCAGTTTTATTTGAGCCATAAAGATAACCTCTCATTTGCATACAAAATTCACTTTATGATTTATAGGGAATTCAGACTGCTTTAAAAGCCTCGATTGCCCCGCCTAGGTTGACTTTCACGTTTCTAGAAACTCTAGAAAGAACTGTGTTTTCGAAGGTTATGTATGCCCAAAGAATCTCACCATTTCCATCTACTAAAACATGTGCAGAATCCTTTACACCATTTGGTACTTTCCATTGGGTAAGAAGGTCACTAATGTTTACACTACCCTCCATTCCTGTTGGATTCAATTTATCTCCATGTTCCCAAGGGCGCCAAATAATTGGTTCAACTAGGTCCTCGACACCAACCCAAAGAATACTTGGATCGTTTGGGAAATCATGACCGCTTAGATCATCAATAGTTTGTCTTTCTAATTCAAAAGTTTTTGGATATGTCGACGCAATCGATAGGCTAATATGAGCTCTTTCTCTTCTTAAAATATCTGTACCATATGAGATTTGGGCGCCTACTGTAGCCCTCTTTAAAATCATTGCTTCTTCACGAGAACCAATCGGCCAACTTCTTTCAACTAGAAGTCTGTCAAGTACTAAATCACCCCAAATTGAATTGCCCATTGCATGTAAATCTAACTTGCAAAGAGCACCATCACCACTATCTAAATCGCAGTATTCTACGATATCTCTCGACGCTTCGCTCATAGAATCATTTACTGCATTGGCTTGGACTCTAAGCCTGTTTGCCCAATCTGCTAGATGCCCAGTAGTTCCTGTTCTAATGTTTTCTAAAAGAGGTAGGACTTCGTGTCTAATTCTATTTCGAGTGTACTTTCCGTCCTTATTCGATGAGTCTATACGGTACTCAACTCCATCTTCCTCAAGCCATGCTATAATTTCGTCTCTAGTCCAATTAAGCATTGGTCTGATGACATCGCCGGTTCTGTTTGGCATACATCCTAAAGCAGAAGGATTTGTAGAACGAATCAAATGAAGAATTAATGTTTCAGCTTGATCGTTTTCATGATGAGCGACAGCTACTGCGTTTGCATCAATTTGATTTTTCACTTCTTCGAAATATTCGTACCTCAGAACTCTCGCAGCATCTTGAATTCCCTTACCTGTTTTTTCAGCTAGGGCATAAGCGTCCATAGTTTCACAGTGGAAAGTGACCCTGTTTTCCGAACACCAATTTCTCACAAAAGCTTCATCTTTATCACTTTCTTCACCCCTTAATTTAAAGTTTACATGTGCAACTTCAAATCTTGCATCAATGCTTTTCAAAGCGTGCAATAGTAGCATAGAATCCGGGCCACCCGAACAAGTAGCTAGGACTAATTCACCATCAATTACTCCACACTTCCCAAGCCCCCTTCTAAACCTGTCTCGATTATCTCTACTCACCGTTTACTGTTTTAATAAGCGCTTCTGCCTTAAGGCCACATTCTTTAAATTCGTCTTCTGCATTGCTCAAAGAAGTTATTGCTCCACCTACTGAAGCCTCAATTTTTTCAGTCTCTGCATTGTGAAACAAGCTACGTATAAGAACGTTTAAGTCAAAGTCGCCATTAGGAGAGATATAACCCACAGAACCTGAATAAATTCCTCTTCCTTTTTGTTCTAACAAATCAATATTTTTCATTGCTGAAATTTTTGGCGCCCCTGTCATTGAGCCCATAGGGAATGTAGCTCTCAGGATATCGGAAAGACCCTTGTTATGTTCCACTTGACAGTTTATTTCAGTAATCATTTGATGAACTGTTTCAAATTTGTGAATTCCACATAGGTCTACCACCTCAACAGAGTCTCTTTGCGCCACCCTGCTTAAGTCGTTTCGGACCAAATCAGCAATCATTATGTTCTCAGCTCTTTCTTTCTCACTGCTTTTTAGCGCTTCGACAAGTCTTGCGTCATCCTCTTCATCAACACCCCTAGCAATTGTACCCTTAATGGGTTGAGAGATAAGTTTGTCACCTGATTTCTTTAAAAATCTTTCTGGGCTTCCGCTCATTACTCTATAGTTTCCACATTGCAAATAAGCGCTGAAGGGTGCTTTGGTTTTATTGTAGAGATTAGTGAAAAGCCCCCAGCTATTGTGTTCTCGAGCAAAGCTAGTTAGAGTTTGGCACAAATTCAATTCATAAACATCACCGTCTTGAATTAGCTCTCTTACTGCATTGTACTTTTCTACGTATTCTTCTTTCCCCCAAGCCCAAACCATCTCAGCAGCATCCACCTCTTCACTATCAACTTGTTCATGGATGGCTTTTAAACCCATGTTAGCAAGAGCCGAATAATCATCACCCTGTAAAACTTGGGTTTGGCCTGTAGAATCCCATTTTATTACAACCTCAGGCTCCCACCACGACAGATCAGGTAAGCCTAAACCATTCTCTACTTTTGTTTCTAAATTATAAAGTGTGTTTTTTAACTCATAACCCATCCATCCAAAGGTCCATTTCCCCTGAGAAGTAAATTTTTCTAAAGAAGAAAAAACATCAAGTTCTGAAAGTTGGCCACCAAGCTCAATTGACTTTTTACAACCAAGGCCCAAATAGCATGTTCCAGTTACACTCTCGTCATAAAGTAATACCACATGAGAAAGCTCCTGTGTTAGCGACTTGAGATTTGGCAGTGTTGCCATGACTTTTACACGTGAAGAGCTCTGTCGCCTGTTGCAGCTAATGCAGCTTCTTTGATTGCCTCGGTAAATGTTGGGTGAGCGTGACACATTCTAGAAATGTCTTCAGCAGAAGCTCTAAACTCCATTGCAATAACTGCTTCTGCAATCATATCAGCTGCACGCGGCCCTATCATATGAACCCCTAAAATCTCATCTGTCTCTGCATGAGCCAAAACTTTTACTTGGCCGTCAGTGTCCATACTTGCACGCGCTCGTCCGCTTGCTTTAAATGGGAATGAACCACTCTTGTAATTTATGTTTTCAGACTTGAGTTGTTCTTCTGTTTTTCCGACAGCAGCAACCTCAGGCCAAGTGTAAACAACACCTGGAATCAAATTATAATCAATGTGAGGATTCTCTCCATTTATTGTTTCAGCAACAAATACACCTTCTTCTTCTGCCTTGTGTGCAAGCATAGCTCCACGAATCACATCACCAATAGCATAGATGTGTTGTTGTGAAGTTCGAAGGTTTTCATCAACTGTGATCATACCTCTTTCGTTAGTTGAAATTCCGGCAGCCTCAAGGTTTAGACCTTCAGTAAATGGTTTTCTACCAACACTAACTAGACAGTACTCTGCTTTGAAAGTTTGTTCTTCTCCTTTCTTATTATTAGCCTTTATGGTAACACTCTTGCCTGCCGCTTTTACTTCTTTTACAGAAGTAGAAAGTTGGAACTTGATTCCAAGTTTTTTCAGAGATCGCAATAGTTCCTTACTAAGCATTCTGTCCATTGTAGAAATTAGAGAATCTTTGTATTCAATAATAGTTACCTCAGTGCCCAAACGAGCGTAAACAGAACCTAATTCAAGTCCAATCACTCCGCCTCCAACTACCATCATTGACTTTGGCAGTTTTGCTAGGCTAAGAGCTTCAGTTGAAGTGATTACTCGCTTTTTATCTATTTCGATAAAAGGAAGAGAGCTAGGTTTAGAACCTGTTGCTATAATAATGTTCTTACCGCTAATCTGCTTAGCATCACCTTTTTTAGGAGTTACTTGAATGGTGTGAGAATCAACAAATGATCCCAAACCCTGGTGAACGTCAATTTCGTTTTTCTTCATCAAGAAATCGATTCCAGCGGTTGTTGCTGAAACTACATCAGCCTTTCTCGCTACCATTTGTGGGAAATCAAGAGATAGAGAACCTACTCCTATTCCATGAGTAGAAAATTGTTCTTTTGCTTGGTGATAATGTTCCGAACTATCTAGTAAAGCTTTTGAAGGAATACACCCAACATTTAAGCAAGTTCCTCCAAGATTAGAATACTTTTCAACTAAAGCAGTTTTGTTTCCTAATTGAGCAGCACGGATAGCTGCAACATAACCTCCAGGGCCAGATCCGATTACAATTACGTCGTAGTTAGACATTTCTTGTTAATGAATGAATAATAGGCTACAAAGGTAGCCAAGTCTTCCCCTCCCTGTCGTTACTTTGCCCCTAATTAGGAAAAGTATATGTGGTCTAGAGTCGTATCCATTTTATTACGTTACAGAATAGCAGTATTGTTAGTGCTTGGTGCGGTTACTTTTTTTATGGGTTTGCAAATTCCAAATCTTAGACTTGTTTATGAGTTTGGAGGCCTTTTGCCTAAAGATCACCCTACAAGATTGGAGTTTGAAGATTTCGTTGAGCACTTTGGTGCTGAGGGGAATATTATGGTTTTAGGGGTAAATGATTCAAAGCTGTATACACCTGAAGGAATGCAATCTTGGCATGAATTTGCCAATGATATCAAGCAAACGAAGGTTGTTGTAAATGGTGCTGAAACAGACATAATAGACTCTGTTTTCTGTATCACACACGCATTCACAGTTGAAAAAGATAGCTCTGACAGGTCATTTATAGTTGAACCTATTGCAAGAGATATCACTGTTGGTGGACCAAATCTTACTCAAGAAAGAGTTGATGAAATTGTATCAAAGGTTAGGTCATTAGACTTCTTTGATGGAGTACTTCATAATGATGGTTCTGACGCAACTATTATGATGGTCTTTTTCGAACCTACACTATTTAATTCTAAGGACAGAGGAAACATAATTGAAGACATAACTGCCCTTTCAAATAAATGGTCTGAGGATGAAGGCATTCAGGTGTATCTGAGTGGCCTGCCATTTATTAGGATTCAAATGACCAATAAGGTCAAAGGTGAATTGGGATATTTTGTAGGTGCAGCTCTTTTAGTCACCTTTCTTCTTCTCCTTTTATTCTTTAGGAATTTTACAACTGCTATAGTTTGTCTAAGTGTTGTATTTATTGGTGTAATAATCTCAATTGGATCAATAGCTGCGTTTGATTATCCCATTACGCTTTTAATGTCTTTGATTCCTCCTTTGATAATTGTAATAGGAGTCCCCAATTGTATTTATCTGGTCAATAAGTACCATGCGGATTATAAAAAGCATGGTAATAAGGTTAGAGCTCTACAGAGGATGATTACTAAAGTTGGTAATGCCACCTTGCTTACAAACTTTACTACTGCATTCGGATTTGCCACATTTATGTTTACTCGCACGGATTATCTGCAACATTTTGGCACAATAGCGGCTCTAAATATTATGGCTGTATTCGTTATCAGCCTTTCGATGATTCCAACCATTTTGTTTTTCCTTCCAAACCCAAGTGAAAAGCAGTTGGTTCATCTTAATAGAATATGGGTCTTTAGATTGGTTCAAGGTTTCATTGATACTGTTCTACACGAGAGGACTAAGGTTTATGTCATTAGTTCTATTGTGTTAGTTTTCTCTGTAGCAGGATTAGTCCAAATGACAGCGACAGGTAATATCGTTGACGACCTACCCAAGGATGATAGGGTATTGACAGATTTGGCTTGGGTTGAGAAAAACTTTAATGGAGTAATGCCATTTGAGGCATTGATTGATTGTGGAGACGAGGGGAAGGCGTTAAGTCTTGCCAACCTTAAGAGAATAGAGCGCTTCCAGCAACTTCTTACTGAATATCCTGAATTTTCGAGAAGTATGTCTGCAGTTGATGCAACAAAGTTTGCAATGATGGCTCTTAATGATGGTGACTCCTCAGCATATAGGTTGCCAATTGGAAGAAAGGAAAAGCTAGCTCTTAGGTCTTATATGCGCAATACTGAAAAGAGATCTAAGGATCATGAAAATGCAGTAAGTGTAACTAGAAACTTTGTTGATTCGACCAAAACAATTACTCGTATATCAGCCCAAATGGCAGATATAGGCACATATGAGATGGACGATGTTATGGCAGATTTAAGGCCTAGAATTGATTCCATCTTTCCAAAAGATAAATACAAGGTAACCCTTACTGGTACTAGTTTAATATTTCTAGAAGGCACACACTATTTAGTAAATAACCTTGCTATAAGTATCACTCTAGCTATTCTAGTTATCGCTCTAATAATGGCTGTGTTATTTACATCTATGAGAATGGTATTTATAGCTCTTATTCCGAATATCATGCCTTTGATATTTACGGCAGGAGTTATGGGGTGGGCGGGGATTCCAATCAAGCCATCTACTATACTTGTGTTCTCTATAGCATTTGGAATTTCAGTCGATGACACAATACACTTTCTTGCAAAATACAGGCAAGAGTTATCTAGGCTTAATTGGAATATTAAGCGGGCTGTTATTCTAGCAGTCGAAGAAACAGGAGTCAGTATGATGTACACATCTATAGTGTTGTTTTGCGGATTTATGATGTTCTCATTGAGTGATTTCGACGGAACTAGATCACTAGGTATTTTAGTAAGTGTTACTTTGTTTGTAGCGATGTTTGCCAACCTATTATTACTCCCTTCATTATTGATGAATCTGAATAACTACGTTACTACTAAGACATTCCAAGAACCATTTCTTGACATAATTGATGAAGAAGAGGATATTGATCTTGATGCCTTAAGAGTGGAATACAAGAAGGAAAATCAATAGATTGCATTTGTAATGAAAGGAATAATTCTAGCTGGAGGATCTGGAACAAGATTATGGCCACTCACAAAAGCAGTGAGTAAGCAGCTTATGCCTGTGTTCGATAAGCCTATGATTTACTACCCAATATCTACATTGATGTTGGCAGGGATTAAGGATATTTTGATAATCACAACTCCTGAAGACAGTTCGTCTTTTAAAAACCTGTTGGGAGATGGTTCTCAGTTTGGGTGCTCATTTAACTATGCAATTCAAGAGGTGCCAAATGGTTTGGCTCAAGCATTTATCATTGGTAAAGAGTTTATTGGAAGCGATAGTGTAGCGCTAGTTCTAGGTGATAATATTTTCCACGGTAAACATTTTGGGCGTCAACTAAGGGCTGATAAGGAAATTGATGGTGCACTTATATACGCATACCAAGTTCGCGATCCAGAGAGATACGGTGTTGTTGAATTTGATGAATATGGAAACGCTTTAAGCATTGAGGAAAAACCAGTATCTCCAAAATCTAGATATGCTATACCAGGTCTTTATTTCTACGATAATGATGTGGTTGGAATTGCCCAAGGTCTAGAACCTAGTGCACGTGGCGAATACGAGATTACTGATGTAAATAAAGCGTACCTAGAAGCTGGTAAACTAAAGGTAAGCAGAATGGATAGAGGTATGGCTTGGCTTGATACGGGGACACATGAAAGTCTCATTCAAGCCTCGCAATATGTCCAAATGATTGAACAACGTCAAGGAATGAAGGTTGGAAGTATTGAAGAAGTTGCTTGGCGAATGGGCTATATTTCAACTGAACAATTAAAGGCTTTAGCTGAACCACTTCGCAAGAGTGGATATGGAAACTACTTGTTAGAACAACTATGATTACCACTAAGAAGCTGCAGGAGGACTTTACTTTTGGCTTAAATAACTTTCTTTCTAACTATTCTGATTCCAATTTGTTTGGTCCAATTAGATATTTGTTGAGCTTAGGAGGGAAGAGAATCAGGCCCCTTCTTGCACTATCTGTTAGCAATGCTGAGGGCGCAACCTCAGAGGCGGCTATGCCTGCATCACTTGCTGTAGAGTTGTTCCACAACTTCACTTTGATGCACGACGATATTATGGACAATGCACCCCTTAGAAGAGGTCAACAAACAGTTCATGAGAAGTTCAGTGAAAATGCTGCTATCCTAAGTGGTGACGCCTTGTTTACGGCAGCTTATCAGGCTGTTGAACTTGCATCACCAAATGCAATGCCTAAACTTTTGAAGATTTTAAACAAGACTTCAATGGAGGTGTGTGATGGTCAGCAATTAGACCTAGATTTTGAATCTATAGATTATGTAACTGAAAAGATGTATCTCGAAATGATTCGACTTAAAACTTCAGTGCTTCTCGCTGCGTCTTGTTCAATGGGAGCAATTTGTGCTGGTGCTTCACAGAAGAGGGTGGATGCATGGTATGATTTTGGGGAGAAGCTTGGTTTGGCTTTTCAAATTCAAGATGATTATTTGGACACTTTTGGCGATGAAAATGCTACTGGGAAAAAGGTTGGTGGAGATATTATATCAGATAAGAAGACCTTTTTATTCATACATGCATTGTCCGCGGGTGAATTACCCTCAACGGATGGTTGTGATTCTGATGAAGAAAAAATCGATGTAATAAAATTAGCGATGCAGTCTAGAGGATCAGACATTGCTGCAAAAAACCTCATGAAGAGATATTCGGATGATGCTGCAAAATCACTTGAGAGTTTGAACCTTGATTTGTCGACAAAAACTTGGTTCGAAGAGTTGCTTTTTTCGGTGACAGAAAGAGTGTCTTAATGTAAATTTGGCCCTGTGGACCCACTATCGTTTTTAAGCAAAGTTGAGTCGAAGACATTGGACGCACTTTACGCCCAATATATCAACAATCCCGAATCTGTAGACCGCTCTTGGCGACTCTTTTTTGCCGGCTTTGATTTAGCCACATCTCACTACGGTGGAGAGGGAGTCTCTCAAGTAACTTTCAAGGAATTTAAAATTCTTGATTTGATTCACGGTTATAGAACAAGAGGTCACCTTTTTACTGCTACCAACCCAGTTAGAGAGAGAAGAACCTATACTCCAACTTTAGAACTAGCAAACTTTGGCCTAAGCAATGAGGATCTTGAAACGGTATTTGAAGCAGGTACAAAAGTGGGTATTGGCCCAGCTAAACTCAAGGACATTATTGATCACCTTGAGAAAACTTATTGCAGCAGCATAAGTATTGAGTATATGTACATCCGCGAACCAGAGCGTGTTGATTGGATTCGTGAGCACATTGAAATTGATAATAGGAAGAAATTTACAAATGAGGACAAGCTTCATATTTTAAAGAAGATTAGCCAAGCGACATTGTTCGAGGAATTTCTTCAGAAGAAGTTTGTAGGCCAAAAGAGGTTCTCACTCGAGGGAGGAGAATCACTGATTCCCGCTCTTGATGCGATCATTGAGTATGGAACAGAAGTAGGAGTTAGTGAAGTTGTTTTGGGCATGGCTCATAGGGGACGCTTGAGTACTCTAGCACACATTCTAGGCAAAGAATATTCAGACATCTTTAGCGAATTCATTGGAAAGGAGTATGATTCTGAAGACGACATCGAGGGTGATGTAAAATACCATTTAGGCCATTCAAAAACCCAAACAGCCGATACAGGGAAGGAGGTGTCAATTACACTCGCACCCAATCCTTCACACTTAGAAGCAGTCGACCCAGTGGTGTTGGGAATAGCTCGTGCTAGAATTGATGAAAAGAATGGCGATGAAAAATCAGTTCTTCCAATTTTAGTTCACGGTGATGCTGCAATTGCAGGTCAAGGCTTAGTCTACGAGGTTACTCAAATGGCTAGTCTTGATGGTTATCGAACTGGAGGCACCGTTCACATTGTAGTAAATAACCAAGTTGGTTTCACTACAAACTATCTTGATGCAAGAACATCGACTTATTGCACTGATGTTGGCAAGACAACTCAAAGCCTCATCTTTCATGTCAATTCTGACGACATAGAGGCAGTAGTCCAAGTGATGAGGATTGCCATCAAGTACAGACAGGAATTTAGCCAAGATGTTTTCATTGATCTACTTGGTTACAGAAAGTACGGACACAATGAGGGTGATGAACCTAAATTCACACAGCCCAAACTATACAAGGCAATCGCCGCTCATCCTTCGCCCTACAAAATCTACTTGGATCAACTCGTGGCAGATGGTGTAATTTCTGAGCATGATGGTGCTAAATCAAAAGCAGCTCAGTTAGACCAAATGGAAGATGGTTTCGTTACTGCAAAAGAGAAGGAGACAAACTCAATCGCAAATTTCTTAGAGGATCTATGGAAAGACTACAGAACAGCTAAAGAAGAAGAACTAACTTCTTCACCTGACACGAGCTACCCTAAAAATAAACTTCTCGATTTAGGGAAGAAAATCAGCACACTTCCTGAAGACAAAAAGTTTTTCCGTAAAGTGGCCAAACTCATCAAGGATAGGTCAAAGATGCTTGAATCTGACAACCTTGATTGGGGTATGGGAGAAATGCTTGCCTATGCATCTCTTCTAGCTGAAGGACATCCGGTACGTATTAGCGGACAGGATGTTGAAAGGGGAACTTTCTCGCATAGACATGCTGTTTTAAAGACTGAGGATAGCGAGGATGAAGTGATTCTACTTAACAATCTGAATAAAAAACAAGCTCAACTGAGTATATACAATTCTCTACTCTCAGAGTATGCTGTAAGTGGATTTGAGTTTGGATATGCTTATGCTAAACCAAAAGGACTTACTATTTGGGAAGCTCAATTTGGAGATTTCAACAACGGCGCTCAAATTATTTGGGACCAATTCCTTTGTGCTACTGAGGACAAGTGGAATGCCATGAACGGTCTTACAATTTTACTCCCTCACGGTTACGAAGGAATGGGAGCAGAGCATAGCTCAGGAAGAATGGAAAGATTTCTTTCTCTTTGTGCTGGAGGGAATCTCATTGTAGCAAACTGCACCACGCCTGCTCAGATGTTCCACATTCTAAGAAGACAAGTTATACGTCCTTTCAGAAAGCCTCTTATAGTATTTACACCTAAGAAACTTCTTAGATACCCTAAGGCAGTTTCGTCAATTTCAGATTTATCAATCGGGAAATTCAATGAGGTGATTGACGATCCTAGAATGTCTAAATCTGCATCAGCTAAAAAAGTTGATATTGTAGTTCTTTGCTCAGGCAAAATCTATTATGAGGTTTTAGAGCGCTTTGAAAAAGAAGGTAAAGGAACAAACATTGCACTAGTTAGACTCGAGCAAATCCACCCACTTCCCCAAGATGCGCTTGATGTGACTATCAAGCGTTATGGGGAAAAAGTAAAGGTAGTTTGGCTTCAAGAAGAGCCAGAAAATATGGGAGCGTGGCCTTTTATCTCTATGAATTTCAAAGGCGAAATTTCAGACATGATATCACGACCAGCATGTGGAACTACCGCAGCAGGTTCCCCGATTATTTCAGCTAGAAGACACGAAGCCATCATCGAAGCTGTTTTGAAGTACTCAATTTCTTAATTTTATCTCAACTAAAAAACATCATGCCAATCCTTGAAATGAAAGTCCCTAGTCCAGGGGAAAGCATCTCAGAAGTGGAAATCGCTACTTGGTTAGTTAGCGATGGAGATTACGTTGAGAAAGATCAAGCTATTGCAGAAGTAGATTCTGACAAGGCTACTCTTGAGCTACCTGCAGAAGCCGATGGAGTTATTACTCTTAAGGCAGAAGAGGGAGACTTGATTGCAGTTGGTGATCTTTGTTGTTTGATTGATACTGATGCTAAACCTCCAAAAGCAACAAAAAAACCTGCGCTTTCAAAAGTAGAAGAAGAACCACAGGAGACAAAGCCCTCGACAGCAAAGCCTTTAGAAACGCCTTCGATAAACATAGCTTCACCTGCTCCAACTAATAGTATCGTGAGTGGACATCCATCACCTGCCGCTAAAAAAATGTTAGCAGATAAAGGAATATCTCAAGGCTCAATTGTTGGCACAGGAAGAGGCGGAAGAGTCTTAAAGCAAGACGTTCTTGAAGCATTGGCTGCAGGGTTTGATCCATCATCAGCGATGGCACAAGGTGGTTGGACTGGATCACGTGAAACAAGACGTGAAAAAATGTCCATGCTTCGAAGAAAGGTTGCTGACAGGCTTGTCGGTGTTAAGAACGACACTGCCATGTTAACGACTTTCAATGAGATTGACATGAAGCCAATCATGGATCTGAGGGCTAAGTATAAAAATAAGTTTAAAGAGGAAAAGGGAGTAGGTCTTGGCTTTATGGGATTCTTTACAAAAGCTGTTACTACAGCTCTTGCGGAATTTCCAGGTGTCAATGCAATGATTGATGGTAAGGAAATCATTTACCACGATTACGCAGACATTTGTATTGCAGTTAGTTCTCCAAAAGGACTAATGGTTCCAGTTATTAGAAATGCTGAAACGATGTCAATTGCAGAAATTGAAGGTGAGATTAAAAGATTAGCTATTAGAGCAAGAGATGGTCAGCTTACTGTAGACGAAATGCAGGGGGGGACATTTACAATTACTAATGGTGGTGTATTTGGTTCAATGCTTTCAACTCCCATAATTAACCCCCCGCAAAGCGCAATTTTAGGAATGCACAACATTGTGGAAAGGCCAATTGCAATTGATGGGAAAGTGGAGGTAAGACCTGTTATGTACGTTGCGCTTAGCTATGACCACAGAATCATTGACGGAAAGGATAGTGTAGGATTCCTATTTTTACTAAAACAGCTTTTAGAGAATCCTGAAAGGATGATCTTCGGCGGCAAGCAACCAACTGAAGTTCTACTAGGACTTTAACCTTAAGCTTATATATTTTCAAGTGTATGTATCCTTATTTCTAGAACGGTAGCTGTCATATTATTTGCATAAAAAAGCCTCCGACACCTCGGAGGCTTTAGTTGGATAAGGTTCAAAAAAATTATTATTGCACGAATACAATTATGTAACCTACTCTAGTTGGGTAGCAACAACAGTTTCATGTATTTGTAGCATGTAGCATGTAACAAATATGGATGGACTTTTCGAGGTTTCCAAATGAAAGCGTAAAAAACTTCTACTAATCAAAAGATTTTATAGATAAATGGTTATTATCTCAACATCTTAAACCGTTCTCCGTCTAGCCTTAACAACACTCCAAATAAAAATGTAAACCCTAACAATGACGAACCTCCGTAACTAAAAAACGGAAGTGGGATGCCAATTACTGGTGCTAAACCAAGTACCATTCCGATGTTTACTAGGAAGTGCATGAATAAAATACTTGCTACACCATAGGCATATACTCTTGTGAATTTGGACCTCTGCCGCTCAGCAATAAAGATGACTCGTAGTAAAAGAAAAGTAAAGAGAATTACTACGGATATTGTTCCTATAAACCCCCATTCTTCTCCAATTGTGCAGAAAATGAAATCTGTTTCTTGTTCCGGAACGAAACTATATGCAGTCATAGGACCATTCATCCATCCCTTACCGGAAAAGCCACCACTGCCAATAGCTGCTTTTGCGTGTCTAATGTTGTAGTCAGCATCTGGGTTGCTCACATCTATGCCAAACAACACTTGTATTCGTTCACGTTGATGAGGTTTTAAAACCTTCTCCATTCCAGTGTGTAACCCAACACTTAAAAAGAGACCAGCTATTAAAAGTATACTTCCCCATATAGTTAAACTCTTTCGCTTTCTTGGGACTGTTGCCTCACGAATTAAATAAAGCATTGCGGACCCGAACAATATCCATACACCCCAAAACCAATTTATACCTCCCCATGATCCTATTAAAATAGTAGCAATTCCAACAATCATTGCAGCAAAACCTAGAATTAAAACGTTACCCGAAAGACCTTCTCTATAAAGGACGAATACAAATCCCGCAAAGACTAATACAGTTCCAGCATCAGGTTGAAGAAGGATTAAGCAAGCGGGAATACCAACAATTAGTATTGAGAATATTCTGGATTTGACACTCTCCCATTTGGAATTATCTCTAGAAATATACCAAGAAAGTGCAAGTGCAGTTGTGGGTTTGGCAAACTCACTTGGTTGAAGTGAAAATCCACCTAAACCAAACCACGATCTTGCTCCGCCTACCTTTTTACCAATGATTAATACTGCTGTTAACATCAAAAGAGTTGCCAAGTATTGTAAAATAGAAGTTCTAATAAAGAATTCTGATTCTATGTTGACGATTACTAGAGCAAAGACAGTACATATTCCCATCCATAATAGCTGCTTTCCGGCTTTACCATTCCAATCAAGCCAATCTGCCATTTCGATATTTGAAGTAGCACTAATAATATTTATCCAACCAAAAATCAGGAGGATAAATAGTAGAGTCACAAGCACCCAATCTAGGTTCTTTATTATGGAAGTTTTTCTATAACTCATTCCACCTCAAATTCAAGAATTCTATTTAGCCTGTACTGATATCTAACCGTGTCAGTTAAATATTTTTCTATTAGAAGACCTGCAATTGGAGCTGCCCAAGTGCCTCCATGTCCTGAATGTTCTACATATACACTCAGAGCAATTTGGGGATTTTCTCTTGGTGCAAAAGCCATAAATGCACTGTGATCTAGCTCTCCCTTATTTTGGACTGTACCAGTCTTTCCGCAAATCGTAACACCTTCAACCAAGGCTTTTCTTGCAGTACCACTTTCATCCTCAATAACTAGTTGCATTGCATCAATTACTGGTTCAAAGTGCTTTTCATCAACACTTGTGTGATGTAAATCATCCTCTCCCTTGGGCTTACCTCTCCCACCAATATCCCTAATTGCATGAGGCTCTCTATATGTTCCCCTGTTTGCAATCACACAAGCGAGATTTGCCATTTGTAAAGGTGTAGTTAGAAGCTCCCCCTCACCAATTGATATAGAATATATAGTTGAATAGCCCCAATGATTTTTGCCATAAATTCTGTTGTAATACTCTGAAGAAGGAATTTGGCCTTTTCTAGAACCAGGGAGATTTCCGCCTAAATCTGTGCCAAACCCAAAATCTTTTATCCTATCCTCCCATTTATCTAATCCAATAGCTGCATCGACTAAGTGATTTTCATCTTTACCTCTTAGAACAATACGCTTCATTACTTCTCTAAAGTATGGGTTACAAGAATGAGTAATTGCTTGAGTAAGATTGTCTGCTGTGTGTGTACCGTGACATCCTATTATTTCTCTATTGCAATCAATTATGCTATGAGGGGAAATAACTCCTTCATCAAGAGCAATCAATCCTTGGAGCATTTTAAAAATTGAACCAGGTCTATAAGTTCCTCTAAGAGCTCTATTATATAGTGGTTTGTGAGGGTGAGTTTTAAGGCTGTCATATACCGAACCTCGTCTAGAACCCGTGAGTGCATCTGAATTGTAAAAAGGAGACGAAACCATTGCAAGCACCTCTCCGGTACTTGGTTCAATAGCTACAATTGATCCCCTTTTGCCGCCCATCAATTCTTCTGCAAATCGTTGCAAGTCCAAATCAATAGTCAATGTTATGTCACTACCTGAAACAGGCATAGTATCCAAATCAGCAAGGACCTCTCTTTTATTATTCCTTACATCAACAATATGGTATCTCGCCCCGGGTTCCCCCCTTAGATCAATTTCATGTCTTGCCTCTAATCCTGACTTTCCTTTATAGTCTCCAAGGCTATAAAATTTATCTGCTTTCAGATCTTGTTTGTCAGCCTCGCGATATTCCCCAATTAGGTGGCTAGCTACCCCAGCCACATTGGATCTAATTGATCTTGTTCTAGCCTTTATTCCAGGAAATCGATAAAGCTCTTTTGAAATTCTAGTATACTCTCTATAATTGAGTTGTTTAATTAAAACCGAAGCAACATATCTTGAATAATTTGAAGCTTTGTCGAGCTGTTCAACCAATATTTTAGTATCCCAGCCTAAAAGATTTGCTAGCCCTAATGTATCTAAGTCAACCGTCTTTCTTGGAGTAATTAAAAGGTCATATGATGCAATGTTTGTTACTAATAATTCTCCGTTTCTATCTAAAAATTGACCTCTAATTGGATCCAAGCGCTCTCTGTCCTCAGTCAACCTACCAGCATAGTTTGACCACTCTGAAGATATGAGTTGAAGGTGAGTTAGTTTAGCAATAAATATGCAAGCGATGATAATGATTATGCCGCTGAATACAAGCGATCGTCTTTTTAAATCTACATTTCTCATGACCAAGGATAAGCGCTAACCTTTGACTTTTTATTCTTCCTCTTAAGTCCAAACAATCCCTGCGCCACCAACATAATTACAACACTCAAACCACCTGATAGTACACCCTTCCAAATTGCAAAAAAGACTAGCCCCAATCGACCACCCTCAATTGCAAATAGAGCAGAGGAATAAATACTTGCTATAGCGAAACTATAGCTTAAGAATCTTATCCACCCGTCCTTATTAGCTCCAATTATATGCCCTTTCAAAAACCCATCTCTTGGAGCAATTCCATTACTGATGTGAGGTAGTAATAAACCTAAAAATGTACTAGCAGCCATGTGTAGTCCACCTGTTAAAAGAACAAGATCAAGTATGAATCCTGTTAACGCTCCAATAAATAAGTAAGTGGTTTTATGCCATCCAATAGGAAGCAAAACAATTCCGTACAGATGGAAGAAAATGATTGCTTTCCCTCCATTAAATATCCCAAATCTAAATATCACTACCTGCAGCAATATTGTAAAAATTAAAACTCCTATGGCCCTTAATCCGTTGTTCATTTAATTAAATTTATTAATGAATCTGACTTTGAAACTCTCTTATCAGTCAGAAATTCAACGAATCGAATACTGTTGTAATCAGCACCAAGTTTAACCTCAACAGTTTTAAAATCATCGGCTTCAGTAAATGATACCTTTTTAATTTCTCCAACTAAAATATCAGCAGGGAATACACCTTGGAATCCTGTAGTATAAATTTCATCACCAGGCAGAATAAGAGATGATTTTGAGATGTCTACAACCTTAGCTGTTTTTAAATTGTCTCCATCCCAAACCAATCTGCCTACAGTACCCTCTTCGCCAACCCTAACACTCCATTCAATATTTCTATTAATGACTGGGAAAACTAAACATTCATGATCGGTTACCTCTACAACTTTACCTGCGAGGCAACCATTGTCTAGCATGCCTGATCCTTTAAAGACACCATCTAATTCTCCCTTATTGGCAACTAATAGATTGCTAGATAAATGTGTTGATGTTCTAATTATTTCAGCTGGCTTTATAACCCAAATCGCAGTATCTAGTAATGATGCTCTTTGCGATCTGTATCGAAGAGGGACGTGTTTTTTAAGTCGATGAAGCTCAGTTCTGAGTCTTGCATTTTCTTGATTTAGAAACTTGTTTTGCTCTTTGATTGACTTGAAGGTATTAACCTGCCCCACAGCATCTAACCAACTATTTGAACATTTAATGCCAACAGATGACATTCGGTTGTTGTGTAATGAATGAGTGTTTAAAAGCCAATTAAAAGCAATAATCTCAAATACGATAAATATCACCAAGCGGTGATTTCGAATTAAAAGATTAAAGAGGTTGCGCACCTTACTCGCTCATTAAGAACGGGAACCTGTCAATGTTTTTCAGAGCAATAGCCGTCCCCTTCGCTACTGCGTGAAGTGGGTCTTCTGCGATGTGTACTGGAAGCTTAGTTCTAGCAGAAATTCTTTTATCTAGTCCCCTTAAAAGTGCTCCACCACCAGCAAGATAAATTCCAGTTCGGAAAATGTCAGCACTTAATTCAGGTGGAGTTTGGTTCAGAGCAGTGTGAATTGAGTCCTCAATTTTGCTAATACTCTTATCTAAAGCTTGAGCTATTTCAGAATAGCTTACAATAATTTCTTTAGGATGGCCAGTGAGTAAGTCTCTTCCTAGCACTGAATAATTTTCCGGAGGGTTGTCTAGTTTAGTCATAGCTGAACCAACATTGATTTTTACGTTTTCAGCAGTACGCTCACCAATAAGCATGTTGTGCTGACGACGCATGTAATCGATTATATCTCTAGTAAACTCGTCACCAGCAATTCTAATATTAGTGTCAGTTACGATTCCGCCAAGAGCAATTACAGCAATCTCAGAAGTGCCTCCGCCGATGTCTACAATCATGTTTCCCATAGGCTCTTCTACATCGATACCAATACCAATTGCCGCAGCCATTGGCTCGTGAATGAGGTACACCTCTTTTCCTCCAGCGTGCTCAGCGCTATCCTTAACAGCTCTTTTCTCTACGTCAGTTATTCCTGATGGGATACAAATCACCATTCTATGAGACGGTGTAAACCAAGCCTTTTTATTTTCATTAATCATGGCAATCATACCCTTGATCATTTGCTCAGCTGATTCAAAATCTGCAATCACTCCGTCACGAAGAGGCCTTATGGTTTCGATGTTTTTATGAGTCTTTCCCTGCATCTGTTGTGCAAGTCTGCCGATGGCAACAGCCTTACCAGTTTTAATATCCTTTGCTACAATTGATGGTTGGTCAACAACGACCTTATCCTGGTAGTAGATGATAGTATTTGCCGTTCCCAAATCGATGGCAATGTCCTGTACGAAAAAATTAAAAAGCCCCATACTCAAATGTACATTTTATGCTACGCAATCGCATAGCAGACTAGGTCAATTTGCACAGAAGTTGATAAGTTGTACGAATAGTTGAAAACGCACCGCAAAGATGTCAGCACGTTGTTAATTATTCATCAATGACGGAAGTGTCTTACTCCTGTCGTGTACATAGCTAATCCAAGCTTGTTACAAGCATCAATACTCTTGCTGTCATTTATAGAACCGCCTGGTTGAATTACATGTTTTATTCCAGCTTTAGATGCTAGAGTTACGCAATCTGGGAAAGGGAAGAATGCGTCAGATGCCATAACGGCACCCTCTAGACTTAATCCCAAATTGTTTGCTTTTTCGACAGCTTGCATAAGAGCATCGACTCTAGAAGTTTGGCCTGTCCCTGAAGCTAACAATTGATTATTCTTAGCGAATACAATTGTGTTTGACTTAGTGTGTTTTGCAATCTTCATTGCGAATAACAAATCAGAAATCGCTTTGTCGTCAGATGTGTTTTTTGTCACACAAGTTAAATCTTCTGAAGATTCCACAGCCCCATCCTTGTCCTGAACTAAGAAGCCATTTAGGGCAGTTCTAACAGTAGAACTAGGCAATGAAATTTCTTGAAGTTCTAATAGAATGCGATTCTTTTTACTCTTTAGAAGCTCTAATGCATCATTGCTAAAAGAAGGTGCAATTAATACTTCACAAAATAAAGTGTTAATCAATTCAGCTGTAGACAGGTCTATCGCTCTGTTAGAAATAAGTACTCCTCCAAATGCACTGACTGGATCTCCTTCTAAAGCAGCAGCATATGCATCAGCTAGATTGTCGCGTGTAGAGAGTCCACAAGCATTGTTGTGTTTCAGTATTGCAAAAGTTGGATCGCAATCTATAAACTCTTCCATAAGGTTTACCGCTGCGTCTATATCAAGAAGATTGTTGTAAGACAATTCTTTACCGTGAAGTTTTTTGAGGATATTATCAAGGTTGCCAAAAAACCTTCCTTCTTGATGTGGATTTTCTCCATAACGAAGAGACTTCTTAGTTGTAACACTTAGATTTAAACTGTCAAGAGAGTTCACATTTTCAAGTTTGCCTTCTAGATACTTGTTGATCATTGTGTCGTAATGAGAACTAGTTCTGAAAGCTCTAATTGCAAGTTGCGTTCTGTCTGCAAGAGATGTCTCTCCATCATTGTTTTTAAGTATATCTAACAATGTAGAATAGTCATCCATTGATGGTACAATTACAACATCCTTGTGGTTTTTTGCTGCACCTCTAATTAATGCTATTCCACCGATGTCAATCTTTTCAATTATTTTCTCTTCACTAGCTCCGCTCGCGACTGTTTCCTCAAATGGGTATAGGTCAACTACAACTAAATCAATGTTTGGAATAGCGTACTGAGCCATCTGCTCTATATCACCTTCGTGACCTCTTCTGCTAAGAATTCCTCCAAACACTTTAGGATGTAAGGTTTTTACTCTACCACCTAAAATTGACGGGTAGTCTGTCAGAGTTTCAACTGGAACAACTATTCCACCAAGATCTTCAATAGTCTTTTGAGTACCACCAGTTGAGTAGATAGTTACACCAAGACGTTTAAGCTCTTCAACTATGGGCGCAAGTCCGTCTTTATTGAAAACTGAAATAAGTGCTGAGTTAATTTTACGTTGCTCTGACATGCTCGAAAAAATAGACAATTAGTGAGGGCGCAAAGTTAGCTAAAGCTGTAGCTTTGATACTATGATGTGGCTGCGTTTATTCAAAGAAAGTTTGGCTTTCGCTTGGAGCGCTATTGTAGTGAATAAACTCAGAACTTTTCTGTCTCTTTTAGGCGTGATGGTGGGGATTTTTGTCATCAGTGCAGTTTTCGCTGTAGTCGACTCCATGGAGGATAATTTGATGGATTCATTTGAGATGTTAGATGACGACGTTTTCTTTATCCAAAAATGGCCTTGGACGTTTGGCGAAGATTATCCATGGTGGAAATACCTTCAGCGACGCGAACCTTCAATTAAGGATTGTAAGGATTTAGCCTCACGATTGACTTTGGCTGATGCAGTTAGTTTCCAAATGAAGGGGATGTATGAATTAAGTGCAGGTGACAACATGATGCCCAACGTTCCACTTGCAGCAGTTTCTCATAATTATTACGAAGTCATTAATCTCAACCTTCGAATTGGTAGGTTATTTAATGAGTCAGAAAGTGCGTCAGGTGCTCGTGTTGCTGTAATAGGAAATGAGGTTGCACTTAGGTTATTTGGCACGGAATCGGCATTGGGAAAAAGATTTAAGGTCAAGGGTATACGGATAGAAGTTATTGGTATTTTAGAAAAGGAAGGAGCTTCAATAGTTTCAGCTGGGATGGATGAGTTTGTGATGGTACCAGCCCTACTAGGCCCTAGATTCTTTGACGTTCACAATTCTGAAGGGAACACTATTTTAGTTAAATGCAAAAAGGGTGAAGAAATGACTGCATTGGAGGATGAAATTGTCCAGCAGTTTAGAAGTGTAAGGAGGGTTAGACCAAGAGATTTAGACGATTTTTCTGTAAACAAAATCGATATGGTTACTAGTATGATCAACTCAATTTTTACTCAAGTAGAAGTGGGAGGATGGTTCATTGCAATCTTTGCAATTCTAGTTGGGTGTTTCAGTATCACCAACATAATGTTCGTCTCAGTTAGAGAAAGAACGAGAATAATTGGAATACAAAAAGCGCTTGGTGCAAAATCATCATTTATATTGATTCAGTTTCTTTTTGAATCAATAGCACTATGTGTATTTGGTGCAATTTTAGCCCTCTTAGCTATTGAATTTTTAATATTAATAATTAATTCAATAGACCTAGGAATAGAATTAAGCGTAAGCCCTTATAGAGTATCAATTGCGATTAGTATTGCTATTATTTCCGGTCTTGTAGCAGGAATAGCTCCTGCACTATCAGCTGCAAAAATGCCACCGGTTGATGCAATGCGGATGAACTAATAAACATAGTTTAACCCAATTCTGAAATAGCCCACAGGCGCATCCCAGTTAGAAGTATAAACTATATTGTCTTCTATTGAATAGTGATCAATTTTGTTTAATGCACCTGAATAAACTCGAGCATATCTAAGATCAAGAGCGAATTTTTCATTGATGTCCACCCTAGTTCCAATTGCAAGCCCAGCGTTCCAAGTCATTTTAAGTTCTAGAACATCTTTTTCTACTAATTCACCATTATCGCCTGCATCACCATCAAATAATCTGTATGTGAGAGCATTTCCTTTCATTCCTACAATGCCTTCAACATAAAGTTTCATAGATTTTTGCTTAAATAGTGTAACCCTTGGAGTGTAATAAGCGTGAATCATTTGATTAGAAGCTCTTAAGTATCCAGATAGAGTGTCTGTAGTTCCAGCTATTGTATCTGTAGTTACAAATGAATGTTCTGCACTTGTCGTTCCAATTGGCTGCCAGCCAAGACTAAATCCTCTTTCTATAACTCTTCCTGGTCTTTTACGGCTGAAGTACAAGTCAATACCGTATTCGGGATATTCTAAAATACCTTCAACAGTTTCATAATCCACTTCGGATAGAGAGCCGACTCCAACGATGAGCCAATAATTTTTGTTATCAAGATTGTTTTTGGATGATAAATCGCTACCTGAATTTTTATCAGAATCAGTTTGAGCAAAAGCAGTTATACCAAAAAAATACAAGACTAGAAGTATAATTGAATTCTTAAACATCGTTATAAAATTTAGAAGTACTGAGGCAAGTTACGTGCCAAACAGTAATTTCGTTCTGTGTTAAAAGTAATAATTACCGGAGCTACTGGGCAGTTAGGCAGTTGCATTTTAAGAAAGTATGCGACTGATGAAGAGGTAAAATGGGTTGGATTTAGTAGAGAGGAGTTCGATATTAACGATACTTTTTTGGTTAGGGAAATACTTGATAAAGAAAAGCCATATGCAGTTGTTAATGCAGCTGCTTACACTGCAGTGGACAGGGCTGAAAAGGATGAAAGTTGGGCTAAAACTACAAATTATTATGGAGCACGAAATTTAGCTGAAGCATGTGAATCTAAAGGAGTTAAGCTAATTCACATTAGTACAGATTATGTTTTTTCAGGTGAAGATGGGGGAACGTTAGAAAATCCATATAAGCCTTCCGATTTGGTTAATCCAATGACAGTTTATGGCCGAACAAAGTATCAAGGTGAGCGAGCTGTGTTAGACTGCATGAGTAGGACAACACATTACATCGTGAGGACTGGGTGGATTTACGATTATGAGGGGAGAAATTTCTTTAATACGATGAGGGGTTTGGTATCTAGGAATGATGGAGAAATTAAAATTGTTGACAATCAAAATGGGACTCCTACTTGGGCTGGGTCTCTAGCCGAGGCGTTGAGGGATTTGGTGTTAAGTGATTTAGAATCGGGGATTTATCACTACAGCGATAAGGGTGTGGTGAGTTGGTTTGGTTTTGCCTCAGAAATATTTTTTCAATTAGGTCTAAGCCCAAACCTTACCCCCATCAGCTCAGATGAATATCCTACGGAAGCTAAACGCCCAGCTAATTCACATTTGGGTGGAGAAGATTTTGCTCAAGCATTAGGAATAGCTCAAAAGCATTGGAAAGAAAGTCTTGAACAATGTATTTCAGAGATGAAATTATGGGAAGAAGTGCTAGCTAAGGCTGCAGTTTGGACCAATGAGCCCTTTGACTCTAAGACAAGAGCCCAAGTCCAAAAGTGGATAGATTCGGGAGATAGGATCAACTTGATAGAATCATTCCACAAGGACATGGAGTTCGGGACAGGCGGAATGCGCGGTAAATTCGGCCCCGGCACAAACCGCATCAACAGAGCAACAATTGCTCAAGCAACACAAGGTCTATGTAACTACTTAAAAGCTATTATGGAAGAACTTCCCTCGCCTTTAAAAGTTGTCATTGCATACGATTCGAGACTGCAGAGCCAAGATCTTGCGAGAGTAACAGCAGAAGTTCTCGCAGGAAACTCAATTGAGGCACTCATCTATCCAAAACTTCGTCCCACACCCCAACTGTCCTTCACAGTACCGCACCTAGACTGCGCAGCTGGGGTTGTGATAACAGCGAGCCATAATCCTCCCGAATACAACGGCTACAAAGTTTATTTCAAGGACGGAGCCCAAATTACAGCTCCACACGATGCGGCGATTATTTCGGAAGTAAGGAAGGTGAAGTCGTTAAATGAGGTTTTATTTGATGGTGATATGATAACTGAACTTGGGCCGGAGCTCGACAGTGCATACAGGGAGAAAGTGAAGGGGCTCAGGAGGTCGAGGAGTCTTGCTGAAGAGGGGTCTGACGTAAAACTTGTTTATACCGGACTACACGGGACAGGTGCAGTTAGCGTGCCGGCTTTACTAAAGGAGTTTGGGTTTAAACATATTTACGAGGTTGAATCTCAGGCCGTACCTGATGGGAATTTCCCAACGGTGAAGATCCCCAATCCTGAAGAGCCCGAAGCGCTTGGAATGGCTATTAGTCTTGCTGAAGAAGTGGGGGCAGATTTAGTCATGGGAACCGATCCAGATGCTGATAGGGTAGGGCTTGCTGTACCGGGGAGGGATGGTAATATGGTTCTTTTAAATGGTAATGAAACTGGAGTGTTATTGTGCGATTATGTGCTTAGGAATGGACGGGTGGATGGGAGTCAATATGATTCTACAGACTTTATAGCATCGACCATTGTTACGACACCGCTTTTGATTGATTTGGCCATTGCTTATGGTGTTGGACATAGGGAGACGTTAACTGGGTTTAAGTATATTGGAGCTGCCATTTCTGAGGAGGAAAGGAATTATGTGGTTGGGGGTGAGGAGAGCTACGGATATTTGATTGGTGATACCGCTCGAGATAAGGATGGGGTTGCTGCTTGTTGTGTTTTATCTGAGTTAGCTCACGAGCTGAAGCAGAAGGGGGAGACCATGTTGGGAAGATTGGAAGAAATTCATAAAAAGTTTGGCGTGTATGAGGAAGGGCTAGTTTCTGTTTTTAAGGAAGGGAGGGATGGTGAAGCCCAAATACAAACAATGATGGCTAACTACCGCAGCAACGCGCCAAGAGAAATTTTAGGTGAAGAAGTGATCAAGGTTAGAGATTTTAGCGATGGGTCCCAAACGAATTTCCCTAAATCAAATGTTTTGCAGTTCATAACTGAAAAAGGTTCTAGAATTACAGTTAGACCTTCAGGGACTGAGCCCAAAATAAAATTCTACGTTAGTGTAGTTCACCAACTTCGTAGCGATGAAGATTACATTAAGGTTAGGTCAGAGCTCAAGAAAAAAGTGGCTGATTTATTTGCCGAGTTTGGTGCCTAAATTTTCAATCTCATCTATCGTTGATGTATTTCCAAATTTTTTCTTCTTCTGTCAGTTTAGATTTATTCTTATCCCAAATTTCAAAAACTTCTGAAGCAAGTGATTCTACATGAGGATAAACAATACATCCCTCCCCAAAATCTTTGGGTAATACTCCATGAAATCCTGAAAGGCCGTAGATGATAAAAGAAATTATCAGAGAATTTTTCAGAATACCTAGAACAGACCCAGCTATTTTATTTATAAAACCCAATGCTGCAAGTTTTAGGAATTTCTCAAGAGCCTTAGCCAATAAATGAACTCCTATAACGACTAAAATAAATGTGAGCGCAAATGATGCTACTACTATTTGGCTTGAAGTCCAATCCAAAAAAGAATTCAACCAACCACCAACAAAAGTAGATAAGAAAAATGCAGCTAATCCACCAGCAATAATTGCTATTAATGAAGCGATAGATACTACAAAGCCTTTTCGATAACCATTAAAAGCTCCAATTATCAAAATGATAACTACGATTATGTCTGTAATTGGTAGTGGTAGAGATTCCATAGGGCAAAGTACGTTTAACTTAGCAGAGTGGAAAATAAAATGAAGATTTCAGTTCACAAGTTTGGTGGGGCTTCTGTAAAGAATGCTGAGGCTGTTAGGAATATTGCGAATATTCTTCAAACCCAAACAGCCGGTAACCCATGCATCATTGTAACTAGCGCAATGGGTAAAAGCACAAACAAGCTAGAAAAGGTAGTTTCCGAGGAAAACGAAGATAAGGCTAGGTTAGAGTTGGAAAAAATTGCTGCTTCACATATTTCGGTTGCTAATTCTCTTGAACTCGGTCCAGAATTCACCGATGAGATGTGGGCTTTATTCACTCTGCAAAATCATATCTCAGATCTAGATGCTAGATATGACGCTACAGTTGCTATTGGTGAGTTGGCAAGCACTAGAATTCTCGCAGAATTCTTAAAACTCAAAGGTTACGATACTTGTTGGTGGGACGTACGCCAAACTATTAAAACAGACTCACGTCATCGTTTTGCAAGAGTAGATGAAGAGAGTATGAAAGAATTAGGTGAGGGGATGATGTCGCTATTGAACTCTCATAAAGTATTAGTTACGCAAGGTTTTATTGGAGAAGCGCCCGATGGCTCTACAACGACTCTAGGGCGTGAGGGATCTGACTACAGTGCGGCTCTTTTGGCATGTGCTTCAGGTGCAACAGAAGTAAATATTTGGAAGGACGTTCAAGGGATGCACAATGCAGATCCTAGAATTTTCAGTGACACGGTTACAATCGAAAAGCTTGATTACTCAGAGGCACTTGAACTCAGCTATTATGGAGCAAGTGTAATTCACCCTAGGACAGTTAAGCCTTTGCAGAATAGAAATGTTCCACTATTTGTGAAGAGCTTCATTAATCCACAAGGCCCTTGCACTTGTATTGGTGATTTTCCTGATTTGAAGATTGAAACCCCCATGTATATTAGTAGTACTAACATCACATTAATATCACTTGGCCCTGCTGATCACAGCTTCGTTGGTGAGGATCATTTGGAAACAGTTTTTGGTGCACTTACTAAGGCTTGCATACATGTTAGAATGATGCAAAATTCTGCTGTCAAATTTTCATTAGTGTTTGACTCAGACGAGAAAAAACAGGCAAGATTCCTTAATTTATTAGGTGAAAGGTTTTTGACAACATCAAAGGATGGTCTAGAACTATTAATTGTTAGACATGGGACATCGGGCCTAATTAATGGGCTGACAGCAGGAAGGGAAGTAATTATGGAGCAGACGAATTCATATACAGTAAGAAGGCTGCTAAGCGGTTCTTAGAAGAGGCTAATACTCGTCTTCGTTGAAGAAGAAATCTTCTTTCGAAGGGTAATCAGGCCAAATATCTTCAATAGTCTCATAGTTTTCGTTATCGTTCTGAAGCTGTTGAAGGTTTTCTACTACCTCTAATGGAGCACCAGTACGCATAGCGAAGTCGATAAGCTCGTCCTTCGAAGCTGGCCATGGTGCATCTTCTAAATATGATGCTAATTCTAGAGTCCAGTACACAATCTTAAGATTTAACTAATTGAACTAGGTTTATGCGGGCAAAAATAATAGAATCTCAATCATTTGCAACGTTCCACTCAATTTCATCTGTATTTGAAATGTGAGATAGCAATCTTGCAGTGGTAAAAAGCAGGTCAGATAACCTGTTTAAATATTTTACAATCTCTAAATCTATTGACTCTACACGTGATAGAGCGACTACTCTTCTTTCAGCCCTTCTACAAACAGATCTTGCAACATGAGCATCTGCAACCGATGGAGCCCCCCCTGGAAGGAGGAAATTTCTCAATTGAGGGGTTTTTTCATTAGCCTCATCAATCCATTTTTCGAACTTTTCAATATTTTCAGGGTTTAAAGAGGGCAGTTTTTGTTTCATTTTCTCATCAATTGTTGCCAAATGAGAGCCAATTGTAAAAAGATCCGATTGAATCTCTCGAAAAAATTCCAAATGATCAGACATTTCTTTATGCTCTAACAATCTCCCAATAAATGAATTCAATTCATCTACAGTTCCATACGAATCTATTCGAAGGTCATCTTTAGGTATGCGATTACCACCGAATAAACCTGTTGTTCCATCATCACCTGTTCTTGTGTAAATACGCATATGACGAAACTACGACCTAGAGGTTTATCTTGCGGTCTATTAACAGAGAAAATGACTAAGGAGCAGTTAAAACAACAGAGATACGATAGCGCATACATCAAGATGGCTATTGAGTGGAGTCGACTATCTCATTGTGTTCGAAAGCAAGTAGGGGCAATCATTGTGAAGGATGGTATGATCATAGCAGATGGTTACAATGGAACTCCTTCTGGATTTGATAATTGCTGTGAGAATGATTCGGGCGAAACTCATTGGTACGTTCTTCACGCTGAAGCAAATGCTATTTTAAAATTAGCTAGGAGTAACAACAGCGCAGATGGAGCAACTCTATATATCACTCTTTCACCCTGTAGGGATTGTTCAAAGCTTATTCACCAAGCGGGGATTGTAAGAGTAGTTTATAGAGATAACTACAAGGATACAAGTGGTTTGGACTTTCTTAAATCAGCTAATGTGGAAGTTGAACAGATTTATATTTAAGATGAAAAACAGTCACTTTTTGAAGAATCTTATAATGCTTGTCTTGGGAATTTTCCTAGGCAAGGGTTTATATGAATCCGAGGTCACCCTTCCACACTTTAGTACTCGACTTAATTCTGTTTTAGATCAAATCGAATACCTCTATGTGGACACCATTGACAGAGCATCACTCGAAGAAATTGCAGTCGAAGCAATTGTAGCAGAACTAGACCCCCATTCTCTTTACTTTACTTCTGATGAGCTTAAAGCTATGTCAGAGCCAATGGAGGGTGGATTTCAGGGTATAGGTGTAGAATTCTTGATCAGTGATGATACACTTATGGTTGTTGCGGCTCTTCCTGGGGGTCCATCAGAGGGTGCAGGAATTAGTGCAGGGGATAGGATTCTTCAAGTTGATGGAGAAGAAATTTCAGGTTCAGGGTTGACGAACACTCGGGTTATGAAACTGCTAAAGGGTGAGGGAGGAACTAAAGTTGATTTAGTCTTGATGAGGAGCGGGTCTGGTGATATTTACGATGTAACTATTACTAGAGCTAGAATACCTATCAATAGTGTTGTTGCTTCTTTTAATCTGACTGAAGAGATTGGCTATGTGAAAGTCATACGGTTTGCTGCTACAACTTCTCTTGAGTTTGCCACTGCAATGAATGACCTTGTCGATAGTGGAACCCAAATGGTTGTTATAGACCTTAGAGGTAATGGTGGAGGATATCTTAAAGCAGCAACAGATATGCTTAAATTGTTCTTACATGCAGGCATAGATATTGTCTACACTGAAGGTAAGTCGTCGCCAAAAATCACATACAAAAGCCAATTTGAGGGGGTGTTCTCTAATATGCCTATAGCAGTTTTAATTGATGAAGGTTCAGCATCTGCAAGTGAGATTTTTGCCGGAGCATTACAGGATAACGACAGGGGGTTAGTTATTGGACGTAGGTCATTCGGGAAAGGGTTAGTCCAAGAGGAATTTGAAGTTGCAATTGATGGTGCCCTTAGATTAACAGTTGCACGTTTTTACACTCCAAGCGGAAGGCCAATACAAAAGCCATATGGGAAGGATGTGGATTACAAATCTGATCATAACGATAGAGTTGAATCAGGAGAACTGTTTCATGTCGATAGTATTCAACATACTGATTCTTTAGAATACTCGACAATCTTAGGAAGGAGAGTTTATGGCGGTGGGGGTATAACTCCTGATGTGTTTATCCCTCTTGACACTGTTGGAGCTAGTAGAGATTTAGCGGAACTAGTTTGGTCTGGTGCGTTGCGTGATGGTGCATTTAATTGGGTAGACACTCATCGCTCGAGTCTTGATGGATTAAATGGATTTAAAGGTTTATATGAAAGTAATGTTTGGAATGATCCTGTTAATGGTGGACTTGCAGAGATGATGAGTATGTACAATGAGATGATGGGGGTTTGGCCTAAATGGGAAGAAGAGGAAGCAGATATAATTGAAAAGAGATTCCTATCACAAGTAGCAAGAAACTTATTTGGAGAGGAAGAATTCTACAGATTAACGATTCAGGAAGACGAATATGTAGAAAGAGCTATTTATGAATTGTTAGAAGGTCAGTGGTTCACCCTAAGTGAAGGAAGATTATATTTGTCCCCAAATAACACTGATTAATAATCCAATCAAAATGGCATTTGAATTACCAAAATTACCATATGCGTATGACGCTTTAGAGCCTCATATCGATGCGCGCACTATGGAAATCCACCATGGAAAGCACCATGCAGGATATACAGCAAAATTAAACACAGCAATCGAAGGAACTGATCTTGCAGATTCTTGTATTGAGAATCTACTTGTAAGTCACACAGACAATAATGCAATTAGAAATAATGGAGGTGGGTTTTACAACCACACTCTATTTTGGAATTCTATGTCGCCAAACGGAGGGGGACAACCTTCTGGTGATCTAGGTGTAGCAATCGATAGAGCTTTTGGAAGCTATAATGCATTTAAAGACGAATTCTCAAAGGCAGCTGCTACTAGATTTGGTTCAGGATGGGCATGGCTTTGTGTAGGCGAAGGTGGCAAGCTTTGCGTGTGCTCTACAGCGAACCAAGACAATCCTCTAATGCCATCTCAAGGTTGTGGATACACTCCAATTATGGGTATTGATGTTTGGGAGCATGCATACTACTTAAACTACCAAAACCGTCGTCCTGATTATATCGCAGCCTTCTTTAACGTTGTTGATTGGGATTCAATTGCAGAACGTTACGCTGAAGCAAATAAGTAACAAGTTATGAGTCGTTTTGTTCTAATTGTTGCCGGAGGCATCGGCACTCGCATGCAGATCAAAACAGCTAAGCAATTTTTATTGGTAAAGGGTCTGCCTCTTATGTGGTGGACCCTTCGCAGTTTTAAAGATGCAGCTCCTGACGCACACTTAAGTATTGTTTTAAACCCAAACCTTTTTGACGTGTTCAAAGAACTTGAACAGAAATATGGAGATTCTGGGGCAAATGCAATAATTCCCGGTGGAGTTGAGAGATTCCATTCAGTACTTCATGGACTAACAACACTCCCAGATGAGGGCGTTGTGGCAATTCACGATGCAGTTAGGCCGTTTCCTCCTGTCCAAATGATTCAGAAGTGCTTTAATGATGCAGCATTACACGGTTCAGCCATACCGGTTACTCCACTTAAAAATAGTATTAGACGTATCGATAAAAATGGAAAGTCAACTGCAGAAAATAGAGCTGATTTTCTAACTGTTCAGACGCCCCAGTGTTTTGATTTGGCATTAATTAAACCAGCCTTTACGGTTGAGTACGACCCTTCATTTACAGATGATGCGAGTGTTTTAGAAGCAGCTGGGCATTCTATTCACCTTTGCGAAGGTGATCCTATGAATATGAAGATTACTACTAATGAGGACTTAATTATTGCTCGCGCCCTAAGTAACTAGCTTTATTAGTACTCCAAACAGAGTACACGCTAAGTCTTTTAGTAATCATATATATTACAATTGCAAATATTGCTGTTAAAAGCGCTTGACTCAATCCCCATGGTTCAGAGTTGGGATCTAACCCTATTTCTAACCATTCATCTCCGAAATAGTAAGCGGCAATTACAGCTGATGCATTATTTATGAAGTGCCCCAGGATTGCAGTCCAAATATTTCCGCTTGCAACAACTAGATATCCAAAACCAGCCCCGAGGAGCATCCTGGGTATAAATCCAAAAAATTGAAAGTGAATAGCACTAAATAAAAATGCACTCCCCCAAATACCTATATGTACACTTCCGCTCCACTTCGCAAAAAGTGGTTGCAGTGCTCCTCTAAATAAATATTCTTCAGCGATAGCAGGGATAATTGCAATAGCAATTAGGCTAGAAGTAAATCGTCCAAACGTATCTATATCAAGCATTGCTTTGGTTAAAATCATCGCTTGTGCTTCCAATCTAGCAGCGTATGTATGGAAATCTGTACCTTGAAGTAGCCATTCGTTTAGCCTATAAGTAAGATCTAAAAATGGAGCAAAAGCTAAAGTCATTACCATTGCGCCTAGAGCAAATTTCCAAAAGTGAGGTGATCCACCTTTTGTTTTCAATCCTACACCAACTCCTCCGCCTGAAAGAAGGTAGTATGTGAATCCTGCACCCATGAATGCGAATATTTGGTTAAGACTATTCATCAACAGATTTCCGCAAACACCAGCGTCAGAAGTAGCTGTAGAAAGTATCCTTTGGTATTCTTCAATGTTTGTTGGAGTGTCACAAACGCAAGCATTAATTAAAGTTGAGGCGAATACACTAACAGACATTCCCATTAGAGTGACACAAATAATGAAGATAAATTGTAATAAAGGATGCAGATTGCGGAAGGCTTCTTGTAAGAACTTCATCTAGTAGATTAATTTTGCAGCAAGTTCGGAATATTTTGGCAACGATAGGTGATATAGATTTGGGTGAATTCCCATTATTGCTCGCTCCTATGGAGGATGTGAGTGATCCTCCATTTAGAGCTGTATGTAAAAAGTATGGTGCTGATGTGATGTATACCGAGTTTATTAGCTCTGAGGGTCTAATTCGAGACGCTGTAAAGAGCAAAATGAAACTCGATATTTTTGAATACGAACGCCCAATTGGAATTCAAATTTTTGGAAGCAACATTGGTCCAATGCGAGAAGCAGCTACACTTGCTGAAGCTGCTGGCCCTGATATTATTGATATAAATTATCGCTGCCCAGTTAAAAAAGTAGCTCTCAAGGGAGCCGGAGCGGGCATTTTGCAGGATATCCCTAAAATGGTCAAAATGACTAAGGAGATTGTCGACACTTGCTCACTCCCCGTGACAGTTAAGACAAGGCTTGGCTGGGATGACGATTCAAAGTATATAGTTGAAGTTGCTGAAAGGCTTCAAGATGTAGGAATCAAAGCAATCAGTATTCATGGAAGAACTAGAGCTCAAATGTATAAGGGATCTGCAGATTGGACTTTAATATCAGAAGTGAAGAATAACCCTAGGATAAGTATTCCTGTATTTGGAAACGGTGATATTGACACTCCAGAAAAGGCATTAGAGTACAAAAACAAATACGGTGTTGATGGGATAATGATAGGAAGAGCTTCAATAGGTAGCCCATGGGTATTTAATGAGATCAAACACTTTATGGCTACAGGCGAGCATCTTCCTCCACCAAATATGTGTGAAAGAATTGAGGCTGTAAACATGCACTTTGAAAGATCACTTGATTGGAAAGGCGAGAGGCTTGGAATTGTAGAAATGCGTAGACATTACGCAAACTATTTTAAGGGGATTCCAGATTTTAAAAAGCACAGATTAGATCTTGTGACTTTTGAAACTTCTGATGAAATAAGAGATAAGCTAATGTTTATCGCAGAAAAGTTCTCAGACCACGACTTTTCTAACTAGGTAGCGCACCATAGCAGCTGATCCCATACCCCCAATTCCTATAACTACAGCAAGCACACCTGCTACATCAGGCAGTTTTAGCAATACTGGATATGTAGGAACTACAGATCCCTCAAGAGTTATCAATCCCCATTGACTCTGAGCAAAAACTAATGCTATTCCTAAAGCTGTTCCAATTCCGCCTCCAATAATATTTATTGCAAGTCCTTGTAGTGAAAATGTCATTTCAAGATCTACATCTTGTAGACCCATAGCTTTAAATATTTCTAAGTCTTCCTTTTTATCGATAAGCATCATTGTTAGTGATGCAAGAATATTGAAAGCTGCTACTATTAGGATAAAGCTCAAGATCACAAAGGTTGCCCATTTCTCAGCCCTGTTGGTTTGGGTTATGAATTTATGCTTTTCAGCCCTAGTCCTAAGTCGAATATTTTCTGACAACTCTTCAAGTCCACGTAAATCTTCGATTGTTGACCCTGGCTTTAAAGAAATTTCAAAGCGACTTATCTTATCATTTCGACCAAAAAGTTCAGCCGCAAATTCTAATGGAGTAATTACAAACCTAGTGTCTAAATCAGCATTTATTGAAAATGTACCACATGCTGTTTGGGGCAATTTCTTAAAAGCAGCCTCCTTATGTCGACTTAGTTTTTTACCTCTTATTGGTGCTCCAAATACTATAATTTCTTGCATTAAAGAATCTGCCGGAAGCATTAACATGGACTTAATTCCGAAGCCCAAAACACAACAATCTATACCCCATCGACCACCAACAATAGATTCTTCAATAGGGCAAACACTAGCATAATTACTATCAACCCCTAAAACAGTGCATATTTCTGAATAACCATTTGCACTAATAATAGCTTCACTTTCAATAACAGCAGAATAATGTGCAATATGTGAATTTTCTTTTATTTTACTTACAAAATCAGCTGGTATAACCTCGCCTGATAGCGGGACAATAGCTAGGTCTGCATCTAGTGTTCCAAATAAGTCAGAAACCAATTTCTCTAAACCATTAAATGCTGAAAGAACTATAATCATTGCAGCGGTTACTAGCGCAATAACAAACATAGAAATACCACTAATAATGTGGACTAGTTTTTTTGACCTAGCCTTAAAAACATATCGCAATGCGAGTTTTACAGGTAGTCTCACATTTTAATTTTTCAGAGCCTCTTCTACAGCTTCATAATAGTCCAAACTATCATCAACATAGAAATGTAACTCAGGGATACGTCTAACTTGTTTTCCGATAACACCCGCTAAAGTTTTCCTTACCCAAGTTGCCTCCTTCTTAACTTTTCTAAGTGCGACTTCTAAGTCTTTCACCGCCATAAAACTGAGAAAGACTTTTGCTACACCTAAATCTGGAGACATCCTTACAAGGGTCACGGTAATGAAGTAACCATCAAATCTCATAGAAGATTGTTGCTGGAAGATTATGCTCAATTCCTGTTTTATGAGGCTTGCTACCTTTTCTTGACGAATGCTTGACATGGAACTAATATAAGAATTGATTGTATGGATAGCGCTTTTCGTGAAGTTCTTTAACCCTTAAGTACAACTTGTCTCTTAGTTTAAGTAAATGGTCTTTCTCAAGTGCACTCATGAAGTAGACATGCATTCCCTCCTTTGAAAACCTTTCCTCAAGTCTTTTCAGAACATCTTTATCTTCTATTTTATCGATCTTATTGAAAAGTAGAAGTGTAGGTTTATCATCAGAGCCAATTTCATTCAAGGTTCTTTCTACAACACTAAGTTGATCTTCAAACTGAGGATGACTAACATCTATTACATGAATCAAAAAATCACTTTCTCTTGTCTCATCTAGTGTTGACTTAAAGCTCTCAATAAGTTGGGTAGGTAGTTTTCGTATAAATCCAACAGTGTCACTTAAAAGGAATGGCAGATTTCCGACTACCACTTTTCTTACTGTTGTATCTAGTGTGGCAAAAAGTTTATTCTCAGCAAATACCTCTTTCTTTGAAAGAGCAGTCATTAAAGTACTCTTTCCGGCATTTGTATACCCAACTAGCGCAACCCTAATCAATCTTCCTCTATTGCTTCTTTGAGTCGCCATCTGCTTATCAATGGAGGCAAGGTCTTTCTTTAATAGAGCAATTCTATCTCTAATTATTCTTCTATCAGTCTCAATTTCTTTCTCACCAGGCCCCTTCATGCCAATACCACCTTTTTGTTTCTGAAGGTGAGTCCACATATTTGTCAGTCTTGGAAGTAGGTATTGATATTGGGCTAATTCAACTTGAGTCTTTGCATGAGCTGTTCTTGCTCTTTGGGCAAAAATGTCAAGAATCAAATTGGGCCTATCGAGAATCTTTACATTCTCTATTTCCTTTTCAATATTTCTAATTTGAGACCCACTTAATTCGTCGTCAAAAATTATCATATCTATTTCCTCAGCCTCAACGTATTCTTTTATCTCTAAAAGCTTACCTGATCCAACAAAAGTCTTTACATCAGGCTTTGATAATGCTTGAATAAATACCTTTTTAGTTACAGCATCTGCCGTAGTAGCTAGAAATGCAAGCTCATCTAAATACTCCTCAAGCTGTTCTCTTTTTTGATTCTTAGTTGCAACACCTACAAGGATACAAGTCTCCTTTTCTATTGCAGTTTCTATGAGTTTTTTCCTTCTCTTTCTCATAGCTTCTACTTAAATCGTTCAATGTATAAGGCCAAACCTTTAATGGTCTTTGCATCAAGAACATCCTTTTGAGGAGGCATTGAAGTTTTGCCATATTTAATTATGGCAATCCTTTCTTCTAAAGTCATTTGAGATTCTGTAAGATTAGGAGCAGTCTTAATTACTGACACACCTTCCTTACCATGGCATATGGCGCATTTAAAACCATAAACGCGTGACACTTCCGCCATAAACATATTATCCGATACTGTGTCATTTTTTTGTTTCGATTTATTCCTGCAAGAAGAAAAAATAAGAATGCCACATAAAACAATAATAATGAATCGCATTAATAAAAGAGAGCTATTTAGCTCTACGCGCTTTGATAAAACTTATTATAAATGAATACATTGACAGTGATGAAGTCAGAATCATAATAATAACTCTCATTAGTCCCATCCCTCCTGTTTCAATGCTTTTTGGAAGCCTCATTCCCATGAGTGCAATAAGTATTATGAATGTTAATAATACAGCTATGTGAGAAATAATTTTATTTTCAGTTTTTACCCCATTATTACACAAAAGTAGAATGCCTCCAAATCCAACAGGGATGAATGCAGTATATGATTGTGTATCGAGATACCCCCAAAGTCCAAATATTATTAGGACTAATGAATTAATTAGATTTGTTTTTTCAGCTTTCATTTAGTTTTGTTTATACAACTCCTTGATCAATCATAGCGTCCGCAACTTTAACGAACCCAGCAATATTTGCTCCTTTTACGTAATCCACCTGACCACTGTCATCTATACCGTATTTGAGACATTGTTCGTGGATGTTCTTCATAATTTTGCGAAGCTTTTCGTCAACTTCCTCTCTAGTCCAAGAAAGCCTCATGCTGTTCTGTGTCATTTCTAAACCTGAAGTCGCAACACCTCCTGCATTAGATGCTTTTCCTGGTGAGAATAGAGCTCTAGCACTGTGGAATTCTTCTACAGCTTCAGGTGTGCATGGCATATTAGCACCTTCAGCAATACATTGACATCCATTTGAAATTAATGCCTTAGCCTCTTTGCCGTTCAATTCGTTTTGTGTTGCACATGGAAGAGCAACATCACATTTAGTTGTCCATGGACGGCTACCTTCAGTAAATGAAGCACTAGGGTATTGAATAGCATATTCGCTAATTCTACCTCTTCGGTTATTCTTTAAATCCATAATCCAAGCGAGCTTCTCTGAGTCAATGCCCTCCGGGTCATGTATAAATCCTTTAGAATCAGACATCGTAAGAACCTTAGCACCTAATTGAATGCATTTTTCAGCAGCGAATTGGGCTACGTTTCCGGATCCTGATATTACGACGTGCTTATCCTTGAAAGTTTCGCCCTTTGTGGCAAGCATTTCTTGAGCGAAGTATACGGTTCCATATCCAGTTGCTTCAGGTCTAATAAGTGAACCGCCCCAACTAGCACCTTTACCCGTTAGTACTCCAGTGAATTCATTGCGAAGTCTTTTGTATTGGCCAAACATGAAGCCAATCTCGCGGCCTCCAACACCAATATCACCGGCAGGCACATCGGTATTTGCACCAATGTGTCTGCTTAGCTCAGTCATAAAACTTTGGCAAAAACGCATCACCTCATTATCACTCTTTCCTTTTGGATCAAAATCTGCTCCCCCTTTACCTCCACCAAGTGGTAGAGTAGTCAAAGAGTTTTTGAAAACCTGCTCGAAACCAAGAAATTTTAAAATGCTTAGGTTCACGCTTGGGTGGAATCTAAGCCCTCCTTTATATGGCCCTATAGCTGAGTTAAATTCAACTCTAAAGCCACGATTTACCTGAATTTTTCCTTCATCATCAGCCCAAGGTACTCTGAAGATAATCGTCCTCTCTGGCTCGATCATTCTTTCAAGTACACAAGCATCTGCGTATTTGGGATTTTTCTCGATAAACGGTATTACTGTTTCAGCCACCTCTTGGACAGCTTGAAGGAATTCGGGTTCGTTTGCATTGCGCTTGGCTGCTAAAGCCATAAAAGCATCAATTCTTTCCTGCATAGTATGAAGTTAAACGTTTATTTTGACGTTTGGGTATAGGCAAATATAAATTAAAGAGACGCGGTTCTTCCACCATCTACTGGCAAATTAATACCACTGATGTAGTCAGCCGCAGGAGTACATAAGAATGCAATGGCTGACCCGATTTCTTCAGGCTTGCCAAATCGTCCCGCAGGCACTGCTCCAATCATAGCATTTCTCACTTCGTCCATACTCTTTCCTGTCTTAGATGCTTTTGCTTCTAAGATTCCCTGAAGTCTAGATGTACTAGTAGCTCCAGGTAATACGTTGTTTACTCTAATTCCATTTTTCCCCTCCTCATTAGCTAGTGTTTTAGACCAATTTGCAACAGCACCTCTAATTGTGTTTGATACACCTAAATTGTTCAATGGTGCTTTTACTGAAGTGCTAATCACATTTATAATTCTTCCATGACCTCTTTCTCTCATTCCTGGTAGTAGAGCCTGAACTAATTTGTGATTGCACAGAAGATGTTGTTCAAATGTTGCAACAAATGCAGATGCATCAGCATCAGAAATAGGGCCACCTGCAGGTCCTCCTGTGTTGTTGATCAAAATGTCAAAGTCATTTGATTTTGCCAAACCTACTGCGACTTGACCGACATTGTCAGAATTGCTAAAATCAGCAACTGCATAATCGTGAGCTCCAGAACTAACTTTTGGCAGAGTTACAAGTGCAGTTTTCAACGATTTATCGTTTCTAGCAAGCAGTGTTACTCTAGCTCCTAGCCCTGCTAGCTCTTGAGCCGCAGCTAGACCAATGCCTTGTGATGCTCCGCACACAAGAGCGTTGCGTCCTTCTAAGGATAGATTCATGCTGTAAAGTTACGGATTACATACCTTTGATACATGAAGAGGATAGAACACTTGGGTATAGCAGTAAAAGATTTAGCTGCTGCTGAGAAGATTTTTACTGATGTCCTTGGTGTTGAGCCTTATAAGAGAGAGGAAGTGGCTGATGAAAATGTAATCACTTCATTTTTCCAAACAGGAGAATCTAAAGTTGAGCTACTACAATCAACTTCAGGTGATGGTCCTATTGCTAGGTATATTGAAAAAAGAGGAGAAGGCCTTCACCACGTTGCTTTTCATGTAGACGATATAGAGTCAGAAATTTCAAGGCTAGAGCAGATGGGCTACAGATGTATAAGCGGCCCAAAAGGGGGGGCCGATGGTAAGTGCATTGCCTTTCTTCATCCATCTGATACTTCAAAAGTTCTTATTGAACTCTGCGCTGACTAAGACCCTTTAGTAGATATCTTTTCTACGCTTTTTCTTTTTCTTATTGTTGTTTTTGGCTTTTCTGTGATTTCTCATGTCTTCGCCAAATAGCTCCCTTGCCTTTTCAGTGTGGTTAGGGTTTGCACAGTTTTTCCCTCCTTTACGCTTGAAGTGTATATCGTAGTTTATGACTACTCTATATGGCCTGTAATCAGTCATCATCCAAGGAATGGTGGCCGATCCATTTCTGTTGTTGGCTGATTCATTTTTAATAAACTGCAGAAGATCTGTAGTGAAGTTCAATCTTAGGAATCTACCTTTCCACATCATTACTCCAACTCCAATATTTGCTTCTAGACTTATTGTTTGTATTTGAGGTTCGCCCTGATACATATAACCTGCTGAATCAAGCATGGTTTGGGACCAAAAGTCCCTCTTATAAGAAACTCCTAGCCCGCTTTCAATAAATAAATCAGGCGAAATTGTAAAGGTGTGAAATGCAGTGAGAGCTACTCCAATATTTATCGCACTTCTAGAAGTGTTAAGAGTTGTGTCTTCTACGTAAAAAGCTGAATATGTATTTAAATATGATCCTGAAAACTGCTCTGTTATCTGTCGATTACCTCCAATTAAACTTAAACCGACTCGATCAATCAAAATAGGATCCTCAAATACGTACAATCCACCTACTCCGGCAAGCCAACCAATTTTATTGGTTGGTGTCCAAGTTCCATTTATTGTTGATGGACTTCCATCAAGGGGTCCAATATTTACATCCCATGGCTGATTTCCAAACATCAATCCATTACCGCCTCCATACAAAGTTATTGCCCAGGTGTTGTAGGTTTTAAGTGTTGATTCGAAAGAAGGGTGTTGAGTGTAAAAAGCCGGGGACATAAATAGAGTTACTATTAATAGTAGGCTTATTTTTCTTAGTCTAAACATCAACAGACAGTAGAGGTTTGGGTCGGGCGAGGGTGTTTGGGTCCGCCTGATATTTCTCCAACATATTAATTGCAAGTTCTATGATTTTTTCGCTCTCCCAAGTAGTTTCAATATCAGATTGCGACATTATAACGTTCATAACTGCTTGTTGCATTTCGCCACGTTTCAGAGCTTCATCATAGGGGGTGTGGCTAAATGTTACCAATGAATACAGAGGCTTCCATTTGTCTGGATGAGCCTCTGCAATGCGAGCTTCAATCTTTTTCTGTAACTGATAAGTCTTATCTCCAGTTTTATCCCTCATCACAATGTAGTTGTGTAAGGCCAAATCTAAAATAGCGTCTGCAGCTGGTTTTCTTACTTGTGAATATTCGTCAAGTAAGCTTTCCCATTGCTCTTCAGATGCACCCTCTGGTAGTTCATCTATTAGTTCTGATAGGATAGAACAATCCTCTAATCCGCTATTCATGCCCTGTCCGTAAAACGGGACAATTGCATGAGCAGAATCGCCTAGAAGGGCAACTCGGCCACCGACATTCCAAGGGCAACACTTAACAGTGCACATTGAACTAACTGGATTTGCATTCCAATCCTCAATGAGGTTTGGTAACATATCAATTGTGTCTGGAAAGTGTTTTTGGTAAAACTTTACTACGTCTTCGTCTGATTGGATGTTTTTAAACGATTCAGCTCCTTCGAAAGGAGCAAATAGAGTGCATGTAAAGCTTCCGCCCGGATTGGGCAGAGCCATGAACATAAATTGCCCACGAGGCCAAATGTGAAGAGCGTTTTCAGCTATTCTGTAATCTCCGGAATCGCTAGGAAACATTATAATTTCCTTGTACCCATGAGGAATGTATTGCTGTGTATAGTTGAATCTGTCGTTTCGGATCATGGTACTTCTAACTGAGCTGTAAACGCCGTCTGTGCCAAATAATCTATCGTGAACAACTGACCTCCCGTCTTTAAAATTAACATTAACAAGGCCGTCATTATTCAACGAGTAGCCTGAGCATGGGTGATCAAATTTTACTTCAACTAGAGGGTGTTTTTCAGCCTCTTCTACTAGAATCATATTTAGTCTACCTCGAGAAACAGAGTAAATGAATTGTTCATCATTTCCGTATTGCTGAAAAAACTGATTGCCTGCGTAATCGTGCATCATTCGTCCTTTAACAGGCAGTGCAATTTTTCTAACCACGCTCTCAACCCCAGCCTTTTTAATAGCTTTCCATCCTCTATCACTAAGAGCTAGATTTATTGATCTTCCTGCATCGACTCCCGCTTTTCTGGGGTCAGGTCTACGGTCATAAAGTGTAACCTTGTAGCCTCTTTGCGCAAGCATAAGGGACCAAATCCCGCCGATTAAACCAGCCCCAACAACTGCGTGATGTTCAGCATGAATTGACATCAAACTAGATCAAATGCGTTAGCTAAATCTTCGATTAAATCGTCTGCATCTTCAACTCCTAGACTCAATCTAATTAGGCCATCTGTAACACCTACTTTTTCTCTTACTTCTTTAGGAATTGATGCGTGAGTCATAGTTGCGGGATGTCCAATTAGTGATTCTACACCACCAAGTGATTCGGCAAGTGTAAAGATTTTAACTCCCTCAACGAATTTATTCGCGATCTTTTTATCATCACCCTTGATAGTAAATGAAATCATACCGCCGAACCCTGACATCTGTCTTTTAGCTGCTGCATGTCCTGTGTGAGATTCAAGTCCTGGCCAATAAACCTTTTCAACCTTGGGATGATCCTTTAGAAAATCAACAACTGCTCTTCCATTTTCGCAATGTCTTTGCATTCTCAGGTGAAGCGTCTTTATTCCTCTTAGAACTAAAAAGCTATCCATAGGACCAGCAATGGCACCACATGAATTTTGAAGTGTGCGTAGCTTTTCATCTAATTCATCGTCGTTTAGCATAAGACAACCCATCACCACGTCAGAGTGCCCGCCCAAATATTTTGTGGCTGAATGCATTACTACATCTGCTCCTTCAGCAAGTGGTTGTTGAAGCATTGGAGTTGCAAATGTGTTGTCTACACATATAAGGACATCATTCCCTGAAACCGCTTCTGCAACTGCTTTTATATCTGTGATTTTCATCATGGGATTAGTTGGGGTTTCAATCCAAATCATCCTTGTATTTTCATTTACTGAAGATTTTAATACTTCAGGATTACTTAAATCCACAAAGTGAAATTTGATGTCATAGTTTTCAAAAACAGTTGTGAAAAGTCTATATGATCCACCGTATAAATCGTCAGTTGAAATTACTTCGTCGCCAGGCTTAAGAATTTTAATCAAGTTGTCTATTGCAGCAAGTCCTGAACCAAATACAAGACCGTGCTTTCCTCCTTCTAATTCTGCAAGTGCTTGCTCAAGTGCATGTCTTGTTGGATTTAGAGTCCTTGAATACTCGTACCCTTTATGATTTCCAACTCCTTCTTGAACGTAAGTTGATGTTTGGTATATAGGAGTCATAATTGCTCCTGTTGCCTCGCATGGCTTAACTCCTGCGTGTACTGCTCTCGTTCCTTTTCCTTTCTGCATGATTAAAATCTTAGGGATATAAAGTTAAGGATAAGTGCTTGATTTAGGAGACGTATTTGCCAACCAATTAGGCACTATAACCGCTCCGATTATTAGGTAAATGAAGTATGTGAGTGTACGCCAAACTATTACAACTCCACCTAGTGCTGACATTGCAATAACAGGAAGAAGCGCAGGACCTATAAAAGTTGGGAAAGCTACTTCTGCAATTCCTGAGGCGCCAGGAGTAGGGCTTAACAGCATAACAATCCACATTGCTAGTTGTTTGGCCACAATTTCAGCATGTGGCACTACTTCCATAAATGCAATTAGGATAACGTTTAAAGTGAGGAATCTCGCTGTCCAACTTGCGAGAGTGGACCCCAATGCACCGCCCCAAAATGCGAAAGATCTTCCTTTTAAATTTTTCGATGCGAGTGTCCAATCCTCTGTCCAATCACTCACTTTATAACTCCATTTGCATAAAAATGGAAGTTTGAAAATAAGGCTTATGATTTTACCTGTACCACTTGGGGAAATAAATAAGGCTGATATAACGACAAGGGAAACAAGGCAAGTCATAATGTAACCCCCGAAGAAAACGGTTTGGACTCCAGTCTCAAACCAAAGATTTGAAGTATCGTGAGGGAAAAAAGATTCAAGGCTTACAAAAAGCAAAACAGTTGGGACGGCTATAACGTAGAAAAGTTCATCCATTAAAGCAGTAACAAGTACTGTTGCAACGCTCTTACCCAAGTTGAGCCCCTCTCTTTTAAGAATGAGTACAGCAAATGCAGACCCTCCAATTACAGTAGGAGTTATTGCTGACGCAAATTCCCATAACATAACCGAATTGAATGCCCCTCTCCACGAAAGACTTCCAATTGAAAGGATTTTTAGACGGATGACGTACGCAGCATCTCTAATGAAAACTAGACATAACGCAGCGAATAGGGATATAGTAGTAGAACTAGTCCAAGTGATTTCTTTGGCATTTGCGAAATCATCCTTGAATAGGTAGATCATTACCCCTATGCTGAGGATGGTGGGTATTAAGAGTTTGGCTCTTGATAGTCCTTTCTGAAGTTTAATTTCATTGCTCTTTTGCGCCATCGAGACAAATATAATCTGACCGTAACTTCGTACACATGATTTTGGTCGGGGACAAACTACTTTCAGAGGAAATATTTGACAAGCAATTTGCTTGTGATTTAAACGTTGGTAAGGGTGCTTGTTGTATAGAGGGTGAAGGAGGTGCTCCATTGACTGAAGAAGAATGTGCCATTTTAGATGAAATTTTCGACGAGGTTAAGCCTTATTTGAGTGAAGAGGGACTGAAAGAAATAGAGCAAACTGGGCTTTTTACTGTTGGTCAGGATGGCGGACTTGAAACTCCCCTTCTTGGTGGAAGAGCTTGTGTTTACGCGACGAAGTCCCCAAACGGGACGCTTCACTGTGGCATAGAACAAGCTTTTAGGGAAGGGAAAACATCTTGGGAAAAACCCATTTCATGTCATCTGTACCCCATTAGGATTAAGGAGTTGGTGGATTTTACTGCACTCAATTATCACAAGTGGAGTATTTGTGAGGGGGCAAGGGTTTATGGTGCTGCCAAGGATATTTCAGTGCTAGAATTTTGTAAGGAAGCATTGGTTAGGAGGTTTGGTCTAGAGTGGTATGCAGAGGCTGTAAAAACCTATGAGGTTTGGAAACAGAAAAAGCAATAGAATAGAGTATTTTTGCACCATGTTAATCACAGTAATGCGATCTAAGTTGCATCGGCTAACAGTAACTGAAGCTGATCTAAACTACATAGGAAGTATAGCGCTTGACCCTGACTTGCTTGAAGCAGCAGGTTTAGTAGAGGGTGAAAAAGTCCAAATCGTAAACGTCAATAATGGTGAACGAATTGAGACATACATAATTAAGGGTGAAAGGGGTTCAGGCCAAGTTTGCCTTAATGGACCAGCTGCAAGGAGGTGCCAGCCAGGCGATATTATTATCGTCATTTCCTACGCTATGATGACTGTAGAAGAAGCCAAAGACTTTACTCCGACATTAATTTTCCCAGATACAGAAACTAATAAATTAGTCTAAAATGATTTTTAAGAAGATGATCACCTATGCGGGTTTTTTAGCCATAGGTGTATTTCTTCTTTTTAAGCTCACAGACCTTGTCGGCGATAAGGACGCGTTAATTGAAGAGATGTCATCAGCTCCTGCTTGGGCTATATCATTGACATTTTTAATGGGTCTTCTTGCTGTAATCAGTAGGGGGCTACGATGGAATCTTCTGTTAAGCCCTATGGGCTACAAGGCTTCTCAAACAAACGCTGTTGCATCTGTTGCTTTTGGTTACCTAGCAAACATATTTGTGCCTCGTTCAGGTGAAGTAGCAAGGTGTGCTGCTCTTAACTCAACAGATGACGTCCCAGTGGATAAACTAATTGGAACGGTCATTACAGAAAGAGTAGTCGATGTTGCAATGTTGTTAGTCTTTCTAACAGTTGCTCTAATTACAAATTTTGACGCTGTAATCGGAATGTTATCTTCAGTCCAAATCCCAGGTGGGTCTGCTCTTGTTATGTTAGGGTTAGCATTAGGAGTGTTTGCGATTGGAGGATACGCTATGTTGAAAAGAAGACGCAAAAGTTCAAAGGTTTTAAATTTCATTAAAGGAATTATTCATGGAGTAAAAAGCGTTCAAAATATGGAAGGACGTATTCCATTTGTACTGCATACTCTGTTTATTTGGATTATGTATTACTTAATGGCTTATGTGTTGTTCGTCTCTATGGATGGATTAGAAGAGTTAGGAATCTTCCAAGGACTTTGGGTTATGGTAAGCGGAGGATTCGGGATGCTTTTTCCTTCTCCAGGAGGTGTTGGCTCATACCAAGGGGCTGTTATGCTTGGATTTGAGTCTGTAGGATACGATAAGGTTATAGGCCTTGCTGTTGGAAATGTTGTTTGGATAACCCAAACCGCAATGCTAATTATCGCCGGCTCTATCGGTTATTTCCTTATTATTATCGCTAGATTAAATAAATCACAAGCCTAGTAATGGACTTTCTCGGATCTATTGAATCGTGGCGCAATGACGGCCATAAAATAGTCTTCACAAACGGGGTGTTTGATATTTTGCATGTAGGTCACCTTTATTGTTTGGAATCAGCAAAAGCGCTTGGTTCAAAATTAGTGGTTGCAATTAATGACGATGATAGCGTGAGAAGGTTAAATAAAGCCCCAAAGAGACCTATCAACTCTGAAAGAGACCGAGCTCAACTTCTTTCAGGTTTAGAGTGTGTTGACCTTGTAATCATTTTCAGTGAAGACACTCCGCTATCAACAATTGAAGCAGTCCAACCTAATGTGCTAGTAAAGGGAGATGACTACGATGCTTCATGTACTGACCCTTTAGATCCCAAATACATAGTTGGTTCAAATGAAGTTAAAAAAAATGGAGGAGAAGTACAAACAGTACCGCTCCTCTTAGGTCATAGCACGACCAATATTCTTAATTCTAGATAAACTAGATATCTTCCTCTTCCATAAACTTAGTAGTGAAGTTTCCTGAACGGAATCTTTCGTTTTTCATAAGTTTTTTATGGAATGGAATAGTAGTCTTTACTCCTTCAATGATGTATTCGTCAAGAGCCCTTTCCATCTTAGTGATGGCTTCCTCTCTAGTTTGGGCTACAACAATCAACTTAGAAATCATGCTGTCGTAGAAAGGAGGTATGCGATACCCAGCATATGCGTGAGTATCTAGTCTTACTCCGTGACCACCAGGTTGGTGATAATTTGTAATGTTACCAGGACAAGGTGCGAAGTTTCTATCCGGATCTTCAGCGTTGATTCTACATTGAATAGCATGCATCTTAGGGTAGTGGTTACGCCCTTTAATCTTTTCTCCAGCAGCAAGTTTAATCTGCTCTTTGATTAAATCGTAATTTATTACCTCCTCAGTAATTGTATGCTCTACTTGAATACGTGTATTCATTTCCATAAAGTAGAAATCACGGTTGGCATCAACGAGGAATTCAACAGTACCAACACCTTCGTACTTCACGGCTTCTGCAGCTCTAATAGCAGCTTCTCCCATTTTCTCTCTCAGCTTGTCAGTCATATATGGAGAAGGGACTTCTTCTACCAATTTTTGGTGACGACGCTGAATAGAGCAATCTCTTTCACTTAAGTGACAGGCTTTACCTCTGTAATCTGATGCTATTTGTATTTCGATATGTCGAGGTTCAACAACGAACTTCTCCATATACATACCATCATTACCGAATGCGGCTGCTGCTTCTCTTCTTGTGCTTTCCCAGCCTTCAGCAAGCTCTTCATCATCGTTACACAATTGCATACCCTTACCTCCACCACCTGCAGTAGCTTTAAGCATAATAGGATAACCAATTTCTGCTGCACATGCTTTTGCTTCCTCGAATGACTGAAGAATACCTTCACTTCCTGGTATAGTTGGAACTCCAGCTTCTTTCATTGTTGTTTTAGCGGAAGCTTTATCACCCATAGCATCAATCATCTCTGGGCTAGCTCCAATAAACTTAATGTCATTCTCACGACATACTCTAGAAAACACAGAGTTTTCACTTAAGAACCCATATCCAGGGTGAATTGCATCTGCATTTGTTATTTCGGCAGCGGCAATAATGTTAGGGATGTTTAAATAGCTTTCAGCACTTGGTGCTGGGCCAATACAAACAGCTTCGTCGGCAAATCTTACAGGTAGACTATCTTTATCAGCAGTTGAATAAACAGCTACTGTTTTAATACCCATTTCACGACAGGTTCGAACAACGCGTAGTGCGATTTCACCTCTATTTGCTATGAGGACTTTCTTAAACATGATTTCTCAGATTGATCAAGAAGGATCAATAAGATAAAGAGGTTGATCGTATTCCACTGGAGTATTATCCTCAACAAGGAATTTTACGATTTTACCACTTATCTCAGATTCGATCTCATTGAAGAGTTTCATAGCCTCGATTACACAAACAATGTCTCCTTCTTTAATATTGTCTCCTACATCCTTAAATGGATCCTTATCTGGGCTTGGACGCCTGTAGAATGTTCCAATCATTGGTGATTTAACTTCAATAAATTTAGAATTGTCATCTGCCGGAGCAGTTGGAGCTTCAGTTTCAAGTGCAGCTGCAGGGACTGATGATGGTGCTGGAACTGATGCTTGTACAGGAGCCGCTGCTGGTGCTGTTTGAGCAATTGGAGTTTGTATTACCGGAGTGGTAAGAGGAACTTGAATTTGCTGAATAATCGGTTCTTCAGCTCCCTTTTTGCCCTTCTTAGGCATCTCAGACTTTATTGTGATTTTAAAGTCTTTTTGTTCAATTTCCACCTCTGTTACGCCAGCTTTTGCGACGAATTTAATAAGGTCTTGTATTTCAGATTGTTTCATGATCGCTTGCGATTCAGGATACCAAGGTACTAATGTAAAATTAAGATTTAGTGTCGTAAGCCCACTTTAGATAGATGCTCCCCCAAGTAAAACCACCACCAAAAGCAGCTAGAATAATGTTGTCGCCTTTCTTTAATTGTGATTCCCAATCCCTTAAGCATAGAGGGATGGTTGCTGCAGTAGTGTTTCCATAATCCTGAATGTTAATCATAACTTTTTCAGGATCTACTCCCATTCGCCTTTGAGTAGCATCTATAATTCTAAGGTTTGCTTGATGTGGTACTAACCATGCAACGTCTTTACCCTTAAGGCCGTTACGTTCCATGATTTCATAACTAACATCAGCCATTCCTGTTACTGCTGCTTTAAATACTTGTTTTCCTTCTTGATAAACGTAGTGATGTTTTGCGTCAACAGTTTCATGCGATGAAGGATTTAGTGATCCACCTGCCTTCATACATAAAAACTCGGCACCAGATCCATCACAATTGTGAATGTGGTCAAGAACACCATTTTCATCTTCAGATGCTTCTAATAAAACTGCTCCAGCACCATCGCCAAAAAGTACACAAGTTGTTCTGTCGGTATAATCGATAATTGAGCTCATTTTATCAGCACCTACAACAACTACCTTCTTATATGTTCCATTCTGAATGAATTGAGCACCTGTAGTGAGCGCAAAAAGGAAACCTGAACAGGCAGCACTCAAATCAAATCCCCACGCATTAGTTGCACCAGATTTCAATGCTATCAAATTTGCAGTAGAAGGAAAAAGCATATCTGGTGTAACAGTTGCTGTGATTAAAACATCTATCTCAGTTGGATCAATCCCACTTTTTTCACAAAGAGTTTTAACTGCTTCAGCACCCATATCTGAGGTTGCTTTAGTTGGGTCCTTTAAAATATGTCTCTGAGAAATACCAGTACGAGTCTTAATCCATTCGTCGCTAGTGTCCACCATTTTGCTTAGTTCGTCATTTGTAAGGACGTCCTCGGGAACATACCCTGCGACACACGTGATTGCAGCTTTCATAAATTATTGATTCAGTTCGTTATAAAGCGAATAGTGGTGCAAGTTAGATGCTTAAAATGAAAAGCACCTACTCTTGTTAGTTTAGTCTTAAAAACTTAAACGTGGATAACTATTACGTATATAAAAAGGGGAGCGGAAGCTCCCCTTGAATAAATATCATTTGAGATAGAGTTAAGCCTCTTCTCTTTCCATAACAACCTTACCCTTATAGTAGAGTTTTCCTTCGTGCCAATGAGCACGGTGGAACATATGAGGTTGACCTGTAGTCGGACAAGTACTTACATTAGGCGCAGTAGCCTTGTAGTGTGTGCGACGTTTACGAGTACGAGTTTTACTCTGTCTGTGTTTAGGATGTGCCATTACGGTGTATTTACAAATTCTTTAAAGCGTCCCATCGAGGGTCAATAGTTTTATTACTCTTTTCATTTGAATCAGATTTGAAGAAAGCCAACATCCTAGGATCACAATCACTTTCGTTGTCGTGAACCTGATTAGATGGTCGAGCTAAATGGGCCATTTCTAGAATTGTTTGAGATAAATCTAACTCAATTTCATTCTTGCCTAGTATCCATAAATCATCGCCTATTTCAGTTTCTTCTCCATATTGAATCGCAATTCGTTCATAACTTTGAAGGTCGAAATGAAGTTCCTCGAGGCATCTGCCACAGGGTACTTTCCAGCTCAGATTCATTTTTAAATGCAGTACCATATTCGTTTCAGAATAATTTAGAACTACATCTACAACGCCATTTGCGTCTTCGATTTCTGATTCAGGGAAATGTGTAAAGAACTCTTGATCCACGTCTATTTGAAATTCGTGTTTCCCAGTCTTTAATCCCGTAAAGGGTATTTTATAAAGAGCTAAAGGATGCATTCCTTTCAAATTTCGGGAGGGCAAAGATAGTGAATACTCTTTATTAATAGCTAATTAGCGCCTCAAATCTCGATAATCTCGCTTTGGCGGAGATGTTTTTAGAGGATTGCGCGAGATTTTGCGGTAATTGAGCCTGTTTTTTCTGATATCAGTTGCTAAGAAAATGGCTGCTCTTATAGAGTCTGCAGACGCTTCTCCCTTTCCTGCAATATCAAATCCAGTCCCGTGGTCAGGACTAGTTCTAACAATAGGAAGACCAGCAGTAAAGTTTACTCCTCTTCCAAAACTCAAAGCCTTAAAAGGAGCAAGTCCTTGATCGTGATACATTGCTAGAACTCCATCAAATTTTTTGTAAGCCCCTGAACCAAAGAAACCATCAGCTGCATATGGGCCAAATGCCTTAATCCCATTAGAATTAGCTTCTTTTATTGCTGGAGAAATCACATTCTTTTCTTCACTACCCATCAATCCATTATCACCTGCATGAGGATTCAATCCCAAAACAGCAATTTTAGGTGTAGAACAACCAAAATCCTTAAAAAGACTTTCATTCATCAAATTCAACTTACTAGTGATTGCATCGGATGTGAGCTTAGACGCAACATCCTTTAAAGCAATATGCCCCGTTACAATACCTATCCTCAAACCATCTCCAACTAAAAACATCAATACATCATCAGCATTTGCAAAATCAGCTAGATATTCTGTGTGACCTGGAAATTTAAATCCAGATTTAGTAATTGCATCCTTATTGATTGGAGCAGTTATAAGAACTTCGTATTTATTAGACGCAAGATCATCAACGGCTCTTTTCAATGAGCTGTAACTGTAATGACCAGCATCTGAACTAAGTTCGCCAGGGTTCAAAACAAATTCTTCATCACAAGCTTTAAGAATATTGAGTTTACCTTTTTTGGCCTTATCAACTGATTCAATAACATTTACCTGAAGCTTTTCAATCCCAAGAGATTTCAAGTTGCTTTCAACTAAATTTTCAGATGCATAGAGAATAGGTGTAATAGAATTAAACATTCGATCATCCTCGAAAGTTTTCAGTATAGTTTCAACGCCAATTCCATTCGGATCACCCGCCGTAAGTCCTACTCTCATTTGTTTTGATTTTGTTATGTAAAGGTAGTGCCTAAATGCAGGGTTAGTGATGTAACTTAGACCTCAATGCAGAGAGCTCTAAATAGGTTGATTTTTCTATGTTTTGCACTTATTTGGTGCACTTTATCGTTACGCGCAACTCATAATAGAGCAGGAGAAATCACATACACTCATATTGGAGGGCTTACCTACGAAGTAGTAATCACAACTTACACAAAGGAAAGTGCTTTAGCAGATAGAGACTATCTGTTTCTGCTTTGGGGGGATGAAAATGGAGGGGAGGTAGATAGTTTAGATAGAGAAAGTGAAACGATTATTCCAGGTGATATTAAAATCAACATTTATAGGGGACAACATACCTATGGTGGGCCTGGAATTTTTGAGATAGAAGTTGAGGACCCAAACAGAAACGAAGGAGTTTTAAATATGTTTGGGTCAGTTGATACCCCCTTCGCTATTAGATCCCTTTTAATCATTGACCCAGAAGCTGGAAATAATAACAGTGTTCAATTGTTAAATCCTGCTACTGAAAATGCCTGCCTAAATAGAGAATGGGTACATAATCCAGCAGCTCATGATCCAGATGGTGATATACTAGTTTACAGTCTAGTTCCATGCAGGGGATTTAATGGCGAACAAATACCCACTTATGTATATCCTGATGAGGTAAGTATAGAGAATGATACTTTTGAAATAGACCCTGAAACAGGCAATGTTACTTGGGATTCTCCTCAAATAATAGGAGAGTACAATATTGCAATTCTTATTGAAGAATTCAGAGAGGTGAATGGTGAAATGAGGAAGGTTGGTGAAGTAACTAGGGATATGCAAATAGATGTTCAATTATGTACAAATAATCCCCCTGAAATATCCCCTTTAAACGACACATGTATTGTTGCAGGATCATTTTTGATTTGGTTAATCAACGCATCGGATCTAGATGGGGACAATATTACTTTGAGTGCTGTAGGTGGACCCATTAGTGAGGTAAGTAATACTGCAACATTTACAAACTTAGGAGGGGGCATAGGTGAATTTGCTTGGGCACCTACTTGTGCAGAGGTTAGACTAGCCCCTTACCAAGTAGTATTCAAGGCAAAGGATCTAGGCAACACAGTCACACTTACAGATATTGAAACTGCTTCTATAAGAATTGTTGCACCTTCAGTTGAAAATGTTTTTGCAGAACCTGTTGGGAATACAGTCCTTTTAAATTGGGATGGAGATGCTTGTGCCAATAATCTAAATCCATGGCAAATTGAAGATGGGTATTACGATATTTACAGACGTTATGAAAGCCAAAATTGGGAACCCACCGTTTGTGAAACAGGAGTTCCTGATGAATTGGGGTATGAGCTTATTGCAAGTGTTCAAGACCTCAATAACACCTCATATGTAGATGATGACCTACTATCATTCGGTGCAAAATATTGCTATAGAATTGTTATGAGATTTGATGATGGCTCTGAGTCACTTTCATCAGATGAAATTTGCGCTACCATAAGAAAGGATGTTCCAGTTATGACACATGCAGAAGTTCTTACAACTTCAGAATTAGGAGAAGTTTATCTAGGTTGGTCACCGCCAACAGAAATGGATACCCTATTATTCCCATTTCCATATACATATTCTTTATTCAGAGATGTTGGAGGTTTTGAAGAAATCGCTACGGGTCTTACAGATACCAGCTTTATTGAAACAGGCATAAACACGATTGATACACCTTGGTCATATAAGGTAGAAGCTTGGAGTAATACTTCAGAAGGACCAGCTTTAGTAGGTTCTAGCATTCCAGCGTCAACTCCATTTCTAACTTTACAACCAAATGACAATATGATAGTGTTAAGTACAAATGCTGAGGTGCCTTGGTTTAATAATAGATACTTTATTGAAAGGAAGGTTGAGGGGGAAATTGACTTTACACCTTACGACACCTCGTACACATCTCTTTATGTTGATTCAGGTTTAGTCAATACAAAACAATATTGTTATAGGGTTATTACAGAAGGTAAATACGATTCTGAATTAATAGAAAATCCACTACTTAATTCTTCTCAAGAAAGTTGTGCTGTTCCTTTTGATTTTATGCCGCCATGTCCACCAATTTTAGAGGCTGATGATGATTGTGACTTGGAGTTAGACTTCTTTACTTGGAGCGGCGCTCATGATTGTGCAGATGATGTCATGGGTTACGTTTTATATTGGTCGCCCTTCTTAGGAGACACATTGCAGCCATATAAAATATTTGAATATGATTCCGAAGGAAATCTTGATTCTTCTTTTGTGTTCAATCTCGATCCAAATGTCAACACCATTGCAGGATGCTTTGCAGTGACATCTCTAGATAGCCTACTAGTTGGTCCAAATGGAGAATTAAGAAGAAACGAAAGTGAGTTCTCAAACATAATTTGTATAGATAATTGTCCAAAGTACAAGTTGCCAAATGTATTTTCTCCAAATTCAGATGAAATTAACGACACATTTCAAGCCTTTACTTGGAAATTTATTGATTCAATTGAATTAGTAATTTATAATAGGTGGGGTAATGAGGTTTATAGGACAGATGATAGAGATTTCAAGTGGAATGGTACTGAGATAGAAAGTGGTGAACAATTATCAGATGGAGTTTACTTTTACACACTAATAGTTAATACCATAAGACTTGAGGGTATTGTGACTGAATCTTATTCAGGTGAAATACAGATTTTTGACACTAATGGTACAATAGACGAGTAAATGTTTACAGGGATTGTTGAAGCAGTGGGTACTATCGAAAAGATAGAAACAGAGGGTACAAATGTGCACTTCACACTGTCTTGTCCTTTTAACTCTGAATTGAAAATAGACCAAAGCCTTGCTCACGATGGAGTTTGCCTAACAGTTGTTGCATGCTCCTCTAGCAAATACGTAGTTACAGCTATTGAAGAAACTATGGTCAAAACAAGTTTGGATAATTGGAAGGTGGGGGATAAGGTAAACTTAGAACGATGTATGATGATGGGAGATCGTTATGATGGCCATATGGTACAGGGTCATGTCGATACTATTGGCACTGTTTTAACTATAGAAGATAAAGGAGGGTCACATGAACTAACTATTGAACATCATGATTCTCTAGAATGGATGACTGTTCCTAAAGGCTCAATAACAGTAAACGGGATTTCATTAACCGTAGTTCAAAGTGATAAAGGCAGGTTCTCAATTGCCTTAATTCCTTATACGTGGGATGAAACAACTATGCACCTAATAAAAGTTGGAGACAAGGTGAATCTTGAATTTGACGTTATTGGGAAGTATATAAGTAGGATCCTAGCAGCTAGGAACTAAGTTTTTATTTCCTTAGTTCAAAGTTTCTACCGAGGTATACTCTTCTAACTTGATCATCTGAAGCAAGAGTCTCAGCAGTTCCTTCTTTCAAGATTTTTCCTTCAAACAATAGGTATGCTCTATCAGTGATATGCAATGTTTCTTGAACATTATGGTCTGTGATAAGAACACCAATGCCTTTGTTTTTCAAATGAACAACAATTCTTTGAATATCTTCAACTGCAATAGGATCAACACCAGCAAAGGGCTCATCAAGTAAGATAAAGTTGGGATCACAAGCAAGTGCTCTAGCGATTTCAGTGCGTCTTCTTTCACCTCCAGACAATACAGCCCCCATGCTTTTGCGAACCTTGTTTAGCTTAAACTCATCTATCAGTTCTTCAAGTTTCTCACTTTGTGCTTTTTGAGAGAGACCTTGTAATTCAAGAATTGCGCTAATATTATCTTCAACACTTAGTGCTCTGAATACTGAAGCTTCTTGAGGGAGATACCCAACTCCTTTTCTTGCACGAATGTGCATAGGATGATTAGTTAGTTCTTCCTTGCCAAGAAATACTCGGCCTATCTCGGGGTTTACTAATCCTACAACAGCATAGAATGAAGTTGTTTTGCCTGCACCGTTTGGCCCTAAAAGCCCAACAACTTCTCCTGGTTTAACATAAAAGCTAACATCAGAAACCACCTTTCTGCCGGCATAACTCTTAGACAGATTCTCGGCCTTGAGAGATGCATTGTTATGTGCTGCAGACATATTCATTTGATTGCAAACTTAAAGTTCAACGGCTATCCCGAATCTAAAACCCATGTTTTTACCTTCCTCTTCAGTGAGTTGATTTAATCTCATGTTGAAGTCAACGCGCATAAACTGTAATATATTTTCTATCCCAAACACCGCTTCTCCATAAAAACCATTTAAGCCAGTAGAGTTCTCCGGAAGTTCTAAAAGTTCTTCATGCTTATCCATTAAACTACCATATACCACTTTTACTCCAACCACTTCTCTAAGGTTTAATTCTTTGATGAGTGGGATTCGACCTATTAGAACCCCCTCGCCATGCCATTCAAAGATTCCTCTAGCCCAAGAATCGTTAACATATTCAAAATAATCAAGTAGGTTAAATGCATTTTTAATTGAAAGAGCAGTTTCGTTTGCTGGTTGAAGTTCAAGCAGTGGATATGGAGCTAATCCTGAATATGTTCCTGCTTCAGTGTTCCAATCGATTCGGCCTAATGGCCCCATTCTCCATTTACCCTCAACTCCTAAGGTGTATCGACCATATCTGAATTGAGAACCAGCAATCCCCTTCCAACCTTGTGTTGTGGTAAGGGTGAAAATTGGAGCTCTTGTCCCTAAGCTATAGCGCTCAGTTGCACCTGCTACAAATTTTTCGTTTTTAGCATACCTAATTTGGAATGTAGATTCCGCTGTAATTAAAGCTTGGTTATTTCCTTCTACATCAAAATTTAATTCACCTCGACCCTCGACTTTTCGATGGCGAAATTCAACAAATGATGTAAACCCCTTTCCAAACTCACCTAAAAAGCTAGCTTCCGCAATAGTAACCATTGAAAGTTTGTTTTGGGCATCCCCTATATAAAGAGCAGTATTAAAGATGTTTCCCTGATCAAAGAATCCCATCATTCCAAGCTGATCTACATCTTTTGAATAGGACGCATACCACTCCACTCTTGGGTTGCGATTTTGAATCCAAGTTATATCCCCACCGTATTTAAATTCTTTGTCATTGGTGCCATATGCAACAAAAACAGATGGCATAATTGTTCGACTCATTTCATCAGTTGTATAAAGCTCAAGGCCAAACCTACTTCCCTCCACCTCGTTGTAAGAATAAGCATCATACAAAGGCCCGATCTCAATTTTCTCAAACTCTATATAGCCAGTTGCAATAGCGTAAAGACTTCCATATAGTAGATTAAATTGAGGCATGTCAAGAACAGAGTCAGCTAATATGTAGATGTCTTTTTCTCTATTTGATAATGGTTCTGGCCTGTTTGAAACCCAAACCTCCTCAAGCACATCATTTGACCCCTCATCAAAACTCAAATCTCTTTTTGACGTCCATACATCACGAGGCCAACTTTGAGCAAATTCAAAATCGTGATATATAACGATATTTTTTGCATATATCCCCATACTTCCTCCGGTAAAAGAGAAGTCTACAATGTCTTCCTTTCTAGTTATAACCCAATTGTTTTCGATGAACTCATAATTCATGATAAACCTCATTGACCTTAGGTAATTAATAGAAGCCCCTTCGCTGATTTTTGCATCCACCTTTTTAAGTCCTAGAGTTAAGGTGTCAATGAAAAGTTCACCTTCAAAAGTATATTCACCCCTTCTTCTAGGAACGAAAGCAATATGAAAAGTTGGGCGAGTATCAATATCTAATGTGTCAAGAATGTAGTACCTGTAGTGAAGGTTTCCTCTATCATGAATGGGACTAGTAAAGGCTTTGTCGATTAATAGGAATTGATTTTCGTAGAAGTCAATGGTGAAAAATTCAGACGACACAGAGGATGTGTTTTCGCCATTCTCCATCCAAGACGCTCTTGCTGCTTCAACTCTTTTTTCAATTCTAGCAGGCTTTTTCTGAGTTCTTATAGTTCCAATGGACTCGGTTAGAAAAACGGGGAGATTCACTTTGGCTTCAGTTGAATCTAAATTGTTCCAAACCCAACCAAATGGTCCCCAGAATTTTCTACTTGGCAATCTATCCGGAATATCATTTAGATCCATTTCAACCCTTTCATGGAATTTGAATTTAATTGCATCAATGCGTTTGGGATCGTTGTTTTTCTTAGCATCAGCCACTTTTTGCATTAGTGGTTTTGCTGGGTTCTTAAGTTTTTTATCCGGTCTTACTTCTGCTGCAGCTAATTCAATTTTTTTGGCCTCTAAGGCAATGTCAATTTTTTGATGTACGCCCTTTTGAATTGAAATTGTTTGGCTTTGATAGCCTAGGTATGAAATGACAATTTTAGATACTTTGTTAGAAGTACTTAATGAGTAGTTGCCCTCAATATTTGAAGTTGTACCAATGTTTTGGCCTCGAAAATTTACTGTGACAAACGGGAGGGGAGACCCAGTGTCTCCGTCAAATATACGTCCTTTAACTGAGGTTGTTTGGGCTGAGATAAAAAGAGAAAAACTTAAACAAATAAGTAGTGTAAGTTTTCTAATTATCATTTGTTTTTTCTCTTTTTTCTTTTGGCTTCCTGTCGCCTTGCAATTAGTATACCTATTTCGTAAAGGAATAATACTGGAATGGATACTAATATTTGTGAAGTTAGATCAGGAGGAGTTATGATGGCAGCAACAATTAATATGCCAACTAAGGCGTGTTTTCTGTAGTTTTTAAGTATCTCAGTTGTAACAATCCCTGCTCTTGCAAGGAAATATACTAAGACAGGAAGTTGAAAGATTAAACCAGATGACAAAGCAATCGCGGCAACTGTTTTTACGTAAGACATAACTGCAATTCTTGCAGCGACATCTCCTATTTCATATCCACCAAGAAATTGAAGAGATAATGGGACAATCCCCCAATATCCAAATGCTACTCCAACAAAAAATAAAAGAGATGATGCAAACCCTAGACCTCGTATCGACTTTCTTTCTGAGTCTTTAAGAGCCGGTTTAACAAACCCCCAAACTTGAAACATTATATATGGGAAAACAACGATTATTCCTCCTATAAGAGATACGATAATGTGCGCCGTGAAGTTTCCGAGCATTGATGTGTTTATGAGCTCATACTTGATTTCGCTTACGCATAGTTTGTCTCCGGCCCCTATTAGTTCGGATAGCTTGCACCACATTTTGAAGCTGAAGAAATCGGTATTTCTTGGGCCAAACAAGATAATATCGAACACCCAATCCTTCTTTACAAATAGAATTCCAGCTCCTATGAAGATGGCGAACATTGCCTTGAAGAGTCTAGAACGGAGTTCCTCGAGATGGTCGAGAAAGCCCATTTGCTTTTCGTTTGTGAGGTCTTGATCTAGTGGTGCCATCAATTAACTATTCCTTCTCGTATTAAATCGTGGAGGTGTACAATTCCTGAGTAATTGCCTGAAGAGTCTATGGCAATGATTTGGGTTACACCTCTTTCGCGTATTGCATTAGCTGCGTCGACCGCTAGGCGTTGTTGCGAGATTGTTAATGGTAAGGTTCCCATGATGTCTGAGGCGAAAGTTTCATCAGAGGTTTGGCCGGCTTCTAGTGCGCGACGAAGGTCGCCGTCAGTTATTATGCCGACTATCTTATTTGAGTTGATTACAACAGTTGCTCCATAGCGGCCAGTTGTCATTGAAATGAGAATGTCTTGGAGTTTTGCCGTGGGTGAGACTTGTGGCATGCGATTTGAGTCGATAAGATCGGATACTAGGACTGTAAGTCGCTTGCCGAGGGTTCCGCCAGGATGGTTGCGGGCGAAATCTTCGGCGCCGAAGCCCTTAGCTTCCATGAGGCAAAGTGCGATGGCATCGCCAAGTGCCATTTGGACTGCTGTGCTTGTTGTTGGGGCAAGGTCAAATGGGCATGCTTCCGGGTCTACTCCGGCCAAAATTACATGGTCTGATAGATTTGCTAATTGAGAGTCAGCAACTCCTGTAATAGCAATAATTGGATTTCCTGCAGCTCTAATAAGGGGTGCTAGGGCGACTATTTCATCCGAACGACCACTTTTAGAAAGGCATAAAATGACATCTCCAATTTGAATTCCACCCAAATCACCATGTACTGCATCACCCGCGTGAACGAAGAATGATGGAGATCCTGTTGAATTAAGAGTTGCTACAATTTTCCTAGCAACATCAGCGCTTTTGCCAACACCTGTTAAAACAATTCGGCCTTTGGATTCAAGTATTAGAGTAATTACATTAACAAATTCATCCCCCAGACTAGTTGCTAGTTTGTGGATGGCATCTCCCTCCATTTTGAGAGTTTGGACTGCTCTTTTTAAGATGTCAGTTCTTGAAGACTCGCCTTTTTGATGGCTCAAATGCATGGTCAAATTTAATGATTGCAAATCTAAGAAAAGGCCTTATCTTTATTAGTGTAATCCTAATCAACAGATGAGCCTTAATGAGAGTACGCCTAAAGAGGCGTTGCAAAAATATTTTGGGTTTAAAGAATTCAAGGGAAAGCAGGAAGAAGCTATTCAAAGTGTCCTAGAGGGGAGGGATACCTTCGTCATTATGCCCACAGGTGGAGGCAAGAGTCTCTGCTACCAACTTCCTGCACTCATGTTGGATGGTGTAGCATTGGTGGTTTCGCCTTTGATTGCTTTAATGAAGAATCAGGTTGACGCTATTAGAGGAAACCATGAAGACTCTTCAATTGCTCACTTTTTGAATTCTTCTTTGAGTAAAAGTGAGGCTGAACAAGTTATTTATGATGTTACTTCAGGCAAAACAAAACTACTTTACGTAGCTCCAGAGACTTTAACTAAGCAAAGCAATATTCAGTTTTTAAAGTCTGTCAACATCACATTTGTTGCAGTTGATGAGGCTCATTGTATTTCTGAGTGGGGACATGATTTTAGACCTGAGTATAGAAAGATTAGACCCATTATCAAGCAGATTTCGGATGTGAACATTATTGCTTTGACTGCAACAGCAACACCCAAGGTTCAGGGAGATATTCAGAAGAACCTAGAGATGATAAATGCCAATGTATTTAAATCATCATTTAATAGAGATAATTTATACTACGAGGTAAGACCCAAAAAGGATGCTCTTAAGCAGATCGTTCAATATGCACTCAATAACAAAGGCAAAAGCGGAATTATCTATTGCTTGAGTAGAAAGAAGGTTGAGCAGATCGCTGAAACACTCGCAGTAAATGGCGTTAAGGTTTTACCCTATCACGCTGGAAAGGATAGTAAAACAAGGTCTTCTATTCAAGACCAATTCCTCATGCAAGATGTAGATATCATTGTTGCAACAATTGCATTTGGTATGGGTATTGACAAACCTGATGTGAGGTTTGTAATTCATTATGATATTCCCAAGAGTTTAGAGAGCTATTACCAAGAGACTGGAAGAGCTGGAAGGGATGGTCAAGAGGGACATTGTATTGCTTTCTACTCACATAAAGACATTGAGAAGCTCGAGAAATTCCTTCATGGAAAGCCTATAGCTGAGCAGGAAATAGGCATGCAATTACTTCAAGAAGTAATGGCCTATGCTGAGACTTCAATTTCAAGAAGAAAATTCCTTCTTCATTATTTTGGAGAAGAGTTTGATGAGGTGAACGGCCCTGGAGCTAAGAATTGTGACAACACTAGAAACCCTAAGAGCCAATACGACGGTAGGGAAGAACTTGTACTCATTCTTAAAACAGTCAATGACTTTAAACAAGCCCATAAAATGCAATTTATTTCTGCAATTTTAGTAGGAGAGGAAAATAGGGAGGTAGAAGCTTATAAGGGCTCACAAAACTCGTCTTGGAAGAAGGGTGCAGATAAAGAGGATAGACATTGGAATGGGGTTATGAGGCAGGCAATTGTTTTTGGCTTTTTAAGGAAAGATGTAGAACAATACGGAGTTCTTCAAATCACTGAAAAGGGTAAGGAGTATATGAATACGCCTTATGAGGTTATGTTGGCTGAAGAGAGGAATTATGACGATGTGGATTCTGGAGACACAATGGTACAAACTAGAAAAGGTCAAGGAGGTGCTGCTGACACTAAGTTGCGTCCAATGCTTGTTACTCTTAGAAAGGAAATTGCAGACAAGAAAAATCTACCTCCATATGTAATTTTTCAGGATGTTAGTCTTGATGAAATGTCAATTCACTATCCAATCACAGAAGAAGAGTTGTTAAGAATCACCGGAGTTGGATCCGGGAAGGCCAAAAAATTCGGAAAGGAATTTCTTGAACTGATAGCTAAGTACGTAGAAGAGGAAAATATAGAGAGGATAGAGGATCTTCTTGTGAGAACCGCTTCAAATAAGTCTAGCAATAAAGTGAATATTATTCAGCAGATTGATAGAAAAATGAATCTTAGTGATATGGCTTCTAGAACTAATCTTAGTGTAGAAGAAGTATTATCTGAGATTGAGCAAATAGTATCTGCAGGCACTAAGGTTAATATTGATCATTGCCTTGAAGAGAGTATGGATGAAGACTGCGTTGAAGAGTTATTTGAATTTTTCAGCGAATCTGATGACGAAAGTATAGAGGCAGCTCTGGCAGAATTCGAAGGTAGCTATTCAGAAGAAGAGCTTAGACTTATTAGAATAAAGTTCCTGAGCGACGTAGCTAATTAGCACTTAATTGCCCCATAAGCGATAAGCCCAGCACCAATTTCCAACGCGCTTTCATCCACGTCAAAATACGGAGTGTGTAAACCGCTATGTCCGTGATCTGAATTTGGGCTTGCTGTACCTAGTCTGTAAAAACAGCCAGGAATTTTTTGGGCATAAAAGCTAAAGTCCTCTGCAGTCATTCGCTCGGGAAGAAGGTGTACTTTTTCTTCACCCAAATACTCAATTGCTGCAGACCTTATCCTGTCAGTTAGCTCTGGATTATTGTAAACACTTGGGTAACCTACTCTTATATCCAAGTCAGCAGTCGCGCCTCTTTTATCGCAAATTTCCTCTACGAGAGTTCTTATTAAATCATGTGCCTTAAACCTCCAGTCCTCATCAAGAGACCTAAATGTCCCCATCATTTTTACTGAGTTTGGGATCACATTTGTTGCTCCTTTTCCCTCAATAAATCCTATCCCAAGAACAGTTTTTACTTCCTGCTCCTCTCTATTTTCAATCAGCGTTTCAAAGGCTAAAATAATCTCAGAAGCTACTAAAAGAGGATTGCATTGACCCTCAGGCAAAGCAGCATGCCCTCCCTTACCGATTATTGTCAAATAAATCTCATCTGCAGATGCCATATACATTCCGCTTCTCATCCCAACATGTCCTGCAGGAAGGTCAGGGAAAACGTGTTGACCAATGATGTGATTTGGAATAGGGCTTTCTAGTACACCCTCTTTAACCATAATAGAAGCTCCTCCAGGTAGTCTTTCCTCTCCAGGTTGAAAAATCAATCTCATTGTGCCATGCCATAAATCCTTGGTTTGGTCTAGGATATAAGCAGCACCAAGTAGCGAAGTGGTATGCACGTCATGTCCACAGGCATGCATTACTCCAGCATTGACAGAAGCATAATCAACTTCGTTGAGCTCCTTAATTGGAAGAGCATCATGGTCTGACCTCAATGCAACAGTTCTAGACTCAGGATTTAAACCCTTGATTGTTGCAACAACACCAGTTCCTGCAACCCCACTTATGTGATTTATGCCAAGATTATCTAGTGTTGACGAGATAAACGCCATTGTATTGTACTCTTCAAAAGAGAGCTCAGGATTTGCATGTAAATACCTGCGCCACTCAATAAGTTGGTGATGCATTCCTTTTGCTTTCTCTTTTATAATCTCACTAAGCTCCATCTCCTGGGTAAAGTTCTTTTAGTGATTTAATAATCATAATTATTGCAGTGTAAATCATAAATCCTGCAAAGATTAAACGCACAATAGTTGGGGATAGTTTTAGTGACCATTTACTACCAAGCCAAGCGCCAAGGATAAATGTTACGGCCAAACAAGCTGCATATGTCCATTCGACACTTTGTTCGCTATGATAATTCATCGCAGCAAGTATTCCAATTGGAGGAAGCATCATAGTAAGTGAAGTTCCTTGAGCAGTGTGTTGATCTAAACCTGTGAAGTAAATAAGTGCTGGGACAATAATTAATCCACCACCAATACCAACAAAACCACTAGCTATTCCAGCGATAACTCCGATTAGTAGTAATATGAATAATGTTGAGAGTTCCAAGATTAGAAATCAAAGTTTAAACTTAATGAAAAACGAATTGGCTGAATCATCTTGTTGTCCACTCCCCATGCTAAATCAGCACACACCCAATATCCTAATAACCTTGACCTCAAACCAAAACCATAATCATACAATATTGGTTCGTTGTTATTATCAATTGTTATCGTAATCGGGTTTTGCTCTATGACAGTCGTATTAAAACCGTTGTCATCCGAATAGGGGTGAAGCCCATTCCAAGCTGACCCAACATCACCAAACATGACAAGTTGTAGATGTCTCAAAAAATCATTACTAGCAGGAATTTTATTAAATGTGCTCCAAATAGGAATTCTCAATTCAGCATTTGCAACCATTGCATTAGATCCGTTCCTAGCATTGTTAGAGAAACCCCTTAAGGGAGTAATTCTTGCTTGATAAGCATAACTAACATCAGGATCTATTTCTGATCCAGGTGTCCTAAAGTTTAAAAGAACATTGTCTGTTCCGCCTAAAAGATGTAAAAGCTTATCTTCTCCAATTGAATAAGATCCAGCAAGCCTAAAAGCGAGTATACTATTCGAATACAACCGTATATATTTTCTAGTATCAAAACCCAAAGTACCAAAACTCATTTTCTGAGTGTCAACATAATATTCTGACCAAACCTTAGCCCTTGTTCCCTCCCTAATGTTGAGGGATAATATTCGAGTGTCGTCATACACGTATGCAATTTCCCCTCCAAACTGCTCATTTATTTCTATTGGCTGTGATAGGGTAAACATTTCGGTACCCTGTGGAACATGTCTATCAACTCTCAACCCAATAGAAGCCCTTACGCTTCTGACCTCATCAAGAGGAAATGTTAATCTGTATTTAGAAAAAAGAGATGTAGTTTCTATCAGAGCATATATATCCGCATCATAGCTCATTGTACCCTGCCTTTGAATGCTTAGCATTTTATCGGTTTGGCCTTCAAGATTGTAATATGCAAGGCCAAACAAGCTATTGCTTAAGTTAGCTGGAATATTAAAACCAGCTATGATATGCTTATCCTCAAAAAGGTCGCTAATCCTAAGTTCAGTAGCATTACCTATGCCTGGATTTACATTGATATTTCCATCATACGGGGTGTAAAATTGTGACCCAAACGCATTGCTCACTTGGGTCTGTATTTTCTCTAGGGTGTAATTAAGTCTGTAATTTGACGGCTTAAGTACTACTTCTCTACCATCGATTGGGTTTTCATATATATCGTCAGTTTTTTCTTTGATATCTGGCTTTTCTCTTTTTTCACTCTCAAAAACGTAATTCCTGATATCTACTTGTGTGTCAGTTAAAACTGCCGACCAATTTGGCGGCACAAAATCCTCTACTAAACCCTTTTCGTTGATGTGATCACTTAAAATTGAACTTTGTCTACTGTTCGTCTGAGGCATTTTTGACACAGCTAAATCATAAAGCTCATTATTCAAGATAATTGGTGTTTGAATGATTTGATTCACAGTATCACACTCCAATCCTAAAGCAGGAACAACCGCTTTTTGCATAACTCGAGTGTCAGTATAATATCTGTATCTGACTATTGTGTCTATGCTCAAAATTGTACTATCCTTCCATCCCCACATTAAATCTTGAGATCCGTTCGGCTTTTCAGCTAAGTAGATAAAATCATTATTAGAAAGTGGGACAGGTTTTCTTTCGTCTACTAAAGGGGTGCTAACTAGCTTTTCAATTTCTATTTGGTCTTTATCTAAATGAGCCAAATAGAGATCCATTTCTTTCTGGAATGGAATATGGCGTGTGTCTCCTCTAAGTGTATCATCAGGCCTATTTGATGCAAAAATCACAGATTTACCTCCATTAGTAAATCTTGGATCAAGGTCGTCGAATCTATCCACCCAAAGTGGCTCTTGAATGTTGCCAACTACCCTATACAAGTACAAGTCAGACCTACCCTCTCTAAGACCAGAGAATACGATGTTTCTGCCATCACCAGAATAATCAAGTGAAAGGACTCCGTCAATTCTATAAAGTGTTTTTTGCACAAATGACCTCTCGTTTAATCGAATTGTAATTAGTTGAGGTTCCCCTTTTTCATTAATGACATAGCTAAATTGATTAGAGTTTGGGTGCCACGCAATATGAAGACCTTCGCCACTTCCAATTTGGCTTAGTTTCTTGCCATGAGTTGCTCTTTTTCTTATTTCACCAGTTTCATGATTCAATGTTCTAACTACTAATTGACCTCTTGTATTTGTAATATAAGCTGTTGTGTTTCCATCAGGAGATTTTGAAGAGCTTTGATAATTAAAGCCTAATTCACGTTCTTCAATCCCATTTATCACATCTCTATACTCAGCTGATGATAGTCTGTTTGAATATGCCAAAACTTCTCCCATCAATTCATTCAAATTCATCCCAGTTGCGAATCTGAAGCCTCCTTCTACACTGCTGCTTAATCTAACCATGTAGATCACATTAGCTATTGCCTGCTTTCCGTATACGTCGGCTACATAAGACCAAACACCCATTCCATATTTTCCTGCTTTTTCTCCATAAGTTCTCTCAATCCAACCCAAATCACCTGTCTTCCCAGCATCATAGATATAAGCTTTTGCTTCTGCAGATCTAGGGTCACTTATATAACTTACTAACCCTTCTTCAAACCAATCTGGAATCTGTAAAATGCTTGAATTTCTCATAGCATCCTGCCAGCTTCCTCTGTAAAGAATTTGTTTTAATCCAATCCTAGCAACACCCTCAACTATATCTCTTTCCAACTCGCGTCTATCTCCTTTTCCATAAACGAACAGTTTATTACCAACGAGTTTTGCATTTCCACCTATATTATTCCCCTCGTCTTCAGGATTAAATAAACCAATATTTGATTGAGTAAATTCTGCTTGATTATTATAGACCAAAATCTGAATTGGCCCATCAAGACTGTTTCCAAAATATGGAGTAATTCTCTCCTTTGCTGATTCCACAATTGCTGCAATATCTCCTGCTAATTCTTTACCACCTTGGTAGTAATAAACTTCAAATTCTCCTTGAGTATGATACTGCCATTGAAAGTTTCTGTACTGCACTCTGTTCTTACCAAACTCAACCAATAGCCCATCGTGAAACTGCCCCCATGAGCATGAGGCAATTAAAAATGTGATTGCCATTGAAAATATCCTAGGTAATATTGTGCTTGAAGAGAGCATTCTTTTCGAAATTACGCCTATAATGCAGAAAAAGATAAACGAACTACACACTTTCACATTCAATACCTTTAGTGAACAAACCTATTTATTAGATCACGGCAATGGAGAAGCGACGGTTTTTGATCCGGGTATGAGTAATGTGGCTGAAAGAGAATACTTTGATTCTTTTTTGGCTGATAATGGACTTACTCTTATTGGGTGTCTTTTGACTCACGCGCATTTAGATCATGTTATGGGTGCAAATTGGATTGCATCTAAATATGGATTACTACCAAGATTACATCCCTCTGATTTACCAACTTGGGATATGGCTGAAAAGTCAGCACAACTTTATGGTATACCGATGGATCCATTGCCCTCTAGAGGAGAAGACTTAGGCGACCAAGGGTCTATTATTGAGTGTGGGAAATTTAATCTAGAAATAAGACTCGCTCCAGGCCATTGTATAGGCCATGTGGTGTTCGTTTGCCACGAACATGAATTTGTAATTGGCGGAGACGTCTTATTCAATGGAAGTGTAGGCAGGACTGATTTACCAGGTGGAGATGCATCTAATCTAGCTAAGTCTATCGAGAAACAACTATACACTCTACCCGATAATTTTGAGGTTCATCCAGGTCACGGACCTTCAACTACAGTTGGTAAAGAAAAGGCAACGAATCCCTTTGTCAATTCTTCAGGGTCGGGGATGATTCAGGAATAAAAAAACACCGAACACTTTTTAGTATTCGGCGTCTTTCAAAATCCTATATTTTTTAGAATGCCATTTCCACTTGGAAGCGGAACATGTATTCTTTTGATGATTCTTCTGTTACCTGATCAGTTTCATTAGTAATGCTGAAATCAGTTTGAATCTTCAGACTGTGTCCCACAACATATCTAGAAAGACCAAAAGTGATCATTTCTTGTAGATCTCTGCTTTGTCCTGCGATATTGCCCGTTAATAATTCTGGTGCAATCGAGGTATAGCGAATAGCAGGCTCAAGATTATTCTTTAGTAGATATCCAGCTTGAACAGTTAAACCAGTACCAGTGTAGTAGTTATTTAAAATATTATATGTAGTGCCATTTGCAGTTTGAATAATTTCATATGTTCTATTGCGATCCATAGTTTTTTCTGCAAACTCCGCAAGTAATGAGAATCCTTGATACTTAAACATGACATCAGCTAGAATTGTGTTAAGAGTAGCTAGATTTTCGTAATCTACACCACTTTCATTTTCAATATAGCTTCCTAGGTTTCCGCCAGTACGAGCAGCATTTTGATTCACATCGTAAGTAACACCAATTGAAAGCTTAGGAGTCTCTTCACGCTTCAAATCAGAACTGAAGTAATCACCCTTACCTGTGAATTCGCCAAATGGTAAAACCTCAACACGTCCGGTATACTCAAACCCATTTGCAGGGTTTGGATCCTTTTTGTTAGTTCTATTTCTCCCCTCTCCTTGTGAAATAGCTAGAGCTTGACGAGTAGCGATAGATCCTATGTTGATCTTGTTGCGGAATTGGATTCCCATGTCACGGTCGATATTGTAACGTGAGTTAACAAGAGAACGGTCAACGAACTGTAGCTTTTGAGATGAGATTACACGTTCACGGTTTCCTGGGAGCTTAGTTTGGCCTATCCAAACTTCCATGTTCTTATAAAAGTTCCAGCGAACAAATGCATCTAAAATTAAGTTAGATGTATTGTTAGTGTGAATGTTCTCACCACCATGGTCGCGGTTAGAAAGGCCAAGCTCAATCTTATACTTAACCTTTGGAGAGTAGGCAAATCCGGAGAACTTTAATCTTGAACGACGAATTAACCAATTAGAAGTCATATCGTCCATTAAATTTTCAGATCCATGTGGTACCTCGAATTGAAGAAGACTCTGAACTCTGGCGTTGAACTTCATTGAGAAGCTCGAGTCGTTAGCTACGACGTACACTCCTTTGCCAAATTTACTTTCTACTTTCTCTTGCCCAAACACACCAATTGATCCCAATAGTAAAGATATTACTAGTGAAAATTTTATTTGCTTCATTTTAAATTAGAGTCCTAGTTTTGAGAAAAACTTAACTATACCATTTGCAAATGCTTCTGGTATTTCTGTTACAACTTCTGTAAAAGTTAGATTTTCGTTTACTCCAACTGCAATTGCAATTGATACTGTAAGTCCAATCAGAGCGTATGTAACGTCTTTAAGAGCAAGTTTAAGTCCGCCTAAAACTGTGTGTGTTCCTGTCTTCATAATTGACATTCCAAGTTCACGACCAGCAAGAAGACCGATGAATACCCATGTAGTGCTCATTGGCACTTTAGAGTGCAACTTGAAGTAGAAAAGAATTACACAGTAGATTAGGTCAATTAGTGTTGCAAAACGCACATCTGTTACAACAGATTTCTCAGTTACAATCTTTTGGATTCGACCTCCCTTAGTGTAAAGGAGAATCCCTAAACCAATCGTAACTACAGAAATAAATGCAAAGAATTGAGGGAAGCTTAGGCTACGTGGAAGGTATACAGCAATATTTGCTGCGTCCTGTGTAAGCCAAACCGCCCAAAGCGAACCAGAAGTGATCCATTGTGCAACAGTCCACCATGGCTTTGCAGTGCCCACAAAGTATTTCTTTGATGCCTTAGCAACAATCATAAAGAAGAACAAGCCAAGTCCAAAAGCAAGTACGTATCCGCTCATACTCTTCGCTAGTACTTTACCTACTGCGTTTGTGCTTGCAGCAAATGAAGTAAGTAGAATGAATGTAGTAGATACAGGCATTCTAAGTCTTGTAAGTATGAGAAGGAAAATTGGAGCCGCAACTTGTAAGAAGTGGAATTCAGTAGGGGCAACCTCAAATCCCTTTGCCGCTAGACGGCCATGGCTCACATCTCCTCCGAGTGTTAACCAACTGTAAAGCATTGTAAGGCAGAATATTCCGCCAATAAATATCCAAAGCACCCACCATTTTTTGTCTTGGTTTGATGCGATGAATGTTCCAATAGTTTGGATAGAGTCGTTTGCTATTGCTGCATATGCTGCAAATAAAAAGCCAACCCACATAGCCACTTGAGGATACGGGGTTGCAAACATTGCAAGCAAGAAAGCGATAGAAATAAACCCTAAAAATGATTGTTCACTCTTTGGCAACCACACAACTTCTGGGTAGCCAAAAGCTCTAAACAACTTTTTCATTAGGTAAATTTGATTAGAAAGTCGTGTGATTAAAGAGCTAGGTAGAATACGCTAATCATTAGCGCTACGTATACTACTGCAGAAAGATCGATTGTTTTTATTCCTTTTTCCATAATTAAAATTTTGTATTTATATATGGATTAAAATTGCGAACAATGTTGACCAGCAATGTTAAGCTAACGTTAAGACTAGGTTAAGTTATTCACCTCTTGCTCGACTTTCTGCAAAGTGAAACTAAAGGTTGTACCCTGTCCATAGGTAGATCTTACGTGGATATTTTGGCCATGGGACTCAATAATATGCTTAACAATAGCTAGGCCTAGACCTGATCCTCCAGCATTTCTAGACCTACTCTTATCCACTCTATAAAACCTTTCATAGATTCTCATCAGGTCTTTCTTTTTGATTCCAATACCATCGTCACTTACTTCAATAAGGACTTTCTCGCCCATGTCGAAGAATTTAACTCTAGTGTGCCCACCATCATTTCCATAGTTGATAGAATTTACAAGTAGATTACTCACGACTTGCTCAATTTTATTGACATCGCAAATGACTGTGAATTCTTCTTGGTCTGAAACGCTTAGAGTAATGTTTGATTTATCTGCTTTTTTGTGGAGACTATCTACGATATCTCTGCAGAGTTCTACAATATTAGTAGGGTGGGGGTCAAGATTCATTCCTCCTGATTCAATTTTGTAGATACTGTCTAAATCCTCAAGAAGGCCAGTCATCCTATCGATGTTTTTTTCGGCCTTTCGAAGAAACTTATCTCTAATCTCTGGGTCGTCAGCACCGCCTTCAATCAAGGTCATTATAAATCCTTGAATATTGAAAAGTGGAGTCTTCAATTCGTGAGCTAGGTTGCCAATAAAGTCCTTTCTAAA
>PBMY01000015.1 GCA_002722795.1 Crocinitomicaceae bacterium
CCTGCACCCGATTCTGCACCTGTACCTGATTCTGTACCTGTACCTGATTCTGCACCTGCACCTGATTCTGCACCTGTACCTGCACCTGCACCCGATTCTGTACCTGCACCTGATTCTATTACTTTTTTCTGTTCACCAATAATTTCTTTTGCCAGTTCATCACTTTTTTTTTTATTGTCACTTTCTATCTGAGCTGATTTTTTTTTATTCTCTTTTTCTGCTTCTTTAGAAGAAGATTTAAGAGTTTTAATACTGTTTTGGACGGCAACCTCACTAATAGTACCTGTCTTTTGTAAACTGTCTAATAACTCGGCATATTTTTTGTCGCCATCATAGCTTGTATTAGCACCTTCTAGAGCTTTGATCTTTTTCGTTTCATCTTCTTGAGTTGTACCAGATACTTTAATCTGAAATCCTTCTGGAGGGTAAATATCACGTAATTTACCATTATTATCTACAAAACCAACTGCACCTCCTACTTTTTGTATCGTTCCTATGTTATCACTAGATTGTAGTAATTCTTTACCACTCTCATTATTTATGATATTTCCCACCATACTAGTTTTAGTAATAGTGTCAATCAATTGTGTATGCCACTCTTTCCAAGCTGTTGTTGCTGTCGTTGCATCAGAAGAACTCTCTCCATCTAGTGTAAATATTTTATCTTCGGGGCTATTATTTACTGTTGTTACTGCCGAATAATGTGCTCCAGTATTAGCCATCATTACAGGATATACTTTCTCCCATCTTTTTTTGCTATCGTCATCTTTACCACCAGCAGTTCCCACTACATTACTCATATCACCGGCAGCAACATTTTTACTAACTGTCTGACTACCGATACATATCCAACTGTTTGTTGTGTCTTTACAAGTAATATAACAGTAAGGTATTTTAAATGTGTAATATGATTGCTCGGCTATCTTTTCATCCCACCAACCAGGTTGACAAATAGAATTACCCTTATCACAAAACAATAGAGAATAGAAACTACGCAATACTCTTTTATCAGGGTTACAATATCGCGCTATCCATTCTTTTTTCCCCTTATCTGTTTCACTCTCAACCTTTTCTTTCCAAAGAGTAATCATATCAAACTTAGTTTGATCACCCTTGTCACCAAGGAAAGCCTTTATTAAACTTGTAAGAAGTTTATCTATCTCTACAGCAGTTTTATTAAATTTTGTAATATTTTCTTTACTCATTATACCTGTAAGATAAGGATTGCTATCTATTTCTGAACTTATGTTGTCTACATTCTCTCCAGAGACCTTTGAGTAATCATCTTGAGCTATTTGTTTTTTAAACTCTGTGCTATCTACAAATATAGGACCCTCCTGATAATTTCCTCCCTCTTCCATTTTCCATCCTAAGTTTGATGGTCCTTTGCCCAATAATTCTTCAAACTGTTTTTCATCTTCATATATTTCTTTATATGATGCTTTTGATGCTGAATATGAAGGCATCCACGGTCCAGGATTTCCACCATCACCACCTTCTTCTTTCACATTACCAAACAACTTTATCCACTCATCACGATTGTCAGTTAGCAATGCTTTATTAGCGTTTGATAAATCATCTAGTAAGATTTTCATCTGTTTTTCAAGTTCAGTTTCAACATTATTTTCTTTCACTCCGACACTGTCTCCCTCTCCTTCTACTACATATAAACTGGAATTCTTGATCATATCCATCAACATCATCATACGAAATTCTCGTAAGAATGTTCTATCAAAATTTATATTTGTATATCCCATATCATTGAGAGATTTAAGACCCATGACACTAAAAGTGTTTAACTGGGCAAATTGTTTACCATATTTTTTATTCCACTCATCAAAATTTTTTTCTGATTTCATAAACTCTTGAGGTGCATCACTCGAAATTGCCTTTCTTAAATTGGTAATATACTCTTCCTCTTGCGCTTTAATTAGTGCCGGATCGCCGATAATCTGAGTACTAGGTATCGGTCTATTACTGTCTTTTACGATATTCAAACATAATTCACCAAGATTATTATTACCGATCATATTAACTCCTTTTAAGTCGGGTTTATCCGGACTCACATTCATATATTTACCTCCGACCACGTTCGCATATACTCCAAATAAATAAGAATGAAACCCGCAATCACCATCACCTGATGTTAAGTGTAATTTATAATCTCTCATTATATTTCCTGAAATACTAGCAGTATTGAGGCTATCCATGACCTCAAACCACGACTTTGGTGAATTGCTAGCTAAAGGCCCTACTGGGCTACATTTTACACCATCATCACCTATTGCACCAAAATTATTACTTTTTGTTTGATATACAAACAACTCATAATCTAATTTTACTATAGGCATATCTTCATCTCCTAGTCCCATATTATATATTACTTATACATTATTCTAAATCTAATTTTAATAACTTAATTTTGCTGTATCTGAAATCTAAATTAGAACTTGGTTTAAAGAAACAACAAAAGTATTATGTAATGAATATTACAAATCAGCGTATTATTTCCTTTTTCAAAGAGCATCCCAATCTTGATCCTGAAACAATTATTCTTAGATTTATAGATATTATGGAATCACTCAATGACAGTATGAATAGCTCTATGAATAATTCGATGGTGATCGATATGCTTGACAAATTAAAGCAATTAGATAATAAGATAGATAATGTATCTCAACAAGTTAACAAAATTACGGATGACACACAGACACAATTTACGCTTAAAATGGCTGAATTTAAGAAAGAATACCTTGCTGAAGTTAATATGGTCTTGACTTGTAATGTCTCTGACAAAATAGCCCCTCTTATTAAAGAGCAAAATGATGCGCTCTTCAATAAAACAAATACTATGATTAAAGATGTCATCCCTCGAAATGAAACTGTAGTGAGCAAGAGCATTGAAAAAATGGTTTCAAAGTTTCGCGAAAGCGTTGATAGTGAAACAAAAGCATTGTTGACGAATTCCATGGATAAAGATACCTTTACTAAATATCTCTCTGAATTCAATAATAATATGAGTAGTATTATAACAGCATCACAAGGGTTAATCAATGAAGCTATATCTAGATCAGAAGAGAAGCTAGAGAATAAAATTGATAATATTCAACAAATATCTGCAAATAGCAATCACAATACCATTTCTCTCCACTCATCGGTTGGAGATCTACTTAAAAAGTTTGAAAATTCTAGTGCCAAAGGTAAAATGTCTGAGAATCTCCTAATGAATATTATTGAAACACTATATCCTGCTGCCGAAGTCGAATCTGTAGGACAAACAAAAGAAACTGGCGATATTATTATGTTGAGAAATCATAAACCTAAAATTTTAATTGAGAATAAATTATGGAATAGGAGTGTAGTACAGGCCGAAGTAGCTAAATTTATTCGCGATATTGAAATTCAAGGCTGTTGTGGTATTTTTCTCTCTCAGGGAGGAAAAATAACTACTAAAGATAACTTTGAAATCAATATTCATAATGGAAATGTCTTAGTATATGTTCATGACGTTAATAATGATCCAGACAAAATCAAACTTGCTGTCGATATTGTAGATCACCTAAAATGCAAACTTGACGAAATCGATATGGATTGCACTGGTGATAATATCTCGAGGGAAATTTTAGACTATATTAATGCAGAGTATCAAAATTTTGTTAGTTCTAAGACCGCACTAATCAAACTGTCAAAAGAATTTAATAAGAAATTGTTAAAGCAGATTGATGACTTGAAACTTCCTTCGCTAGAAGACTACTTATCGTCTAAATTTGCATTCGCCTCTAATAAATTTGTGTGCGAATTCTGTGGATTTGTCGGTAAAAATCAACAATCTAAATCAGCACACTTACGAGGATGTGCTGAGAAAAAACGTATAGAAGCTAGTAAGAGTGGTCAAGGAGACAATATTATTTATTGTGAAACTGAATAAACCATTGCTAAAATATTTTAATTTATTGAAATAGTATATAATGTACAAAACTATTCATGGTAAACGTACTAAAGGTAGTATTCAAAAAACTATACATAATACAAAAACTTTTGGGATTATGGGAGGATTAGCACCCGTGCGGAATGTTGCGAACTCGACCAGGCGCGCCTATCGCGAAGGCCACGCCAAGCAGTTCCAAGATATTCCACCGGGACCAGTCGAAGGTTTACGCTATATGATGGGCGACAACCCCTTACATAAGTATCTCTTGAGCCGTAATCCGGCTTCGTCCGGAGGCGTGGGTCGGATGATACCCAACCTACATTTGTGCTCGGCTAAGACTTTAGCCGATATCAACTCATTGCCACGCCCAGTTCAACCATCTGTCGAGACCGACGGAGAGATTGCAACAGGGTTAGCGTTAGAAGCTGTGAGGAACTTACCACCGGAAGGACTCGAAGAGTGGCGGTTGCTCGACAATGCAACAAAACGCGAATGGGTCGATGCTATTAATCTTGCAGGACCTTTAGATAAACTATTTCAATACCCAAATTATACTCATTTTAGAACTTCATTTAAGATATGTAGTGGTGATAACTGCTATAAAAAAAGATTAAGGAATATAGGAAATGACGATGGTGATGGCAAAGGTTGTGTGAGTTATAGTAGTTTTGATAACCAACCAGTCTTAACAATTAAACACGACGATAACGGTGGTAGAAAGGGAAAATGGGAAGCGGATATCGATGATAATAAAGTTATCCATAAAGATACTTTTTTTGGGTGTAATGATATATTAGGTTTACTGGGTTTACACGTTTGGAAAAGAGATAAAAAGGAAGATGGTTTTTTAAAAAATATAGGATTAGTCTTGATACTACCGGAACTGTTTCCTCCAGCACCAACACCACCTCCTGCACCGACACCGCCAGGTTATGTTCCGTGTACTGTGGATTTAACGTATAAAGAACCTGAGTCCATAAATCAAAGTGACTCCGGTGACAAAAGACAAATGATAAAACGGTGTGCACATATGGATCCCTATCCTCATACAACAAGACCAAATAAGTATACTTGTATATTAAATTCAAATGGCTCCGGTTATGATTATGATGCCTGGACGCCATCTCGTGCATGTCCATACGAACCTATGCGAAATAACCCGACTACTCAAACAAATGAGGAATGTATAGATCTTGTAACAGCTTGGAAAGCAATGACCGCTAAAAAAATTAATTATGATGGTAAAGATGTATTCTTAGGAATAGGACACGGGGTTTTGCAGGGAGTTCGTGGACAATGCGCTATGTTAGAATATGAAGGACGATATGCCGCTATCTTACAAGTAGATATTCGTGCGTGGTCTTTAGAGATAACACAATCTACTTTGGATTATTTGACAGATGGTAATGATTCCGGAGGCCACTGTTTTGTACCAAATGTTATGCCAGTAGATTGTAATGATATTATAAACAGTTATAATAATGCAAATTATTAATCTATAATACTATTTATTTGATATTTACTATTAAATATCAAATAATATATATGCGTAACACTAAAAAGAATCGTTCTGTTAGAACATCAGCTATGAGACGTCGTACAAGAAAAAGGCTAATGAGAGGAGGAAATAAAACATTTAATATTAAAGTTAAAATGCCAAATGAGAAAAGTAATAAGAAAATTTTAGATAATATTAAAAAATTATTCAAATCAGGTGAGGAATATGGATACGTCAACAGTAGAACATCCAAAGTTATTAATCAAATCGGTAATACAGCGTATCGTCAGTAGCGAAGCCTTCTACATCGTAAAATATATTCAAGCGATGATCAAGAGATTGCCAATAGTCTTTGATGATGACAGCCGTCGGCGATGAGTTGTATAGCATTATTTTATTGATTATTTCAGTAGGAAGATGATTCATTTATGTAGAGAAGATATTTTTTGTGTGGCATTCTACCGTAATTGATCCTTTTTAAAATGAAGGATTTTCTATACCCCCCCCCTCCTTCAATTCTCCTCTTTCTTCTTTTCTATCTTTTTTAATATTTTAATGAAAAATAATAATAATAAAAAGAAAGAAAAATGATATATGGTAAGAAAAAAGTAAAGAAGTAGAGGTGTAGAAGATGAAAAGACAGAAAGAACTGTTTTTACCCAAACTATTTTCACAGTCAACAAAAAATGTATTATCAAATCCAAACAAAGTCTTGGTTTTTTCGTCTTTTTGTTTTTTCATCATTCCCAATCAAATTTGTAATCAAACAGGCACGTGTTGTAATTGTAAGCGCAACCGCCTTTACCCGTAATGAATTTGTGTTCACGCAAGTATTTTCCAAGCTTGATTGTTGTATATGTCAAATCGGTCTTCATTTTGGCTAAGTACTGATTCAAGTGATAGTTTACATCTTTAAGCAGAGTCAGAGACCCTTTTTCGTTCCGCATCTTTTCATTTATGAACTGTTGGACGAGGTCTTGGTTATTGCGATATTCGTCCGCCAAAGCACATTGCAAGGTGAATTCGGGGTCTGCATCATACTCTCTGTAATGAGAAACAATAGTCTTAAAGAAACAACAACGCCACGATTTCAGCATATCTTCGATACCGTGCACGCCGACGAATTCTTTTGCCTTATAATCGTCTTTTGTAATTCTATAACCGCCTCGTGCGTTTGGTCGTGTTCCAAACGTACTTTCAAAAGGCGTAATGTCGAGCCGAGCGAGGGAGGCACTGTCGTTGCGGTCTAAGTCCGGTATGACATTAGCAAGCATAAACAGAGAAGCCATAGGCAAAAACGCAACAGGTTCTTGTCCGTACAGCTGGCGCACTGCTATGCCATCTTGCCCTGTCAATGTTTTTAGAATTGTGCCCGACAACTTGCTTTTGGCAACTTCTGGCTCATTCATAGCAACTACACGGCAATTCTTGAGCACATTAAGCTGTGGCGAGGCTTGTCCTGCCTCTGCTCGCTTATTCTGCAAGACGGCACAGCTCATCGTTCCAAAATACGCACCTAACATAGCTTGGAGACCCTTCATTGTCATTGATTTTCCATTATTGCCTGCTTCATTCCAAATATGAAGTTTGCGACGGCGATTGGTACCATCTAGTGCACCACACAATGTTTTCAAGAAATGCTTTCTCACATCTTCATCCACAAATGTTTTGAAAAGATACTTTGTGTTAAAATCGTTCATTTCTTCTTCGGTAGGCTCTTTGTAATCGTAGCCAGTCGTAATACTAATGTAGTCATCTTTGCGAATGTCGCGAAAGCTCAAAGTGTTTAAATCAAATACGCAGTTTTGAAACGCTATTAAATTACGATGCGAATCAAGTTTCGTATACAAATCAGCATTAACTAAGCTATTAAGTCTAATAAATTTTTTTACAACTTTGTTTTTTTTTTGAATGGAATCAATATTGAAACGAAGCAATTCCCAACGCTTGCACAAATGCTCAGCTTTTTTGTTATTGTTTTTAGCTAGCAAAAGCTCTTGTTTTCCAACTTGCTCATATTTCGCTAATTTAAATGCACTGTTAGCTTTGACTTTTAGATGTTCTAGTATTTTGCATCGCTGGTGAACGTGCGGATATAGGTATGTCGTAATGGCATCGTACACTTCTTGGTTGCCATTAGCACCTTTCTGATAAATGTTGTTTTGAATAGTGTAGTATGCGTTATTGGAATATAAGATATTTTTGCCACAGCACTCCATAAGCCAATTGATGGCGTGGTCAAGCACAGCACCATCAACATCGTGTCCATCCTGTATGCTCTCATCAATCAATTCCATAAATGTCTTAAAGTGGTGGAACGAAGGCAGTTTGCATTGATTTTCATTGTAATTCCACATAATCTCTCCTGTTTCGTCAAGCAGTTTGTCGTAATATGGCTTGTACTCGGTTGCAAGCATAAACCCATCAAAGAAAGGCGTGATGATGTTGTGTTCCGGAGCAATGACACTTTGCAGGATACGGTTTTCTTCTATACACAATATGAAATTGATCTGAGAACTGATAGGGTTGCTTGAATGTTTTTTAGGTGTTATATCGGCTTTGTTAGCTTCCACATACGGCTTCATAAAGTCAGCGTTACTAAGAAATGCGTCAAAGATGTTACTCTTTTCGTTGTGCAATGCTTCAAGAAATTGATTCTCACCAAACGCTACGCCATCGTATCGGTCGCTGTTTAAGCACTTCAACACGTCTTGTTTTGAGAGTTTGCTATCTTTCAGTACGCTTTCACGGCTTAAGCAATATGTTTTGAGATATTTATACGTGAGTTTGGCTTGTGGATAAGTTTTGTTGTATTGCCGAACCATTTTCAACAGCACATTGGGGTGACAATTTTTTATATCAATATCATACAGCAAACCATCGGTTAATATCTCTCTAAACATCTTGCTCATCTGATTCAAGCCAAAGCCATCAACATAGATGCGTCCGCTATTTCGCTCTTTTGCATAATGATATTTTTGCGGAACATCAAGATACTCTTTGCCGAAGCCTTCCTGTAGCCATTTTTTACAATACGTACGAACAGTATTCAAGTACTGCTCAGGTGTATAGACTTTGTCGCCTTCCCAATCTTTTCCTCTGTCTTCACGATACATCTCCTTTATTTTCTCGTCGCTCAGGGCAAGTATGAACTCGCGCCCAGACATAGAAATACGGTCGGTAAATTGCATTCTGTCAGTCGCCATCATTATATTATAATTATTTTATCTTTAAGTCGTCTTTCAATTTTTATATAAATTGAATGCAAAAATAAAAATGTTTAAAAAAAAGGACTTAAAGAACTTGGCAATTGTTTTTTTTGCCTTTTTTTACTAATAAAAAACGAGGGATACCGTCCCCTACCCCCTTTCTCCTGTTTTTTTTTATTCTTTTAATAATTATTTCTTTTAATAATTATTTCTTTTTAACTTTTTTATTTTTTAAATAATAAAAGAAAGAAATAACAATTATAATAATAGAATAAGATGATATATGGTATGGGTAAGTAAGTATAGTAGTCAGGGAAAAAGATAGAAAGACCGAAAGAATGGATTTTGGGGGAAACCATTTTTTTTGACAGCGGAAGAGATTGATAGTATAGAAACGCAAACAGAGTTTGTGAAAATTCCATTCTTTCCGTCATTCTATCAGGGTCTACTTATAAATCAAACAATCTTATCTAGTAAAGGTGATATGCATGATATACAAGTTGAGCTGAAACCTGACAATGACGATCCAAACCTTACTGATGTTAAAAAGCTTAAAAAGGCAAAGTCCTCTGATATTGTTAAAGAGCTAAACAGAATAGTAACTAAATTTAAAAAAAGAGGATTGACGGAATATAATGATATGAAATTTATTTCATAAATTTTATTTAATTAAGTCTATAACACTATTTATTTAATATCTATATTAGGATATTAGGATATTAAATAAATGTCAATCCAAACATTGAATATAGAAACCGATACACAAGATCTCCAAGTAAATCCTGAAATGAAACTACTGTATGGAGAGATTTTTACTCCTTTTGTATTGATTGAAAAGATGTTTTCACTATTTCCGACTGAAATATTTAGCAATTCTGATAAGAAATGGTTAGATACCGGAGCCGGAACGGGATTTTTCAGTATGTTTCTGTATAAAAAATTAGATGAAGGTCTACAAAAACGTTTTCCTCGAAAAAAACAACGTCATAATCACATTATCAAAAATATGATCTATATGGTAGAGATCAGAGACGAAAACATAGCCAAATTAAAAACCGTTTTTGGAAAAAACGCGAATATCTATCATCAAGATTTTCTATCGGATTTTCATTTTCCTCCAGTTGATTATATAATTGGTAATCCCCCCTACAATTTTAATGGAATTAAAAAAGTGCCTACCAATAAATTAAAAAAGAAAAAACAAGATGGTCAGACAATTTGGTTGGATTTTATTAAACGAGCTATTTCTCTCCTCAAACAAAATGGACAATTGCTCTATATTATACCATCTCTGTGGATGAAGCCTGACAAGGCTAAAGCTTATGACTATATTACACAGTTTAAATTGCATAAAATATGTTGCCTGACTAATACCGAAACAAATACTTATTTTAACAAGGAAGCACAAACACCTACATGTTATTTTACTCTAGAAAAGAAAGCAAGTGATTATCAAGTTTTACTGTATGATAGTCAGAGAGAAACATATATTAATCATAAAATAGAGAATAAAGGCGCCATTCCCCTTTTTGCATCAGCAATTATTCAAAAACTAATAAAATATGTTGATAAGGTTGGTACAATTGATGTCATCAAAACTAATATGCCAAAAAAGAAATCATTATTCTCTCAAATAATGTCAAAGGGGTATAGTCATAAAAATATTAGAACCTGTGTGTTAAACAAACTTACACCTGAACTAGTTATCGATTATAGTAATATTAAACAGGCATATGCCGACCAACCAAAACTGGTATTAGCCCATAAGATGTATGGCTTTCCTTACTTGGACGAGAAAGGAGAATTTGGTATTTCCAACCGCGATAATTATGTAATTGTTGAGAGAAATATAGAAGATTTAAAAATACTACGTGATTTCTTTTCTACAAAGACAGCGTTATATATATTTGAAGCCACTCGGTATCGTATGAAATATCTGGAGAAATATGCGTTTGAATTTATACCCGATGTCACACGCCTACCTGATTTCCCAAAGTTAATAAATGACGATTCCGTCGCAGAGTTTTTTGGCTTTGATGAAATAGATAAGAAAAATATACAAGAGTATCATAAAAAACCCTATACATTTTTATTTTAGAGTGATAGTATATATGCCACATTACAATATACCGGATGATTTTATGAATTTTTCTAATGAAATTTACGAACCTCTCTATGAGTTACTTCTTGCAGACGAGTGGCGTGGAGTGACAGCAAGAGCGAGAGAGATAAGATCGCGAGAAGAAGCCAAAGCAGGAATACACGGATTAATGGGATTTTTTCATGAACACGACCGTAATAATCTTGAGCGTATGGGGATAGATGGTTGGATGGACAATATTGAGAATCCTGACCATGACCAAGTTAAGCGTGAGATTATTGAGGATGTTACACATGTTTTAAAACATTTTATTGATGAACACCCAGACCTGACCCCCGACCCCAACGACCCCAACGACCTCCGTTTAGCTCAAACAATAACAGATACACTAGTAAGAAGATTTGGAATTCGCGCAGAAGGCAGAAAGAAACCAAAAAAACACACAAGACATAGAACAAGACGGAATGGATTAAAGCATAAGCGTAGCAAACATAAGCGTAGCAAACATAACAAGACCAAGCATAAGGGAACCAAACATAAGGGAACCAAGCATAAGGAAACCAAACATAAGGGAACCAAACATAAGGGAACCAAGCATAAGGGAACCAAACATAAGCGTCGTAAACATTAACTGTTTACGACAATACTTTCTCCCTTTTTGCTTGTATTTTTTTCTACACAAAATTTTTTTCCAGTTCCTTTGATATCCACACCGGGTTGTTTGAGACCATAACACAAGTCTCCTACAGAACATATATTACAACCCACCCAGATATCATCATCTACCCAAGGTTGGTGAATCATTTGAGGTGTTCTACACGACAAATGATCCTTACATAGATACACTGTCTTTTTTGTATTAATATCTCTAAATGATTCCACATTCATAGCACTGTGTCCAAAATTGCAAATCTTACACGTAAATAGCATTTTATATTGTATATTATATTGTATATTATACTTTATTTTTAATATCAATTTTATCTATGAATATTAAAAATTTATAAATCTATTAAAAGAATATCTAAAGATGTTCATAAAAGGAATTATTAAAAGGAATCTTATTATAACTACTATTCTATTTGTTATAACATTATATGAATATTGTACGAAGTATCCAATTTGATTTACTATATTAAATATTGTTTCTAATTTTCCATAAAGTTTTCCTTTCAGTAATTTTTATCTTTCATATAGTTTAAGAATACAATCTAGAAAATATGTTAGATGATGATAAACAACTCTATTGTTTTTGTATAAAATTATTTATAATAACAAATATTTTATTTTTGATAGTTTTCTATATCATATTTATTCCATATTATATGCTAACTGTCTAGAAAGAAGTTTTATTCAAAGATAGAAAGTATTTATTATATTTATTATATTTATAAAATTGATTTAACAATAATATGTTAAATCTATGAACATATATATATCAATCATGCTTACAAAGTTTATGAATACTTTTATGCGTTTTGGAGTTAAGAAGCAATCAATTGCTTTGGGTAGATGGGAACACCGTATTCCAGACAAACAGAAAGAAATGAAAATTATTTGGGCAAATGCGGATCATTGTGGAGATCATATTTGTGGAAAGCCATATCATATTTCCACAAATATCAAATACTACACAGAAAAGGCACCAATTACTAAGAAATAATTAATCTCTACCTTATATTACAAAATTGAATTAAAATAGAAAAAAAATATTTTTTTTATAAGATGTATTACATTGCTACGACCAGATTTAATAATGATACTTGGCGAGAGAATAATGAATGGAAGGAACGAAACGACTGGAATGGCTGTCTGTACGGAACTCCTGTTAGAATTGCAGATAAATATACTCCTGGTGCATATATGTTTGTTCTTGAAATGCATAATGACAAAAATAAAATCCAAGGTATTGGTCTTATAAAAAACTATAACCATATCGGAAAGTATCACAAAATATATAGTGATCAAAACTATAATCGCTACATTTATAAAAGTAAAACACGTATTGATCGAAAGGAACTGACTACAGAACAAAAAAAAATAATTAGAATACTAGATATACTCCTTTTTAAAGGTAGCCGTCATCTTAAACGCGGACAAGGTATTATTGTCGTGCCAAAATGGATTAGCGAAAATAAACAAATTCTCCTTATCGATTTCTTTAAAGAATTATTTGAAATTAATACATAACTAAAATAAATAGATAAAATATATAAGTACATAGAATGGCGGATGCTGATTTTGACGTCTCTAGTTATACAAAAAAAGATCTCTTGAAAATTCTTGGTTTTAAAGATGGTGATAAACCAACTCAACAAGAAATATCCGATAATATAAAAAAACTAAAAGGAAGTACTACTAATCCAGAAGTAATCAATTTTTTTTCGAAGATGTCTGACCGATTATTAAAAGGAGAAGGACAATTAGATGAATCTACTGATATGTTTCAAACCGAATATTCTTCGCAAAGCAAAGACGATGACCAGCTAAATTTACGGACGAATCGTTTTCAACAAGTTCACGTAAATGATGATGAAGACGAAAACTTTGTAATGTTTAGAAATAAATTGAATGTAGCTTCTCAAAAACCAACCACCATCTTGCAAGGTTCTATTAACCCTAATATGCGGAATACTACTTCACGCCACGTGAATATTGATAGTCAGTTTAGAAAAGAAATTTTCAGAAATTATGGTACAGCGAAATCGAGTAGTGTTGTCACAAGAACTACTGATTTTGTCTTAGAGTTTACAGAACATTTAACTAATGTTCTTAATATAAAACTACAATCTATCAATATACCTACTACGTGGTACGCATTTTCAGAAGCATTAGGAAATATATGTATGGAAATTGAAGATAAGGATGAAGAAAAAGAGTTTTTTTTAGAAGGAAATGAACACTCATTACCGAAATGTGGTTGTATTAAAGAAGGAAATCCCGAAAGTTCTCAACAACTAATGGATTGGTTGAATGATGAATTTGGTGATATCTTGCATTTCTCTATAGATCCTACCACGAATAAAGTAAAGATTGAAAACAAAACTATGAAGAACCTGAGATTATTTTTTTATAGACCATCTGGGTTTGGTTCATATCTTCGCAGTACTTCTACTGCGTTAAACAATACTCCTTGTGGTAAAATTTGTAAAAAACCCTCTTTTGTAAATCACAATCTTGGCTGGGAACTTGGATTTAGAATTCCTCCTGATGTAGATACGGAAGAAGTCTATATTGACATACCGGCAAGAACTCTTTTGAAAAAATCTTTTATAGAGGCAACTGCTGTTGTTAATATTAGTGGTCCAAAGTACTTTACATTGGCAATTGATGATTTCAATCAAAATCATCTTAATAAAGGATTGATCAATATATTGGAAAAAGACGAACACATTGATCTTCCGGAATACTACAACCCTGCCGAAGAGGATTATAAAGATAAAGACGATGATATACAAAATAACAATGTAGAGGTTGATGATTTGAACAACCAGCAAAATCTATCTTTAGCATGTACTGAATTGCGTAATAAAAAAAATGCAAAATACCCCTTTGTTCGAAAAAGTATTGATAAACCGAGAAAATTAACATCGGCGCAGATTTATTCTATTAACGAAATTATTAAGAATCGCCATAGAGTACGAAGTCGCGTACCACCACCCGGTATTTCAAATACGTTTGCTAATATTACACTTTTAAATATTGCTTCACTCCGGAAAAATCACGAACCCTATAGTGCGTATGGTAGTTCATTACAGTTCTATTCTAGAGAATATTTTGGACCTGTTCATATACGCAAAATGCGTGTAACTCTTTATGATGATAAAGGAAATATTGTTGATTTAAATGGACATGATTGGTCATTTACCCTTATTGTTGAGATGCTTTATCAATATTAATTTTTTGGTCGTATTTCTGGTCGTATTTTTTGTAGTATTTTTTGTAGTATTTTTTGTATAGTATATTTAAACAAATATGGATATATTTACAAATATGTTTACTAAACGAACTATTGTAGAGGAAAACAAAAAAAAATGTCCTCGATCTAAGCCTACTCTTCATGAAACAAACATCACCAAAGTAGACTTAGCTTATGCACCTATGAAATCTCCCAAAAAATCTGCTAAGAAATAATAGAGAAGTTTTTAGGGTACACATTGTATAAAATTAGGAAAATAGACAATACAAAAATATTTTTTATAGTGTATTTATATATAATGTCGCGTAAAGAAGCATTAGATTTTGCTACAGAAATTATGGGTCAAAATCAAGCCCTCCATCAAAGGAATCTTGCTCTTCAAAGTGAGTTGAATGATTGTGAAAGGCGTTTTCGAGGTGAACTAAACCGCCAACAACTGTTAGGAACCGCTATTCCGATGGCACAAGCAGTAACGGGAAGAGGACGCACACGACGCAATAGACGCAGTCATCGCCGTCGCAATAGGCGTACTCAACATCGTCGCAATAGACGCAGTCATCGCCGTCGCAGAAGACGCGTGGGAATGACGAAAAAAAAATAATTCGGTCTTATCATTCAAAATAGATAAATAAAATATATTTTTATTTATCTATTATATAAGTTAATGTTAAGAGGTCTAAAAAAAAAGATTACAACAAGAAAAAAAAAAGAAGAGTTATACACGGATAGATATACACAAAAACATCGTGGATATAGAGCTTCTAGCATATATATTCCTGATTTAATGAACAGTGGACACGGATATACTCTAGAAAACAATAACAAAAATGCTGATCTTCTTGTTAAAATGAATATATATCAACAAATTACTAAAGAGGATTTTAGAGAAATGGAAGAAAATATCGATAGTGTGGGACACGACCTTTTTATTGAAGTTGCTCAAGAAGCCGAAAAATGGGAGAAAAAAAGACATCCTGTTGAAACAGCACCTGAACAAACATATACAAGGAAGTTACCATTTACTGAAGAAGAATTAGATAGTCGTCACGAAGTGCGTACTCCTTTAAAAAATTTGTTAGAAGAATATCCAGAAGACGTTGTTCCTCGAAGACATTATAATACGTGTAGTGAACTCTGTCAGCCATATACTGGCGATCCTGAATATTTTTCTTGTCTAGACAAATGCTCATCAGCGTTTCCCGTGCAAGATTTTCCTATGTCCGCGCGCGGAGAAACAAAACGTCGTAAAAGAGTACACAAAAAGAAAACACGTAAAAAGGTAAAAAAAGGAAAAAAGGAAAAAAAGGAAAAAAAAAGTAAACAAAGGTAAACAAATAGATTCGAAGTATTTATGAAACATATTCTGGTAAAACTATATCTTTACAAGGATTATCTTCGTGCCACACAATTTTTAATGGCACATCAGAAGCTAGAGGAGATTTAGAGGTCCAATGCTTGCGTTGTAATACTTCATATAATTTTTTGATACGATTAGTTATACCACCAGCATTTCTAGGAGCAACGTGTTTAACAGCCCACTCAAACTGCATAGCTTGTATCTTGTCTTTAAATCCGGTAATAATACAGATATGTTTCCACCCTGGTCCTTTTGATGTGGTGTATTTTGCACCACCTTTTATTTCACCATTATGCTGTCTTAAACGTCTGACCGGATCAGGAGAAACACCTGCATATGTAGAAGTTCTATTGTATATAATGTAAAATGACCACTCTTGTGACATATATAATGATTCAGTATAATTATATTCAATCATTGTACTTAATATGATTAACAACAATTAGAGACCGGATTATAGCTACTTAATTCAATGGTGTTTGGCAATTGTACTTGAAGAGGCTGGAATTTTGATATTTTATCAATCGCAATATGCAGTATTTCTTGTATGTTGTTATTACTTTTAGCTGAAGTTTCTAAAAATATAATATTATTCTCATCACAATACTTTTTAGCGGTATTGGTAGTAATAATGCGTTCATCATTCTTATCATTTTTATTTCCTATCAAACATATCATATTAACGGTTTCTTCTTTTTGTAGTTCAGGAATTCGTTTGAGTGCATTTTCATAACTTTTTTTGTGTGTGATATCATAAACAATGATAGCCATATCGCAATTTCGATAATACAATGGTACTAAAGAATTGTATTTTTCTTGTCCGGCAGTATCCCATATATTGAATTTATGTAGTTTCTCATTTTTAGTAATTATCTTGGAAAAATAACTAGCTCCTATAGTTGCTTCTGTAAATTCTTTAAATATATCACACGCAATTCGTGTAGCTATCGCTGATTTACCAACTCCTGAATCACCAATAAATACTATTTTATATTGCACGGGTTTCTCTATATCTTTAAACATTATACTTATACTTATACTTATATTAATACTAATATATTTATGTGTATTTTAAAAATTGAATAATATTTTTAATATATGGTATGTATATATAAATGACATCAAAAGCATTGAAAACTGCATTGGCTACAGCAATGCTGACAGGTAATGCTGACGCTTTTTGGAAATCAACACCACCTGTCCCTACTCCTGTTTCTCAGCATAATAAAAGAGTAGATGAACTTGATAAAGAATTCAAAACAAATTTAATTCGTGATAACTTAAGTACTAAGAAAAAAAATCAATTTAGGAGAACACAAAAGTTAATAAAGGACTCATTACGACACGTAAAAGACAAAGAAGGTGCGAGAAGATTCTTTGAGAGAACGCGTATTTCGGATACTGTACCCATTCCTGATGTTTTACAACCGGGCGATGTTGTTAAATTTGTAGGTACTGATAAACGTCCTGGACCTTGGACGGACGATTTACAACTCGTTCCGGGTTCAAATGTAGAAATTATTGAGGTAATTCCACAAACTTTAGGTCCTCCCCAATATTTGGTAGCTAATACAACAGCAGCAACCTCTAAAGAAGGATTAGATACTTATGGTCCGGGGGGAAAGCCTATACTTGTAAATCGTGATCAATTAGTTCCGGCTCCGTTAGGCACCACAACAGAAGGATTTTTAGAGGATTGGGATAAACTAGACGAAGCAGTTATGCAATCTAAATATAATCCACAAGCACAATCAGGCGCATATCTACCAGGAGCGACAGAAACACGGGATTATAGTGCAGTGGTGAGGGATAATCCATCATTGGTTGGACCGGCTTGGGAAATGATGTACGGAAGAAAATTTGATAAACAATCAAAGCTACGGAAAAAAGCAGTTGATGCAAATAAAAGATATACATCAGCTAGTAAAAAAGGAAGAAAAACAATGAAACAATACAATAAACCTCGGCTACTCGATAAAACGATATCGGCATTGACACCAATTATAGGAGAAACTGCTGCGGCAACAACAGTTGGAGTTCCGACTGCCCTGGCAGTCGCGGTTTCACCACATATAACATTGACTGCTTTACTAGCAGACTCTATACGGGGTAATAACCTCCGAAACGAATTTATGAAGGGTGAAAGGAAAAAAATATGGAAAGAAAATCAAAAAAGATTTTTATCAGAAGCGGAAATGAGAAAACTCTATCAACAACTGCATAATATAGAAAGGGGTAAAACTAGCAAATATCCTCTTGATAAATTTGAAAAAACCGCCAAAGATACAATGCAACGAAAACACGTCAATCAAATGTTGATGCGCGATGAAGAGAGAAAAAAGAAATTACTTAAGAAACTTGGTGAAGAAATGGATAAAGAAGACGATGTTGTTGAGGTTGTTGATGATGATGATGATGATGTGATTGATGATGGTGATGACGAGGATGATCTTGTTGTTGCTATAGGCACATCAAAGATGGTAGAAGATGAACGGAAAGAAATGCATAATACAACTCCTACGGATAGTGTAAAAGGTTCTGGAGCCCGAAGAAAGAAGAAAAGAACCAAAAAAAATAATAAGAACAATAAAAAAATGACCAAACGTTTTCAACGTCTACGCAAAAAGAAGAATAATACACATCATAAAAAACATAGAAAAACAAAACATAAATAAATATCTATTTTCCTTTAGCCTCATTTAGAATATCTCGGTAATGTAGTACAATATTTTCAATAACTTTTTGATAGAATGTTCTAAATTGATTTGGACTGTGTTGTAATTCTTCTATAGTAAACCAACCTATTTCAGATTTTTCAAATAATCCTTTTTTATTCACCTTAGTGGGAATTTTTTGTTTGATAAATTTACTGTTATTATTGAAATAACCACAAAGATTCTCATCATAATCCATTAAAAAAATATAAGTATGCAATCCTTTGGTATCAATAATTGCTAATTGATTTGATTTTACTAATTTTCTTAAATGATTTCTACAACCTAAGAAACCATTTAATTCTTCACAACCTTCGCGTATAGCTGTTTCGAATTTACTTTCATTACCTTCGCGACCACCACCGAAATCAGACCATTTTTTCTCTCCTGCTTCTTTACCAAAAAGAAATAACAACTTTCCATTATATAGAGCTACTGGTAAAATACCTCCTCCCATTTAATATGTTATAACAATATATTTTTAATATTCAAATATATTATTATGTCAAACAATCAATCTAAACTATATCATAAAAAATTTAGTGCAAACATTAGACCGAGAAAATTAAGTCTTTCAACAAGAATAGAGATCATAAAAAAACGACATTTAATAAAAAAAGCGAGAAAACTCTTACAAAATAATAAATATACTCCTACACCAGCTTCTTTTAAAGACGACTGTAATGATACCATAAGTGTCGAAATTCTCGCTGAAGTCCTTGATGATCAAAGAAACAAGAATAGATTTTCAACAGTTTCTCTAGAAGATAGTGATTATGAGTCAGGAACCAACTCTTGTCTCGAATCAGAGACCGAAACAGAAACAGAAACAGAAACAGAAACAGAAACAAATACAGAGTGCATAGAGATAAATGAAAAAATGAAATGTTTGGTATCCGAAACTCCTGAAATAATAGAATTGTGATAGTGCTTTTTCTATAGTGCTTTTTCTACAGTGCCTTTTCCATAGTGCATTTTTTTCTGTATTTTTTATCGATGTTTTTCTGCATATTACCAAGAATTACAATATTCAACCCATTTATTCATTTGCTGTTGTTCAGTAATGACTTCTTCGACACGGTTGAAAGTACTTTCTAGAGTTTGTTGTTCTTTCTTGTCTTGTTGTTTCCTCTCGTTTTCTTTTTCTTGTACATATCGATGAATATCGGATTGAATTAGCGAGTATTGAATTGCGTTTCCCATTATTAATATTGTATGATTGTAATGTTGTTATAAATATTTTATTTATCTTTATTTCAATTTTAGTATTAAATCTAAAATTGAAATTAAAATAATCTAAGTAGCACAATATTACCGTAAGTGTGTATTTATGTTTTTGATTACCAGGGAAACCGTTCTGAAAAACTTGTACAATATTACATATAAGGTGTGTAATATTATCTTTATCTCTACCTTAACAATTTTTAGTATATCAATATATAATTTAGCCTTTCATCAGATTTCAAGTGAAAACAGTTTACATAAAATTACTAGTAATGTTTTATTGATCAAATCTTACACAGTTAAAATGTATATTGCAACATACATATTATACAATTTTAAAAGACTACACACAACTGATGTATTGCAACATATTCTTCTAGTTTATACTATATTCACAGTATTCACTAGTTTTAATAACATTTATTCTTAAACAATTAGACTATTTAAATTTTCATTTGATAAAAAATTGAATAGTAAATATCTTTTTTTTAAGATAAGAAAAGAAATGGAATTATCGAGTGAACAACAAAATGTATTGGATGCTTTTCAGCGTGGTGAGAATATATTCATCACTGGTCCAGGCGGTACAGGTAAGACTGCCCTGATAAAACGTATTCACGATATCGTAAAAAATAGTGACAGAAATATTCAAATTTGTGCTATGACAGGTTGTGCTGCTGTTCTTCTTAACTGTGAAGGTACAAAAACTGTACATTCTTGGGCAGGAATAGGTCTAGCTACTGGTAGCATAGAAGATGTTGCTCATAAAGTCATAAATAATTATTACAAATCTAAAGTGTGGAAAAAAACAGATGTGTTGGTAGTAGATGAAGTTAGTATGATGTCAAAAAAATTGTTTGAACTACTCAACTACATTGGTAAATACACGCGTAGAGCAAAACTTCTTCCATTTGGAGGAATTCAATTAGTATTTTCGGGAGATTTTTACCAATTGCCACCCGTTGGTTCTCAAGATGATCCAGAATCGATGGCCTTTTGTTTTGAAAGTCCTGAATGGCAAGAAACCTTTACAAACACTATAGCATTAACTAAAATCTTTAGACAGAAGGATCCTTCTTATTGCAAGGTACTAAATCAAATTAGAGTAGGAAAACTATCAAAATCATCATATCAAAAGCTAATAGAAAGAGTGAAACCATACAGAATGGAGTCTAGTCAAATGGAAAGTTCCGAAACAGCACCTGATACAGCACCTGATACAGCACCTGATACAGCACCTGATACAGCACCTGATACAGCACCTGATACAGCACCTGATACAGC
>PBMY01000016.1 GCA_002722795.1 Crocinitomicaceae bacterium
TTCAATATTCAACTACCCAACTCTGACTTGGGCTGATATAGGTGCAATTGGATGGTTAGTTGATGGAGCTGCAATTATGAATCAAGTTCCGCTTTGCAGATGTTCTTACGGACCATACGCAAGAGCAATGGTGCGAGTATGCAAAGAAGAAAGCTTCCACCAAAGGCAGGGATACACAATTATGATGGAGCTTATGAAAGGGACTAAAGAACAGAAAGCAATGGCCCAAGACGCACTGAATAGGTGGTGGTGGCCATCGCTAATGATGTTTGGACCTAGTGATAAGGATAGTAAACACAGTGCTCAAAGTATGAGGTGGAAGATCAAGAGATTTTCTAACGACGAACTTCGCCAAAGAATGGTTGATATGACTGTTCCTCAAGCAGAATTAATAGGCCTTAAAATTCCAGATGATGAATTGAAATGGAATGAAGAAAAAGGAGGATATGATTTTGGAGAAATAAATTGGGATGAATTCTACCAAGTAATTGCAGGAAACGGACCATGCAACAAGGAGAGATTAGAGGTGAGGAATAAAGCCCATAATGATGGCGCTTGGGTTCGCGAAGCTGCAATTACATACGCAAACAAACAAAAGGTACAAAGAGCATAAAGATGAGGGAAAACAAAAACAGTTGGCCGCTTTGGGAAGTGTTCGTGAGAAGTCGTCAAGGACTGGGCCATAAGCACGTAGGTTCGCTTCACGCGGCTGATGCAGAAATGGCAATTGGAAATGCTCGTGACGTATATACTCGAAGGCAAGAGGGTGTAAGTATTTGGGTTGTTCCCGCAGAGCACATTTCTGCGAGCTCACCAGACAATAGCGAGGCTCTTTATGATCCAGCAAATGACAAGGTATACCGTCATCCAACGTTTTATGACCTTCCTGACGAGGTGAACCATATGTAATCAAAACGCCTTGACAGATTCACAATTAAAAGAAGTACTGCTTCGCCTTGGAGACGACACATTAATACTAGCCCAAAGATTAGGCGAATGGTGTGGACATGCTCCAATTTTAGAAGAAGACATAGCTCTGACAAATATTTCGCTTGATCTGCTCGGCCGTACGCAGAATTATTTGAAGCTTGCTGGCGAATTATACAAGCCAACTAAAAGCGACGACAACCTTGCTTTCCACAGAGATCCAGAAGAATTCACTAACCTATTGCTTTTAGAGCAACCAAACGGGCACTTTGGGGATACTATTTGCCGTCAATTCTTGTTCGACAATTTTTCTCTTTTGTTAACTGTTCATTTGGCTTCTCAAGAAGTGAATACAGATATCGCAGCTATAGCAGCTAAGGCGATTAAAGAAATTCGATACCATGTCGATCACAGCAGTAAGTGGATGCTGAGATTGGGAGGAGGTACATCTGAAAGTCATGAAAAAATCCAAGGATCGCTCGACAAGCTATGGCAGTTTACAGACGAGATGTTTGAAATTGACGAAGTGACTTCAGCTGCTGTAGAGTCTGGATTATTCCCTGATTTAACTACCTTGAAATCAAGGTGGCTAGACAATGTGATGTCAATACTAACAGAAGCTAGATTGAGCATTCTGTCAAACACAGAGATGAAATACGGAGGCCGAAACGGAAACCACACTCATCACCTAGCTGAAATACTAGAAGTAATGCAAGTGCTACCTCGCACTTACCCTGGAACTACTTGGTAAATGATCAATGCTGAAAGCCATAAAATAGTCGAAGCAGTAAAGAGACAGCTCGAGGATGTTATGGATCCAGAGCTTCCTTTTCTTACCATAGGCGAAATGGGAATGCTGAGGGATGTTTACTACGAAGAAGACCACACAGTAATTGTACTTACACCAACTTATTCAGGCTGTCCTGCGACAGATATTATTTCAGAGGATTCCCTAAAAGCTGCTCGCGTTGTCGATCCCAAAGCTGAGGTTGCAATAAGTATGAGTCCAGCTTGGACTACAGATTGGATAAGTGAGGAAACTCGTACAAAAATGGAAGCAAATGGTATTGCTCCTCCTATAGGCTCAAGCAACGATAGAGCATTTCTAACTGGAGAGGGAAAAATGGTTCCTTGTCCTCTGTGTAAGAGCAAAAGCACTAAAATGGTAAGCGCATTTGGGTCGACTGCTTGTAAAGCATCATTTACTTGCCTAGATTGCAGTGAACCTTTCGAACACTTTAAGTGCATTTAAAATGAGCAAGATTCATCCTGTGGTAGAAAAAATGCTTGAGGGCGACGAGATGACTAGTTGGCTAGATGCAGAAGTCCTTGAAAGCAGAGAAGGTTATTGCAAAGTCCAAATGGAAGTAAGAAGAGAAATGGCAAACGGCTTCAACATAGTCCATGGCGGCATTTCATTCTCTCTTGCAGATAGTGCAATTGCTTTTGCAGCCAACGCATACGGACGTCATGCAGTGAGCTTAAAAACTACTATAAGACATCTATATCCTGTCTTTGTTGGCGATACCTTAATAGCTGAAGCTGAGGTAGTAAACCTCAAACATAAAATTGTAAACGTAGATGCTATTGTAACGAACCAAAATGGAGAAAAGGTCGCTGACCTACAAGCTATTGGTTATCGGAAGAGCGAGCAATGGTAAGATCTGTATAAACTCCACCCAAATCAACTAGTTCATGGTGGGTTCCCCCTTCAACAACACAACCATTTTCAATTACAAAAATCTTATCTGCGCTTTTTATAGTGCTGAGCCTATGAGCTACAACAAGTGAGGTTCTACCTTCAGAAATCCTTCTTGTAGCTTCCTGGATTAGTTTTTCTGATTCAGAATCTATTGAAGAAGTAGCTTCGTCTAAAATTAAAATGGAAGGTGAGGCGACATAGGCTCTCATAAATGCAATAAGCTGCCTTTGGCCTACACTTAACATAGCTCCTCTTTCCCTAACATGAAGGTCTAATTTTTCATCGTATTTATTGATAAAATCTGCTGCTCCCACAGCTTCTGCTGCAGACCAAACCTCCTGGTCACTCACTCCCTCATCATGCAGCTTCACGTTTGCTCTAAGTGTATCAGACATTAAGAAAACCTCCTGCTGAACTACTCCAATACATTTTCTCAAATTCTCAAGAGGAACCTCTCGTATATCAATTCCATCAATTTTAATAGAACCCTTTTGAAATTCATAAAATCTAGAAAGAAGATTTATAATAGTACTTTTTCCAGCTCCTGTAGATCCAACGAACCCAACTAAAGATCCAGGTTCAATTCTAAGACTCAAATCTTTTAGAACCCAATTTTCTTCATCATCATATGAAAACCATACATTTTCAAACTCAATTAAACCATCAACTTTATCAAGCTTTACTGTTCCTTTATCAGAAATCCTTTCATCAGTATGTAAAAGCTCAAATACTCTATCAGCATTTACCACTCCCATTTGAAGAACGTTAAACCTGTCAGCGAGCTGTCTAATAGGTCTGTATATCATAAACACATAAAGAATGAATTGAAGTAAAACACCTAGAGTTAACGTCCCTTCAACAACCCCTCCGATTCCAAGCCATAACAAAAGAGCTACACTTGTTGCACTTAACATTTCTACAACAGGGAAGAATATACTAAACGCCATTATCGAATCAATGTTTGCTTTTCGGTGCAATCTATTGATGTCAGCAAACTTTGCGCTTTCTACCTTTTCTCGACCAAACGCTTGGACTATGTGCATTCCAGTTACGTGTTCCTGAACGAATTCATTCATTTTACTCACCTGATTTCTCACATCTGAAAACGCCTTTTTAATGTGTTGTTGAAATATTCTAGAAGCGAATAATAGAACAGGAATTGGGAGAATTACAATAAGTGTAAGTTTTACATCAATGATCAACATGGTTGCTAGAACAACGATTAGTGTTAGGATATCTCCTATAGCATTGAGTAATCCGTTTGAGAATACGTTAGCTATTCCATCAATGTCACTTACAAGCCGTGTCACAAGTTTGCCGACAGGTGTTTTATCAAAGAATCTGAGCCTGAATCTTACTAAATGTTTAAATAGCTTAGATCTTAGATCCAATGAAACACTTTGGGCTACCCAATTAGCTAAATAAGTGGCTCTATATCTGAGTAGCGATTCAAGTATCAGGAAAAATACAATTACTGCGAATACATTAATCAATCCATAGTAATCACCATTGGTAATTTCCACATCGATAGCACGCCGTAATAGTGCAGGTCTAATCCAAACTAATGAAGCAAGGAATATGATTAATATACTAGTAATAATAAACCTCTTTTTATAAGGCTCTACTTGGGATATTATCAGTTTTAAAGTTTTCTTACCAGAGCTCATAATCAAAGCGCTTTTGGCGAAAATACTTCATTTGGGTATTCCACACGGGCCAAATAGAGACCACATGCTGGGGCGGATTTACCTGCATTTGATCTATTACAAGAATCAATAACTCCCTGAAATTCCTCTTGGGTCATCTTTCCCTGTCCAACCATTGTTAGTGTTCCAACACAAGCTCGAACCATGTTTCTTAAAAACCTATCGGCTTCAATGACAATTTTGATTCTATGACCTTGACACTCAACCTCCACCTTTCTAACATCACAAATTGTTGTCTTTACGTCTGACCCAGTTTTGCAAAACGAAGCAAAATCCCCTTTAAAAATAAGCTTGTCAGCTGCTTTTTGCATTTCTAGGACATTTAAATCACCAAAGATTCTAGCTGAATGACCATCTAAAAAAGGATCCTTTTTAGTATGAATGAAATATGTATATGATCTTTCACGGGCGTCAAATCGTGCATGAGCATTTTCTCCTACTTGAGATATTGAAAAAATAGCAATATCAGCATCTAGAACACCATTTAGTTTGAAACACAAGTGGTCTAGTGAATCAAATCTCTCGAGCGAACTATCCGATAAATCAGTGTGCGCAACGAAATATGAGGCGTGAACACCTGAATCGGTTCTGCCGCATCCAAGGATAGAGCATTTAACTCCACATAGCTTTTCTAGGGCTTCTTCAATGGCTTGTTGAACAGTCCTGTCCTCAGGTTGGCGCTGCCAACCGTGATATTTCGTGCCGTCGTAGGCTAGCTCAATAAATACGCGCATTGCGCAGAAGGATTAACCCCAAGAAGCGATTTTTTCGCTCTTGTATTCTCCTGCGTCAAGTTTAGCCTGAACACTAGAGAAAGTGTTAATTGTGTATTCAACATCCTCAAGAGTGTGAACAGCAGTAGGTATCAAACGAAGCATGATAGTGTCCTTGGGAACTACTGGGTAAACTACAATTGAGCAGAAAATTCCGTGGTTTTCTCTAAGATCTACAGTTAGGTTAGTAGCCTCGCCTAAACCACCCTTTAAGAATACTGGCGTAACACATGAATTAGTATCGCCAATGTCAAAACCAGCTTCCTTCAACCCTGTTTGGAGAGAAGTTGCGATTTCCCATAGCTTATCCTTGTGCTCCTTTGACTCTCTAAGCATTTGCAGACGCTTTCTAGCACCTACAACGATTGGCATAGGAAGAGACTTTGCGAAAGTCTGAGAACGCATGTTATAACGAAGGAAATCAATCACATCCTCATCACCTGCTACAAAGGCTCCGATTGTAGCCATCGATTTTGCAAAAGTTCCAAAGTATACATCGATTTGGTCTTGAACACCTTGAGCTTCACCGGTTCCAATACCCTTCTCTCCTACTGTGCCAAACCCGTGAGCATCATCAATAAATAGTCGAAATCCGTATTGTTCTTTGTATTCACAAATTTCCTTCAGCTTTCCTTGATCACCTGCCATTCCGAATACACCCTCAGTTACAACTAAGATTCCACCACCGGTTTGGTCTGTGATTGCTTTAGCTCTATCTAACTGCTTTACGAAACTCTCCATCTCGTTATGCTTGTATACAAAACGCTTTCCTTGATGAAGGCGAACTCCATCAACCATACAAGCGTGAGACTCACTATCGTAAACGATTACATCATGACGAGTAACAAGAGCTTCAATAGCTGATTGACAACCCTGATATCCAAAATTTAGAAGGAATGAATCTTCCTTTTGGATAAAATCAGCAAGCTCAGCTTCAAGAGCCTCGTGCTCTGAAGTTTGGCCTGACATCATCCTTGCCCCCATTGGATAGCCCATTCCCCAGTCAGCAGACGCATCAGCATCAACTTTTCTCACTTCAGGATGGTTGCTAAGTCCCAAATAATTGTTAATAGACCACACTAAAACTTCCTTTCCTCTAAAAGTCATTTTGTTTGATATTTCACCCTCAAGCTTTGGGAAAGTAAAGTATCCGTGGCTTTCACGAGCGTGCTGACCTAGTGGGCCTCTATCGTTACGTATTCTGTCGAAAATATCCATAAAATGGGTTTTAATTCAATGCGCAAAACTACCAAAACCAACCTTAACTTTACGCCCAATGAGCAAATCCTCTTTACACATTTATTTATTAGTTACAACCATAATGGTTGCCTCTCTTAACAGTTGCAATGATTACAATAAGGTTTTAAAGAGTACTGATACTGAGGAAAAATGGGAGTTTGCCCAAAGGTCTTTGGACAATAATGAATGCTTAAAATCCTTACCACTGTTAGAAGAATTAGTTGGTCTAACGAGAGGGACTCAACGTGCTGAACAGGTTCAATATCTGTATGCAGAAGCGCATTATTGTGTGAATGATTTCTATTTAGCCCGATACTATTACCAGACTTATGCCAAAACTTTCCCCAATTCTAATTTAGTTGAAGAGGTTGAATTTAAAAGCTCAATTTGTAGTTTTCATCTTTCGCCTAATTGGTCTCTAGACCAAACTGAAACAAAATCAGCTATACAAGAGTTACAACTCTTTATGGACAAATACCCAGGGTCTGCACTAAGAGATTCTTCTCAACATATGATTGATCACCTCAGAGGTAAACTCGAGAGAAAGTCATTTGAATCTGCAGCCATTTATCATAAAATTGGGCAATACAAAAGTGCTACAATAGCTCTAAATAATGCATTAATTGACTTTCCGGATTCTCAATATAGGGAAGAAATGCATTTTTTAATCATTGATAGTCACTATCAATACGCACTTAAAAGCACAGATAGAAGGAAAGTTGAACGTTTTAACGATGCTACCGAAGCTTTTCATATCTTTGCATCCCGATTTCCTGAAAGCTCGTACTTTTCTGAAGCTCAGAATATATACGAACAATGCGTGAAATCAGTGGAAACTCTAGAATCTCAACAATAGCAAGATGAACTTCAAGAATGTAAAAGCAGAACGCAACACGATTACTCGTAACACAAAGACTTTAGAAGAAAAAGGTACTGGTAACATTTTCGAAACAATCGTTGTTCTATCTCGTCGTAGTGACCAACTCTCACAAGACCTTAAGAAGGAGCTAAACTCAAAAATGGAGGAATTTGTTATTCCAAACGATACTCTTGAAGAGGTGTTCGAAAACCGTGAACAGATAGAGATTTCTAAATTTTACGAACGTCTTGCTAAGCCTCAAGCTATTGCAATTAAAGAACTAGAAGAAGATAATATCTACGTTCGTAATAACGAGGAAGAGGAATCTTTCGATGCCTAAACACTCTAGCTAGCTAGAAACCCCTTTTACTTATGACCGGCAAACCGGAATCCCAAGATGAAATGCAAAGTCTTTTGGGGAGACGTATTGTGCTTGGAATAACTGGAAGTATAGCTGCATATAAGAGCGCATTCCTTGCACGAGAATTAACTCGAAGAGGAGCTGAAGTAAGAGTTGTAATGACTCCTTCTGCAACAGAATTTATTACCCCTCTTACTCTTGCCACACTTGTAGACAATCCTGTTCATTCAGATTTTACTGAAAACAAGGAAAAAGGAACATGGACAAATCATGTGGAACTTGGGTTGTGGGGTGATCTATTTTTAATAGCTCCTTGTACAGCCCAAACAATGTCTGCAATGGTTTCAGGCGCATGTGAAAATCTGCTTCAAGCCGTATATCTAAGCGCTAGATGTACTGTAATGATTGCACCAGCAATGGATGTGGACATGTTTACAAATGCAGCAACACAAAACTCTCTATACACTTTAAGAGAAAGGGGTGTTGAAATCATTGAGCCTGCTTCAGGACCACTTGCAAGCGGATTAGATGGTATGGGTCGATTAGAAGAGCCAGAAATAATTACTGAAAGAGTTGAAGCATTTTTTGACGTATCACTTCCACTTAAAGGAAAAAATGTAGTTATCACAGCCGGACCAACTCAAGAGCCAATAGATGCTGTTAGATATATTGGAAACCGTAGTTCAGGTAAAATGGGATTCGCACTTGCAGGAAGGTTAGCTGATTTAGGTGCTGATGTTGTTTTAATCGCTGGTCCAGTTTCTCTACCTACTCCTCCTAGAGTCCAAACTAGAATAGATATTAGCACTGCTGAGGAATTGTTTGAAGCTACAATGAAGGTTTGGCCTAAAGCAGATGCTGGAATAGCTTGTGCAGCGGTCGCAGATTTAAAACCTAAGAGAGCCACAGATAAAAAAATACACAAGGATGAATTTCCAAAAACAGTTGAATTAGAGAAAACTCCTGATACTTTAGCTGCTATGGGGGAGTGTAAATTAGAGGGGCAGTTACTTATGGGATTTGCACTAGAAACAAACGATGGTCTAGAAAGTGCAATGGGTAAACTAGAGGGTAAAAACTTAGATTTTGTGGTACTCAATACCTTAGCAGACGACGGCGCTGGATTCAGCCACGACACAAATAAAGTTACCGTCATAAAAAGAGTGGGTGTAAATACTGAAATGCGTAGTTTTGAGTTAAAGACTAAGAAAGAGGTTGCTAGAGACCTCGTAGACATGATTTTTCAGATCAATAATGAAGTTTAAATTACGATTTACTGCGGCTCTACTATTTTTTGCAGCTCTTATTTTCTCAGTTTTTTCACCAGCAACACTAATTAGCCAAGAGCTAAATTGTTCGGTACAGGTAATGGCTCCAAGAATTGCCAATGTCGAATCTAGTGTGTTTGAATCATTAGAAGATGGTATACGAGAATTCATTAATGGAAGGCGCTGGACTAATGACAATTTTAATTTTGAGGAAAGAATTGAATGCACAATGCAAATCAATATTTCTGAAGCTATTAGTGCGACTAGATTCAAAGGCTCTATACAAGTTCAAAGCAACAGACCTGTTTATGGTTCAGACTACAAATCACCAATTCTATTCATAAATGATGGGGATTTTGAGATCGATTGGGTAAACGGAACTGCTATCAACTTTAACCTAGGAATGCATAGAGACAACCTCTCTTCTATCCTAGCTTATTATGCCTACATGATCTTAGCTATGGATTACGATAGTTTTGGGATGGAAGCTGGAACGGACTACTATTTAAAGGCTCAACAGATTGTTGCAAATGCTCAAAATGCATCAGGTGCAGGATGGAGGGCAAGTCAAGGAAAACAAAATAGATATTGGTTGGTTGAGAATATGCTAAGCCAAACTTTCAGACCCCTTCGTTACTGCCTATACAATTACCACAGAAAAGGAATGGACATTCTCTACAGTGATTTAGAAACAGCAAGATTGAATATTGGTGATGCTATCATTGAAATGAGATCCACAAATAGGATTAGACCTTCATCGTATAATTTGCAGATCTTCTTTCTTGCAAAAAGTGATGAGATAATCAAAATTTTTCAACCAGCTCCTGAGCCAGAAAGAGTTAGAATACTTCCTGTTATTAAACAAATGGATCCAGGAAACATTGCTAAATACGACGGAGCTCTTCTATAATCAATGCTCATAAGTTTACATATCAAAAATTATGCTCTGATTGAAGAGCTTATGCTTGATTTTAGTAATGGATTAACTGTAGTTACTGGAGAAACTGGTTCAGGAAAGTCAATTTTACTTGGTGCGTTGGGTTTGGCCTTAGGAGAAAGAGCCACGACTTCATCAGTAAGGCACAATTCTAACCAATGCATTATTGAAGCTAGATTTATTAGCAAGAGTGTTAGTGACAAACTCGAAAATTGGGAGATTGAAGCTCTTCCAAAAGATAAGATTCAAATTCGTCGAGAACTATCCTCTTCAGGACGCTCAAAGGCTTTTGTAAACGATTGTCAAACGAGTGTGGGGGTATTAAAGGAAATTGGAGTATTACTTGTCGATTTACACGGACAAGATGAAACAAGGGCCTTAATGGAAAGGAGCACTAGACTTGAATTACTCGATGCATTTGGCGGACATTATGAAGTTAGAGATTCTTATAGAGCTAGTTATTCAGGATGGAGAAGTGCAGAACAAAAACTAAGTGATCTAAAAGCAATAGCTGCAAAACCTCAATCTGATATAGACTATCTACAATTTCAACTAGAAGAATTAGAGGAATTGAACTTAGATACCACAGATTGGGATAGTATAGAAAACGAATTTGATATGCTCATAAATTCTACTGAACTTGCATCAGGATTCAATGAAATCTATGAAGCAATAGATGGGTTGGAGATGAGTAATATCACTAAAATGATCGATAATATTAAGGGATTTAGTAATGATGCAAAGGAGATTTTTGATCGATTTAATAGCGCTAGAATTGAGTTAGAGGATTTGGCCCAAGAAGCAAGCAGGCTTTCTGAAAATATTCAATTTGACCCTGAGAGACTTAGAATAGTTGAATACAAGTTAGACAGTCTTAAAAAGGCATTACATAAGCATAGACTCAACACGTCTAAAGAGTTACTTAGAGTGCAGAGTCAAATTGAGCTACAAATTGAAAATGCTACTAATCTTGAAGAAGCAATAGAAAAAGCAACTGAGGTTGCTTTAAAAGCAAAAGCTCAATTATTTATTGCAGGTGAAGCTCTTAAAAATTCACGAGAAAAATGCGGTAATGAATTACTTGATAGGGTTTATTCAGAGCTTGTACCATTAAAATTACCTGAAGTGAAAATCAATTGGGTATTTAGCGATAGCTCTAATCCTGACTTAATGGGTATAGAAGATGTTGAGCTATTGTTTTCAGCAAACTTAGGTTCTCCACAATACCCTATAAATCAAATAGCTTCAGGTGGAGAGAGGTCGAGAATAATGCTAGCATTTAAGGCTGCAATTGCTTCAAAAAGTAATGTTCCAACTATTGTATTAGATGAAATTGACACTGGAGTCAGTGGAGATATCGCTTCTAGGATGGCATCTTCAATGAAAATGATGTCTGAGAAGCAGCAAGTTTTTGCGGTTACACATTTGGCTCAGGTAGCGGCAAAAGGTGATTATCATCTAGAAGTAAACAAAACTTCAGATTCAACATCTACCTCAACATCAGCAAATTTCCTTTTTGGCGACAGCTGTACTGAAGCAATAGCCAAAATGCTTAGTGGACAAATAGTGACTGAAGAAGCTAGAGCACAAGCAAAAGTTCTTAGAACTTCCAATCAACAGTAATAGCTGGCAAGAAAGGAAGCTGATTCTTTCTTTCACCGGTAAGTCTATTAATGTAGAATACATTATCTCTACTGTAAACGTTAGTTATTCCAGCAGTTAAATCAATTGCTCCGGCTTCTAACTCAAAAGTTCTACTAAAGTTTACATCTAGTCTGTGATATGCAGGCAATCTACCCTCATTTAACTCGGCATAAGTAATTGAGATTTGGGAAGGGTTATAAGTAAGATAATCTGAATAAATACCTCCACCAAAACTAGGACTTTGGTAATAGCCCTGGCTTTGAGTAAAAGGCAACCCTGATCCTAAAGCCCAACGAGTACTAAATGTCCATTGCCCATCTTTTCCAAATTCCTGTGAACCAACAAAATTCACATTATGTCGTCTATCAAATACTGGATCGTACCATCTAAAACCATCCCATCTGTCAACATCTCCATAGCCGTATACAAGCCACAAATACGTACCCTTCTCTTCGTATTCAAGAACAACGTCTACGCCTTTTGCTAAACCCGATTCAACTATATAATCAAGCTTAAACACATCTTCCACATCAGCATCCTCAGGGAAAAGCTTATTTCTATTCATATTAGTTAACTGAGTGAAGTCTTTGACATAACCTTCAACATTAAGGTTTAGATGTTCAGTTAAATCAAACTCAAATCCCATTACTAAATGGTTAGCCGTTTGAAGTGTGTGAACAATATCATCTACTGATCCATCAGGATTTACAATCTGATCCTGCAGGTTAGACGGTCCAGTAAGGAAACCATAGAAAAGATTGACAACATCTCTGTCTGAATTAGTGCTTATAATGTTTTGTGAATACATCCCAGCAGCAAGCTTTAGTCTTAATCTTTCAGAAGCTTTATACTTAAAGCCAATTCTTGGCTCTGGTCGCATCTTTGAAAGCGTACTGTAATACTGCAATCTTAGTGAAGGTTGTATGATAAGATCACCTCTATTAATGGTGTAATCAATGTATGAACCAAACTCAGTAGTACTATTTGGTGGCGGTCCAACCGGAACACCAATTGAATTGTATGTTTCGAATTCAGTTCGTAAACCAATTACTTCAATTCCGTATTCAATATTATCCTCTCCTGCTACATACTTAAAGTCTAAACCAAAGTTAAATCCATTTATTTCACTTTTTCTCCCTGTATCATCGTAATTAATTATACCATCATTTTCATCATCTTCATAAAGACCAATAAAGTACTTACTAGAAGCAAAATGACCATTAACTAACACTGAAGATCCAGGAGGAACGATGGTAAAGTTTGCGCCAAAACCATAACTATTCCAAAGATAATCAGCAAAAGACAAGCCGGTTGAATCATTCAAAACGCTAGCTCTATCATTGAAATTGAAACCAAATAAACTCAATTTAGAACCTCCTCCACCAAAAGTGATTTTGCCATAAGTATCAGTAAAACCAAATGGCAGCTTTCCACCATCTATGTATGGATAGAATATTTCTGAAGTGCGATCTAAATAACTATTCTTTATAGAAATTAAATAGCTAACACCACCAACACCATTTGACATTTGTTTAAGCGGCCCTTCAAGTAAAACTTTGGCACCAAATGGACTTACACCAACTTTAACATCTGTCTTCATCATATTTCCATTACGAGTCCTAATGTCCATAACTGATGAAATTCTTCCCCCATACTTTGCAGAAAAAGCACCTGTGTATATATCAGCATTTGCAAGTGCATCTGAATCAAATACACTAAAAAGTCCAATGCTGTGAAATGCATTGTAAATAATCATACCATCTAGGATAACCTTATTTTGAATAGGCGAGCCGCCACGAATGTATAGCTGACCACCTTGGTCACCTGTAGATATAAATCCAGGCATAACTTGAAGGGCTTGAACCAAATCAGCTTGACCACCAAAACTTGGTATTCTCTTTAAATCTGTAGGTCTAATTGTCTCTACAGACATCTTTACAGTATTGAGTTGTTCCTCTCTATCAGCATTGATCTCTGCCCCCTCTAACTCAATAATACCTTTTTTAAGCATATAGCTCTTTGTCAATACTTTACCGCTAAGTATTTCAATTTCTTCTTGAACATTTTCATACTCAATACTTGAGACAGAAAGAGTGTATACACCTGATGGGATTTTACTTAAAGAATAGAATCCTGATATATCAGTTGAAACCCCATAATTGGTTCCAGAAAGAGATACACTTGCAAACATGACTGGCTCACCAGTAGCTTCGGATCTAATAAAGCCTTTTACTGTTCCTTGAGCTATTGCGCCTCCTGATATAAATAGAGCGAATAGCAAGATAATTAATCTAATACCTCGTCTATTTTCTTGCATGGTTCACAAATATACACTCTAATAAAAGATAGTATTATTATCTTTCGGCATGAAATCTGCACCAACTGCAAGTATGAAAACAATCTCAACACACACTTCTTGGCTTTACAGCCTTCTTTTTATTTGCTCACTTTTATTTTCTGCTGATGGTTTGGCCCAAAGAGGAAAACAAGATGATGAGGAAAAACCAAAGAAACCTCTCATTTCTCAAGAAGAATACAATAAACTGTTAATGTGGCTAGTTGATGAGAAGTACGAAAACATCCTTTACAAGTGTATCCGTTACACAGAGGACGAAAAAACGAAAAAACTACCATTGCCATACATCTATATGGCGCAAGCATATTTGGGCATACATATCAGTGATGATCACGAGCTTAGACAACAATTTGAAGCAGACAAGAACAAAGCTTTAAAAAACAGCTTAAAGTACGCATCTAAGTACAGAAAGAAGGATAAGGAAATGGAGCACTATTCAGAATTCACTGAGTATTTTGATGAGCTTTGGGCACAAACAAAGAATGCTGCTGAAACTGAAATGGATAATGAAAAGTACACGAAGGCAAAATCGTACTACAAGTACCTAGGAACAATTGACCCTGAAGATCCAGGAGCTCAGCTTATGCTTGCTGCAGTGTACCAACAGCTTAAATCGAGAAAAGAGGCTGAAGTTACTTACGAAAAAGCTAGAAATCTCCTTATTGAATTTGGTGGTAAAGGATTGAGAGAAGTTCAAACCGAACTTCTTCATTTTGCCATCATCTATAATGTTGAGCTACTTGCAAACATTAACAGGACTGCTGCATTAGATTGGTTAGCACTAGGACAGGATCTTTTCAGAGGCGAACCTGAATTTGAAGCAGTAAGAAGAAGTATCGGAGGATAATGCCCGATAAACACCACCCATTTATCAGCAGCTCTTGGTTAGATAATTGCAGCGATGGTGGGTTTGTTTTTAATGATATTTGTGGTCTTTGCAAAACCTCATTAAAGGGGATGCAAGTTGTAATTACTCCGCCTTGGGCTCTAGATTGTGGACTACAGTTGACCAATTACAATAGTGCTAATTATTCAAAATTCATTGAATCTTTAAACACTCGGCCTGAACCATTGCTCGTAATTGATATTCCACCTTGTAGTGAAGACAAAGCAATTAGCTTTAGCACTGCTGTTGTAAAACAAAACACTCCCACAAATTTTAGAGTACAGTGGAAACACACTAGAATACTAGACTTACCTGCAACTCTTCCATCAAACAGAAAGAAACAAGTAAGCAAATCTCAGAGAGAAGGAATTAGTTGCGAACTAGTTTCTGACTGGTCTAATGTTCATCGACTTCACGATCACACTAGAAGCAGAAAAGATCTTGCAAATAACAGCACTCAACTAGGCAAGCTTTTAAATGCAATAAATTCTGAATCATATTCATTTGCTATTGAAGCAAAAGACTCATCTGGAGATTGTATATCTTCTGGAGGCTTCGTCATAGAAAATAAGAGATGTATTTATTCTTTTGGTGGCCAAAAAAGAGGGCATCTTTCTGCTATTGCTACTGTTGCTATGCTTCATTTTGCAATGGAAGTAGCGCTTACAAAAGGTGCTGAAAAATTCGATTTTGGCGGAAGTTCAGACCCAGGAGTTGATAGATTTTACAAAGAGTTTGGAGCACATCAAATCCCAAAAGCTAGACTTATAAGGTCATCATGGTGGCTTACACCAATTTTAAAAATACTCAGGCCCGATTTATTTTAATCAGCGTTTCAAAGGCCTTTGTCCTGCTGAATACATTGCCTCAATTATTGACACCACATCAACACCCTCACTAAGAGGAGTTGCTATATCAGCACCATTTTCCAAACAATCAACAACATTAGCTATAACAAAGTGATGATTTGATGCTGAGCCTTTGTAAAGTCCATAATTATTAGGAGGAGCAGCTAACGGAAGGTCTGGCATTTGGTATCCATCAATGTCACAGTGAACAACCTCTTGCATGTATTGGCCCGCAATTCTCAGGGTTCCATTTTCTGCAATTAATGTTAAGCTAGACTCAAAGTTTGATCTATCTACAGCTGTTGAGAAAGTAAATGAACCCCACCCCTCTTTTTGAAAGTCAAATGAGATTTGGCCTGAATCTTCGAATTCTGTATTGTGAGTGTGAGCCTGGTTGTAAAATTTGGATTGTGGATTTTTGATACCGCCAAAAATCCAATACATAACATCTATAAAGTGAGAAAACTGTGTGAATAATGGCCCACCGTCTAATTCAAGGGTTCCTCTCCATCCGCCGTATTCGTAATATCTATCATCCCTATTCCAAAAACATTGAATATGGACTTGTCTGATTTGGCCTAAATCTCCTGAATCAACAAGCTCCTTCAACCACTGAGAAGGAGGGGCAAAACGGTTTTGCATAACACAAAACACCTTCTTTCCAGTTTTTTCTGATGCAGCCATTATTCTACGAGCATCAGGAACAGATAATGAAATAGGCTTTTCAAGAACTACGTGTACTCCAACGTCTAATAGCATAATTGCTTGATCAGCATGCAGTCCGTTTGGAGTACAAACGCTTACTACATCAGGTAACTTATAACTAGACAGCAAAGAATCCAATGAATTAAACCACACAGCGTCGGCGGAAAAACCCTCTGCTCCACACTGCTCCTTCGATCTAATATCAGCTAAATGAGTAATACAAGCACCTGGGTGTGCATTGATCGATTGAGCATGTCTCTTTCCTATATGTCCTAGCCCTAAAACACCAAACCTTATCATGGCTGTAAAGTTAATCCATTCGGACAGGCTGTCATGTTTGCAGAGCTAAAAATGAGAATTTGTCACAGAATATGACATGAAATTGTCAGAGATAGTATTGTGGCCCGCATTGGCAAGGGTTTTGCCTAAAAGGAAAACGTAAACGAAAACTATTAATTCAAAACAATGAGTAAAATCATCGGAATCGACCTAGGAACTACCAACAGCTGTGTTGCTGTAATGGAAGGAAATGAACCTGTGGTAATTAACAACAGCGAAGGAAA
>PBMY01000017.1 GCA_002722795.1 Crocinitomicaceae bacterium
AAAGAAGGACTTATAAGTATCACAGCTACAGACCTGATATAAATGGAAGGTTTGTTATCTCTAATGATAGATTTGACGCTCATACAGGATCTGATTACACAAGAGCTCATTTTAATATTCCTATGCCATACAAACTTCATGGAAGAGAGATATTTGTTTTTGGTGATATAAGTGGCGGAAGGTACCTAGACACACACAAGCTAGCTTGGGATGATAAAAGCTCCTCCTACAAGGGAAGCATTTTGCTGAAGCAAGGTTATTACGACTTTTTGTACTTAGTTAAAGATGAAGGTGAAAGCTATAAAAAGATAGGGGATACAGCTGATTTAGAGGGAAATCATTTTTCTACAGACAATCTTTACTCAATCATTATTTACTTCTCTGACTTCGAGGGCTATGATAGAGTTGTAGGATTTTTACAATGGAATAGCAGGCAACAACAATGAAAAAATTAAACGTATTAATTACAGGCGCTTCAAGCGGAATTGGATTTAGCGCAGCAAAAGCAATATGTGGTGCAGGACATAATGTTTTTGGGCTTGCTAGAAGAATTGACAATCTTCAAAAACTTAGTGAACAATGTGCTGATTTAAATGGATCATTCTTAAGCTTTATTGGTGACGTAAAGAATGATCATGATATTGAAAATGCAGTTAAATCAATGATTGATGAATTTGGCAGTATTGATGTTTTAATCCCAAACGCTGGATTAGGTCATTTCAATCCACTTGAAAAGGGCACTATGGAGGAATGGCGTTCCATGGTAGACGTAAACATCACTGGTGTATTAAAGACCATACACTCTTCTCTTCCTCATCTATTGAATTCAAATGGTCATGTAGTGAATATCGGTTCAGTTGCAGCTAGACAGGTTTTTCAAAACAGCGGTGTATACTGTGCAACAAAGCACTTTGTACTTGCAATTAGTGAATCATTGAGAATTGAATTTTCAGATAAGGTTGCTGTAACGACAATAAACCCAGGTGCTGTGAATACTGAATTCATTGGACATACAACAAATGATTCACTTAGGAACGAATACAAACCTAGATTTGATTCTGGGATGGATTCGAGCTTTATAGCAAATGCAATTCTAGAAGCTATTGAAGCTAGAGGTAAAGGAATTTACAGCGAAATAACTTTAAGGCCTGACCGAAGATAAACGATGAATTTGGGCATATTTTTGCGTCCTATTTCCAAATAGATGTCAAAGATTAAAGAAGAAATTGCAAAGAGGCGAACATTCGCTATCATCTCCCACCCTGACGCAGGTAAAACTACACTAACGGAGAAATTCCTTCTTTTTGGTGGTGCAATCCAAACAGCTGGAGCGGTAAAGAATAATAAGATTACTAAAACTGCTGCCTCTGACTTTATGGAAATTGAACGTCAGCGTGGAATTTCTGTAGCAACATCTGTAATGGCATTCCACTACAAGGATATGCTTATAAACCTTCTAGACACTCCCGGTCACAAGGATTTTGCTGAGGATACTTACAGAACTTTAACAGCTGTAGATAGTGTAATTCTAGTAATTGACTGTGTAAAGGGTGTCGAAGCCCAAACCGAGCGTCTTATGGAGGTGTGTCGCATGCGTAAGACGCCTGTAATTGTATTTGTAAACAAGCTAGACTTAGAGGGTCAAGACCCATTTGATCTTCTCGATGAACTTGAAGAAAAACTAAGCATCAACGTACGCCCACTTAGTTGGCCAATTTCAGGTGGAGCATCATTCCAAGGAGTTTACAATCTCTTTGATCACAATGTTAGATTATTCCAAAGCAGCAAAACAAAAATTACAAAGGAAGTAGTCGATATTAAAAACTTAGAAGATCCATTATTAGACGAAATAATTGCCGAGCATTCTGACCAATTAAGGGAGGACATTGAGCTAATTGACGGGGTATATGACGAGTGGGATCCTGAACCATATTTAAAGGCTGATGTAGCTCCTGTTTTCTTTGGATCTGCTGTTAATAATTTTGGTATTCAAGAGATGCTTGACACCTTTATTGAAATAGCACCGAAACCTAAGTCGTCAGAAACTAGAACTAGAATCGTAAACCCTGAAGAAGAGTTATTTACGGGATTTATATTCAAGATTCACGCGAATATTGATCCTAGACACAGAGACCGTATTGCATTTCTTAGAATATGCTCTGGAAAGTTTGCTAGAAACACCTTCTATAAGCACACTCGTTTAGATAAAAAATTGAAGTTTGCAAACCCTGCTACTTTCCTTGCACAGGACAAAAGTGTTGTCGAAGAAGCTTGGCCAGGAGACGTGGTTGGACTGTACGATACTGGCAACTTTAAAATAGGCGATACTTTGACCGAGGGCGAAGATCTTCAGTTTAGAGGTATACCAAGTTTCAGCCCTGAAATTTTCAAGGAACTAGTGAATAAAGACCCGATGAAAAGCAAACAGCTTGAAAAGGGTATTCAGCAGCTTACCGATGAGGGAGTAGCTCAGCTCTTTATACGAGAAGTGGGCAATAGAAAAATAGTTGGCACCGTTGGTGAACTACAATTTGAAGTAATTCAGTACAGATTGGAACACGAATACGGTGCAAAATGTGAGTTTCAGGCCAAACCCTACCACAAGGCATGTTGGATTGTTTCAGATAATCAAGCCAAACTCAGCGAATTCAGAAAAATTAAAGCAACAGAGATAGTTAGAGATAAGGATGGGAATGAAGTTTATCTAGCACCTTCCCCATTTCTTCTAAAAATGGAAATGGACAACTTTCCTGAAATCACATTCCACACTACTAGTGAGTTTAAAACTGAAGGACCTTAATTTGGCCTTATGACAAATCGAATCTATATACTATCCCTATTTACAATTGCTCTAGTGTCATTCACTACGCAAAACGGGCCATTAGTTAAAGATTCGACGGAGATAAGCATTAAGGATTCAACAGAAGAGGTGGTAATTCAAGTAAGCGGCCTAGTTGTAACTGGTGATTCATTAACTCCATTACCATTTGCTACAGTATATCGTTCGAGAGACGCAAGGGGGACAATGACTGATGAGAATGGGTTTTTCAGTCTCCCAACACTTGAAGGTGACACATTACAATTTTCTAGCACTGGTTACGTTACTAGACACGCTGTTATAAATGAAGGTGGAGATAAAAACAGAATTAGCATAGTCCAAGCAATGTCGAGAGATACTGTTATGATAAGCGATGCTTTTATTTACCCTTGGCCATCTAGAGAAAGATTCCGTCAGGAATTCCTTGCCCTCGGTTTACAAAATGGGGATTTATCATTAAGTCAAGGTGTTGACCCATTTGATGTTTATGACAGATTGATCAATGTTGGTATGGATGGACAAGCTGCTTCAACTGAAGTATTGAGACAAATGTCTCTAGAGATGCATTATGGAGGAATACAGCCTACTAACATTTTAAATCCTGTTGCTTGGGCTAGATTTATTCAGGCATTAAAAAATGGAGATTTAAGTAATTAGTGTATAGAAATTCACAACATAATTCAAAGTTTAAAATCGCCCTTTTTTGGGGCTTTTTCGCTTTTTTAACACCTAATTTTTCTATAGCCCAATCCACAGAATACACTGTTTCAGGAATAGTGAAAGGTGATGACAGTACTCCACTTCCTGGCGCCTCAGTATATGCCATTGAAAATATTAAATTCGGCGCCTATACGGATTCTCAAGGAAGGTTTAATCTTATTTTACCACATTCAGGACCATGGACATTAAAATGCTCAATGGTTGGCTTTACAACTAAGGAAACTCCTATTGTATTTAATGGCAATACCTCTTTCGTTATAACAATAATATTAGAGAGCACTGTAAGGATTGGTGAAGCAGAAGTCATTTCACAAGATGAGAACAACTCTACACTTAGGAAGATTGACCCTAGAGTTGCCAATCGCATTCCAACTCCAAGAGGAACAGTAGAGGATGTGCTTCTACAAGCACCAGTAAACTTCACTAGTGAACTTAGCAGCTCTTATAACGTAAGAGGTGGAAGCTTTGATGAAAACCTCGTTTATGTAAATGACATTGAGGTTTACAGACCCTTTTTAGTCAGATCTGGACAACAAGAAGGTCTTTCTTTCCCGAATCCAGATATGGTAGACAGAATCAACTTTAGCGCAGGAGGGTTCGAAAGTAAATACGGTGATAAAATGAGTTCTGTCTTAGATATTCACTACAGAAAACCAAACTCTACCTCCACAGCTTTGACTACAAGTTTGTTAGGTTTACAGATTCAACATGACGGAGTAAATAAGAAAAAGAACATAAAGATTAATTCTGGTTTTCGTTATAGAAACAATGCATATGTCTTAGGATCACTTGATGAAACAGGAGAGTATTCACCCGTTTATCTTGATGCTCAATCATATATTACATGGGACCCTGATGGATATGGTCCTTGGGAGATTCAGTTACTTGGGGTTTACGGAGAGAATGATTACAATTTCATACCTAAAGATAGACAAACCGACGTTGGCACTATAAATAGCGCGATTAGATTAAACGTATACTTTGATGGTAAGGAAGAGACTTCTTACCAAACTGGTTTCGGTGCACTTGCATTTGAAAGAGCTACAGAACACAGTAGAATTAGGCTCATAAATTCAGCATTTAAAACTGTCGAGCGTGAAACTTTCGACATTATTGGAGCCTATCGATTAGATGAACTAGAACTTGACCCAGGTTCAGATGATTTTGGAGAAAGTGCAGGAAATTTAGGTATTGGGGGATTTTTTAATCACGCTAGGAACCAATTAGAAGCAACTGTTTTATCATCTGCTTTAAAAGGATCATACAATCTTGAAGAGCAAGGACATTTTATAGAATACGGTGTTAAGTTCCAGGCAGAACTGATTCATGACAATCTATCTGAGTGGTCTTTTGTTGATTCAGCAGGATACGTTTCCCCTCACCCTCAGGATAATGTTGGATACATTGACCCTGCAGCACAAAATTTTCAACCACTTTCTTTTCAAGATGTCATCTTAACAGAAAATGATGTACGTTCAAATAGATCTACAGCATACATTCAAGACACTTGGACAATAAAAACAGAAAAAGGAGAGATAAATGCACACATTGGATGTCGAGGACACTTGTGGAATTTGTTTACATATTCGGAAACTAATGAAGTAAGAACTCATTTGGTTGGGGGTCCTAGAGCTCACTTTAGCTATTCAACTAAGAAGAAGCCCAAAACCGTTTGGAATCTTAGCGGTGGATGGTATTGGCAACCTCCTTTTTATAGAGAGATGCGAGATCCAACTGGTCTTGTAAATATAGATATCAAGCCTCAAAAAGCCATTCACATTGTTTCTGGTGTTGACCATCAATTTGAAATGTTTAGACGACCCTTCAAGTTTATGGGCGCAATGTATTACAAGAATTTAGACCAGCTGATTCCTTATGAAGTTGAAAATGTGAGGCAGAGATATTTTGGCATGAATAATTCAAGTGGATATTCAACGGGGATAGATTTAATGCTAAATGGAGAATTTATCGAAGGAATACAAAGTTGGATGAGGATTAGTGCATTGAAGGCTGTTGAGGATATTGATGACGATTCATACACTGAATACTATAATACAGATTCTACCCTGATCATTCCTGGCTACACTTGGAATACAGACACAGCGTATTCAATTGATTACTTTCCTGGAAATATTCCAAGACCAAGCGATCAAAGACTAAGTATGAGTCTCTTATTCCAAGACGAAATGCCGAGTAATCCAGATTACAAGGTATTGTTAAGTATGTTTTTTGGAACTGGGCTACCCTATGGCCCTCCTACAATGGAGAGGTATAAGGACATTCTTAGGACATCAGCTTATAGACGTGTTGATTTAGGCTTTTCTAAAGATTTCAAACTTGGATATTTTGCAATTGAAGTGTTTAATATTCTTGGAATTAACAACACCATTAACCATACTTGGATAGAGGATGTAAACGGGAGAGTTTACGCTATTCCAAATTATCTGACTGGAAGAAGGCTCAACTTAAAACTTCATCTAAACTTTTAGAATGAGTAACTTGCGGTCGCTATGAAAAAAGCGATAACAATATTATTATTTTTTGGGTCTGTTTTAACTAGCTCAATTTTCGCTCAATACAACCTTCAGGGTGACGGATTCGTTATGGGGGACAATTGCTATCAACTAACTTCAGCTACTTACAATCAGGTTTCTACAATTTGGTATGAAGAATTAATAGATTTAAACCAGCCTTTTGAGCTACAATTCAAAATGAATTTTGGAGACTTGAATGGAGAAAATGGTGAAGACATTGGAGCTGACGGTATGATGTTTGTTCTTCAGAATAACAGCTCAACAGCAATGGGGATTATGGGCGAAGGAATGGGGTATGGAAATATGGATCCATCATTGGGTATTGAGTTTGACACTTATTATAACCCAAACCTTCAGGACATGTATCCTGACCACATAGCAATTCACAGGGATGGCAACACTAATCATAATTCTGTAAATGCTCTAGCGGGACCTATTCAAGCAGACCCGGAAGATGTAGATATTGAAGACGGAGAAGATCACGCTATTTCAATAACATGGGATCCAAGCAGTCAAGAAATAAGTGTATTTTTTGATTGTCAATACAGACTATCTGCAAATATTGATCTAGTGAATGACATTTTTAGCGGAGAGAGTGAAGTTTGGTGGGGCTTTTCCGCATCTACCGGCGGATCTTACAACGTTCATACTGTTTGCCTATATGAAAACGTAAGTCCTTCAAGTGACATAGCAATTTGCCCAGGTTATTCTACTCAGTTAATCGCTGGTGGTGACATTTATTCAGAGTACTCTTGGTCTCCTATTGATTACCTAGATGATCCGACTGCATACAATCCAATTGCATCACCTCCTTCTTCTCAAGTGTATTCTGTTACTTATACTGACTTTTGTGGCCAAACTCAATCAAACACTATTGAAGTAACTGTAGAGCCAATTGAAGCTCAAATACTTGCTGACGATGATGCGATTACATGCCTAAACGAAGAAGTAAACCTGACTGCTTATACAAATTATCCAAATGCACAAATTAATTGGTCTGTAGTCGATGGAACAGAGTTATCAGATGTTACAAATAATACTGCAACAGCAACAGGTGAAGGAGTATATCTTATTTCAGTCACTTCTTATGATGGCAATTGCTCAAGCGAGGACGTTTTTGAAGTTCTTGTTGACACTGTGTCATTTGAAGCAATTACTGGGCCTGCTGAAGTAGTCAATTGTAATCAGCCTAGCATAATACTTCAAGGAGAGTCAAATAGCGATGAGGCTGAATTTGTTTGGTCTACAACAGATGGGCAATTTTTAGGATCAAGCTTTACACAAACTCCAACTGTAATTTCAGAAGGGTATTACACCTTGACAGTAATTAACCCCAACAACGGTTGCGAAACTGTGAACCATTTAGAAATTGAGGAAGACTTTACTGCTCCAGAAATCACACTTGGTCAACCAAATGGTTTAATCTCATGCATTACGCCAGTTGTTCAAATAGATGGTAATGACATTTCTCCGGATGGGTACACAAACCTAATTGAATGGACTGAATATGAAGGAGAATTGTTGGACCCTTTGTTATTAAATCCATCTACTCAATGGCCTGGATCGTTTGGTCTCACAGTTACGTTTGAAGAAAATGGGTGTTCTACTAGCACAACAGAAACCGTTGAAGTAGAACAAGATGAATATGCGTTTATTTCACTTGAATCGCTTGTTATTCCAAACATTTTTACACCAAACGGTGATGCCGTGAATAACGTGTTTAGACCTAAGTTTTCTGACCCAGAACTTCAGAACATAAATCCATTAGATGTTTTAGACTCTTGGAAATTTAAAGTGCTAGACAGATGGGGAATGTTAGTTTATGAGAACAATGGCGATCCTGAAGTTTGGCGCGGTACAAACATGAATGGAAGAAAGGTGAGTAGTGAAACTTACATTATCGAGATAAGCTACGAGTCCAATTGTATAGAAACTCAATCAGGCGAGTACATTGGAAGCTTGAAAGTTATATCTGACTAAAGCTTGTCTAGGAATTCCTGCTCTGTAATTATAGATACACCGAGCTTTTCTGCTTTTTCCTTCTTACTAGGTCCCATCTTATCCCCTGCAACTATAAATGAAGTCTTTTTCGAAATTGAAGAGCTAACCTTACCGCCATTAAATTCTATCAACTTTTTTAGACTTGTTCTGTCTATTGTTTGAAAAACACCACTTACTACTATAGACAATCCAGCAAGTTTATCTGTAGCTCCGTCCTCTTCCTCTTTGGCCATTTGAAGTCCAAAACCTTCTAGTCTCCTGATAAGATTAGTGTTTTTTTCAATTGAAAAAAAGTCTAACAAGCTAATAGCTATTCTTTCTCCAATCTCATCTACTGCCTCAAGTTCTTCTTTAGAAGCACTCATCAGAGTATTCATGTTGCGAAATGATTTGGCCAGTTTCTTTGCAACAGTCTCCCCTACAAACCTAATACCTAGTGAAAAAAGTACCCTTTCAAATGGTACTTCTGTAGAATATTTAATTCCATTTAATAGCTTTTGAACACTCCTTTCAGCCATACGTTCTAGAGGCAACAAATCAGCTTCTCGTAACTCATAAAGAGAGCTTACATCTGTAATCAATCCCGCTTCAACAAGCTGCACTACAGTTTCACTGCCAAGACCATCTATATTCATACTCTTTCTTCCAATAAAGTGTATGATACGTCCTGAGATCTGAGGAGGACATCCTTCTGAATTTGGACAATAATGAGCCGCTTCACCTTCCTCCCTCACCAATGTGGAAGAACACTCAGGACATTCATATGGAAACTTAATAGATCCAAACATATCCACAGACCCTTTTCTTGCGTTTAAATCTACATCCACGATTTTGGGAATAATTTCTCCGCCTTTTTCTACATAAACCATGTCGTCATTGTGTAGGTCTAGCTTTGCGATTTGGTCTGCATTGTGCAGAGATGCTCTTCTAACCGTTGTTCCCCCCAATTGAACTGGACTAAGATTTGCTACTGGAGTAATAGCGCCTGTTCTTCCTACTTGATAAGTTACTTTCTCCAATTTGGTGAGCACTCTTTCAGTTTCAAATTTGTAAGAAATAGCCCATCTTGGACTTTTTGAAGTCAACCCTAATCTCTCTTGCTGATCGTATTTGTCAACTTTTATGACTACTCCATCAATTGCAAAGGGAAGGTTGTGTCTTTCTTTATCCCAAAACTCAATAAAGCTCATTACTCCATTAGCATCTTTAGAAGTGCTAATCATATTATCAGTTGGTTTAGGATTTTTAAATCCCCAATCACCAGCTTTCTCAACAGCCTTACTATGTGAATCAACACCAATTGAATCCATAACGCTGTACATCATACAGTCAAGCTTTCTTGAAGCCACTATCCTACTGTCCTGCATCTTTAAAGAACCTGCAGCTGTATTTCTTGGGTTAGCGAATACTTGCTCACCATTTTCTTCTCGTTGAGCGTTTAGTCTATTAAAATCTTCAAAAGGATAAAATATTTCACCTCTGATTTCAAGCTTTTCAGGAGCGCCTTCCTTTAATACAAGTGGAATAGTTCTTATAGTTTTAACATTACTAGTCACGTCCTCACCTGTAACTCCATCGCCGCGTGTAATTCCTTTTTGTAATCTACCATTTTCATATAACAGACTAATTGCAACTCCGTCATATTTCAGTTCCATTACATATACAATCTCCTCACCCTCTAGACCTTTTTCAACTCTATTCATCCAATCCTCAACCTCTTCACTATTGTATGTGTTTGATAGTGATAACATTGGGTGTACATGAACCACTTTTTCAAAGCCATCAACTGGATCGCCTCCAGGTCTTTGAGTTGGTGATAGAGGGTCGCCGAATTGTGGGTACTGCCTCTCCAACTCTTCAAGTTCCTTCAAGAGTATGTCAAATTCTTTATCAGAAATAACAGGCTCAACCACATTGTAATAAAGGTGATTGTGATGGTGTAATTGCTTGCGCAATTCTATTATTCTATTCTCTATTTTATTTAAATCTCCCTTCTGAGACATACCCTCAATTTACTCTACATCTACCAATTACATGCCTTGGCTCACCTTGTAAATCAGTTATTAATTCAACTTTCTCAAAGATCCCTGTTGCTTTCATTAACGTAAGCACTTGATTTGCATAATCCCTGTGACATTCTAAACCCAATACACCTCGAGATTTTATCAATCCATTACCACACATTGACAGTATTATTTTATAGAATTGAAGCGGGTCATCATCAACAAACAATGCAATGTTTGGCTCATGTTCAACTACTCTAGACTCCATATAATCTTTCTCAGACTCAAGTATATATGGTGGATTTGAAACTACCACATCGTAAGATGCACTTGGACTTTCTTTAATGATGTTACACCTACTAAAGTGAACATCTAATCCTAATTTTGAGCCATTTTGTTTAGCGATTTTTAAAGCATCAGCGCTAATATCAATCGCTTCTACATGAGCTTGAGGATATTCATTTTTAAGCGAAAGAGCGATACATCCAGATCCTGTTCCTATATCCAAAATAGAACCAATAAAACCACTTCCCACCTCTTTTACTATAGCTTCAACAAGCTCCTCAGTTTCTGGTCTAGGAATTAATACTGCAGGTCCCACAATAAACTCTAATTTACTGAAAATCACCTTTCCAATTATATACTGAACAGGTGTTCCAGAGTTTATTTGGTCTGCATATAAAGCAAGTTTATCTATGATAGATTCAGGGTATCTATAATCGCCTACAATTCTTTCACCCTTTGATTTATCAGTCAAAAAATCCAAGCATAGTCTAGTAACAGGGCCTCTTTCAGCCTCTTCCATACCGTCAGAAATTCTGCTAACAAACCACTTTTTGACAACATTCTCAGTATTATCTGAGGGCCAAGGCCCAGTACCCCTGCTTATCAAAACAAACTAGCTTGGCCATCGTCAGACACAGGTGGTTCTTGAGCTTCATGTTGCTCCTCAGATTGAGTTTCTACATTTTCTTCCTCAGTTGAAGATTTACCCTTAACCTCAACATTTGCAGTAGCTTCCATTGCCTCATCAACTTTCTTTGCTTCGGCAATTTCATTTGCTGTTACTTCTTCAAGTTCAATATTAGGAGCTTCTAGTAAAACTTCAGTTACAGGTAAAGAGCTGAGTTTGTTTCCAAGGGCTTTTACTCCTTTTATTGCAATAAATCCTCTTACATCAATCACCTCGTCCTCCCTATCTCTTGTTTGTTTGAATCTCTTGTTAAACTTAATTCTTGCTTGAGGATGATATAGAGAAGTAGCAAATGAAAGTCTAGACCCCTCATGTTCCGTTATGAAGCATACAGGTTTTGACGATGCTTCAGGTAAAAATCTCTTTACAAACCATTCTTCCTTTTCTCCATCAAAATATATTGCTGACATTGGTCTATCAGCATCCCACTTTTCTACACTTATCATTTTATCGTCAAAGTGAGTGCTAAAATCGAATCCAGTAAGAACATACACCCCATCTGAGTGAATAGCCATGATTTTATCATCGGCATGGAAATCACCAAGGAAAGCACCCCTTCCTTCTCCGTTTAGTCTTCTAACAGTTTCGTCGTACCAAACTTTTCTCGCTCCAAGTGTAGACACCCCACTTTCTTTCAAATCAATTCTTTTGACTGGAAACTTAGAAACTATGTTTCCGCCAGAAGCTCTACCCTTTATACTGATATCTGCGAAATTCATATCTAGCTTAAGCTTCTTAAGCCTTGGGCTCTTTCTTAAGTGAATTGTTACAACTTCAGCTTCACCATTCCTGTTTGCTGAAAAATAATGAATCTTAGATTTTGGTGTGCCCTTTGTAATTGGGTATTCTTTATCTCTAGTTATAGATTTAACATTAAACCTCTTAACCATACTACGACCAGAGGCTCCATCTAGATACACAACGTTATATGTAGTTCTAGTATCTCCTCTCTTCCAAACTGCAACATGAATAATATCCTTACCAAAGAAAGCTTTTGAGCTGACTTTACTGACTTGCATTACCCCATCTTTTCTAAAGACAATAATGTCATCAATGTCACTACAATCGCACACAAATTCTCCTTCACCTCTCTTTAAACCAATACCAACAAATCCTTCCTCAGCGTTCACAAAGAGTTTGGCATTTGCTACAGCAGCTTTAGATCTATCAATTGTATCAAAAGTTCTTAATTCTGTTTTCCTCTCTCTTCCTTCACCAAACTTTTTCTTAAGCATCTTAAACCAATCAACCGCATACTCGGTAAGATTGTCCAAATGATGCTTTACATTTTCCATATCACCCTCAAGAGCTTCAATCTTGTCATTAGCCTTGAATGCATCAAACTTTGAAATACGCTTAATCTTGATTTCAGTTAATCTTGCTACATCATCGTCAGTAACCTCTCTTAACAAATGCTTAACATGAGGCTTTAATCCAGTATGAATAGTTTTAATTATTGCATCCCAAGATTCACACTCCTCTATATCCCTGTAGATCCTATTTTCGATGAAAATTTTCTCTAAAGAGGCAAAGTGCCAAGTTTCTTGAAGTTCACGTAATTCAATCTCAAGCTCTCTTTTAAGTAGGTATTGAGTCCTTTCAGCAGAAGTTCTTAGGATTTCTGATACGCCTAGGAATTGAGGTTTATCATCGAGAATAACGCAAGAGTTAGGGCTAAGGCTGACTTCACAATCTGTGAATGCATAAAGTGCATCCATCATTTTGTCAGGGCTCACATTATTAGCAAGGTGAACTACAACTTCAACTTCGTTTGCTGTATTGTCTTCAACCTTTTTAACCTTAATCTTTCCTTTGTTATTAGCCTTTAATATTGAGTCTATTAAAGAGCTTGTAGTAACCCCATAAGGAACTTCTTTAACGACAAGAGTCTTATTGTTCTCCTTTTCTATTCTTGCCCTTACTCTAATCTTTCCTCCTCTAATTCCATCATTGTACATCTCAACATCCGCCATTCCACCAGTTGGGAAATCAGGAACGAGCTTAAATCTTTTTCCTTGAAGTGTGGCAATACTTGCATCGATTAAATCGTGGAAATTGTGAGGTAATATTTTACATGCCAAACCAACAGCAATTCCCTCAACACCCTGCGCCAACAATAAAGGAAACTTTACTGGTTCAGTTTCTGGCTCTTTATTTCTTCCATCATAAGAAGCTAACCAGTTAGTTGTTTTCTTATTGAAAAGAACTGTATTAGCAAACCTGCTAAGTCTTACCTCAATATAACGAGGAGCAGCAGCCCTATCGCCTGTAAGTATATTTCCCCAGTTTCCTTGGCAGTCTAATAGAAGATCTTTTTGGCCTATTTGAACCATCGCATCTCCGATACTAGCATCACCATGAGGATGATACTTCATAGTGTTACCGATAACATTAGCAACCTTATGGAATCGACCGTCCTCCATCTCATTTAAAGAGTGAAGAATTCTTCTTTGCACTGGCTTCAACCCATCATGTTGGTGCGGAACAGCTCTTTCAAGGATTACATAAGAAGCATAATCAAGAAAGTAGTCATTGTACATTCCTCGCACCCTCACGACATGATCAAGCTCATCTGTTGAGTCTTGTTCGTGAGAGAACTCGTCGTCCCTTTCTAATTCGTCTTCGTATTCTTGTTCAATCATTCCTCAATTCTTATACCGCTAATTCTTCCTGTTCTTCCTCTGACTCCTCAGCATCGTCCTTTTCAATTCTGAGATTGTCGATAATGAACTTCTGTCTATCCGGAGTATTCTTTCCCATAAAGAAGCTCAACATATCTTGAACATTAGCATCTCGACCTACTACAACTGGATCAATTCTCATTTCCTCTCCAATGAAATGAGAAAATTCGTCAGGACTAATTTCACCGAGCCCCTTAAATCGTGTGATTTCAGCTCTTGCACCAATCTTATTCATTGCAGCTCTCTTCTCTTCATCATCATAGCAATAAATTGTTTCTTTTTTGTTTCTTACTCTAAAAAGTGGAGTCTGTAAAACATAAAGATGACCACGCTTAACAAGATCTGGGAAGAACTGCAAGAAAAAGGTGATAAGCAGGAGTCTAATGTGCATACCATCGACATCGGCATCGGTTGCAATTACAACCTTGTTATATCTCAAGTTGTCAAGGCCATCCTCAATATTCAATGCTGACTGAAGAAGGTTGAATTCCTCGTTTTGGTAAACTACCTTTTTAGTAAGACCATGGCAATTCAGAGGTTTACCCTTTAAAGAGAAAACAGCTTGTGACACCACATCTCTAGCTTTAGTTATAGAACCTGATGCAGAATCACCCTCGGTGATGAAAAGGGTTGAATCTTCGTTTCTAACCTTCTTTTCATTTAGATGTACCCTGCAATCTCTTAATTTTTTGTTGTGAAGAGACGCTTTTTTAGCTCGTGCTCTTGCTAGCTTTTTTATTCCAGCTAAATCCTTTCGTTCCCTCTCATTCTGAATTATTCTAGCCTGAAGTGCTTGAGCTGTCTCAGGATTTCTGTGTAGGAAATTATCTAATTCACGCTTGAGAAAGTCAAACATAAATGTCTTAAGGGTTGGACCATCAGGCCCCATGTCTGTAGAACCGAGTTTGGTTTTAGTTTGAGACTCAAAAACTGGTTCTTCAACTTTAACACTAACTGCGCAAACAATTCCCGACCTTACATCACTTGTATCGTAATCCTTTCCAAAAAAGTCTCTAATTACTCTAACGTATGACTCTCTAAATGCTGCTTGGTGAGTTCCACCTTGTGGAGTGTATTGGCCATTTACAAAGCTTTGAATATCCTCTCCATAAGCGTCTGAGTGAGTAACCGCTAATTCCATATCTCCTTTCTTGAGGTGGATAATTGGATATCTTGGATTTCCATCCATGCTAGATTCAAGTAAATCCTGAAGTCCATTTTCAGAAGTGAACTTCTCACCGTTGAGGTAAATTGATAGTCCTGTATTTAGGTAAACGTAGTTCCAAAGGAGCTTTTCCACATGCTCCATTCTGTATTTATACGTTTTGAAAATTTCAGGATCTGGTCTAAATGTAATTTTAGTTCCAGTTCTCTTTGATGTTGCTTCAATAGGACTATCCTCTATCAACTCTCCTAAATGGAAGATAGCCTTTTTTGCTTCTGAATTTCTAAAGCTCTCAACAGCAAATTCTTGAGACAAAGCATTAACAGCCTTTGTACCTACTCCATTTAATCCAACAGACTTTTTAAATGCTCTTGAATCATACTTTCCTCCTGTGTTGATTTTAGAAACACAATCAACAACTTTTCCTAGTGGAATTCCCCGACCATAATCCCTAATCCTTACCTCGCCATCTTTGATTTTAACCTCAATAGTTTTACCATTTCCCATGGTGTGTTCATCGATACTATTATCAACAACTTCTTTCAGTAAGACGTAGATTCCATCGTCTGCATCTTTACCGTCTCCCAACTTACCGATATACATCCCTGGACGCATACGAATATGCTCCTTCCACGAGAGTGATTTGATATTATCCTCAGTATAACTTACTTGTTCTGCCATGAGTAGGACAAGATACAGAATGCAATTGTCTACATTCCTCAGGATTTACTCGACTTTTTCCACATTTCATTAACCAATTATTTAGGCCAAACTATCCCTAACTTGCAAGGTCTAAATTGAATTATAAAAGACCGCGATGTCATCACAAGTAAGAGAACTAAATCCAAGCGATCTATGGAATAGATTTGCCGACTTAAATAGCATACCTAGACCTTCAAAACACGAAGAAAAAGTATGCGAATGGATTGTTGGTTGGGCCCGTGAAAAAGGGCTTGAAGTTGAGCAGGACAAGGTTGAAAATATCATCATAAGAAAACCAGCCACCGCAGGCATGGAGGATAGGCAAACCGTTGTTCTCCAAAGTCACGTTGACATGGTATGCCAAAAGAATAACGACACTGAATTTGATTTTATGACAGAAGGAATCAAAATGTACGTTGACGGAGATTGGGTGAGAGCTGAAGGAACAACACTAGGTGCAGATAATGGAATTGGTGTTGCCTCAATAATGGCAATTTTAGAAAGCAAAAACATAGCTCACCCACAACTTGAGGCTCTTTTTACAATTGACGAGGAAACTGGAATGACTGGTGCTTTAGGACTTGAAGGTGGTCTTTTAGAAGCATCTATTCTTTTAAATCTAGATACTGAGGATGATGATGAGATTAGCATCGGTTGTGCAGGAGGAGTCGACATTACATCTACAGGCACATATGATCAGGAGGCTACAATTAAAGCTGGTAATTCGTGTTACAGACTAATTGTAAAAGGAGGAAGTGGCGGTCATAGTGGAATGGATATACATAAAGGAATTGCAAATGCAAATAAGCTACTAATTAGAGTATTACTAGAAGCTATTGAAACTGTAGACCTTAGAATTAGTTCAATTATTGGTGGTGGTTTAAGAAATGCCATCCCTCGTGAAGCCGAAGCTTCAATAATTGTAGCTGATGTCGATTTAGCTGAATTAAAATCTTCAATCGAAGACACATCAAAAGAGCTGATAGCAGAATATAAGGTGACAGATCCTGATTTGAGTTTAAGTCTAGAAGAGACAGAATTCCCTTCAAATGCTCTTCCTGAAATTACTCAAAATGCACTATTACTAGCTATACAAGCATGCCCTGTAGGAATACACCGTATGAGTCCAGATATCGAAGGGTTAGTCCAAACCTCAAACAATCTTGCTCGTATTGAAGTGGGAGAAGGAAATGTAAATATTCAATGTCTAAACAGAAGCTCTGTAGATTCAGAAAAATGGGACCATGCACGTTCCATTGAAGCTGCGTTTGCATTAGCTGGACTTTCTTCTCAACAAGGTGGAGCCTATCCAGGATGGACTCCTAATCCTTCATCAGATGCAGTAGAAATGCTTAGATCTCTTTATATAGAAAAATACAATGAAGACCCTAGAGTACTTGCATGTCATGCTGGGTTAGAATGTGGAATACTCGGAACTAATTATCCAGAAATGGATATGGCTTCATTTGGCCCAAATATAAGAGGAGCCCATAGCCCTGACGAATGTGTTCAGATAAGCTCAGTAGCTAAATTTTGGGATTTTCTGTTAGAAGCTCTTAAAAGAATTCCAAAACGTGCGTAAACAGATTCTTGTAATAAATGACGATGGAATTACCTCAAAGGGGATTAAAGCCCTTGTTGAGGCTGTTCAAGATCTAGGTGACGTACATATAGTAGCTCCAAATAGTCCTCAGTCAGGAATGGGGCATGCAGTTACAATAGGCAATATTTTAAAGATAAAAGAACATAGTTTCAGTTTAGATGTAGCAAGTTCACACAGCATATCTGGAACACCTGTGGACTGTGTTAAGCTAGCGATATATAAGATTTTGGACAGTAAACCAGATCTATTAGTAAGCGGTATTAATCACGGGAGCAACAGCTCTATTAATGTTATTTATTCTGGAACCATGTCAGCAGCAGTTGAGGGAGCTGTTGAAAATATCCCGTCTATTGGATTTTCCCTATTAAATCATCATCCAGACGCAGATTTTACAGTTGCGAAAGAGGTTGCAAAAACTATTGCTGAAGAAGTATTAGAAAAAGGGCTTCCTACAGGAGTTTGCCTCAATGTCAACATTCCTAAAGTAAACCTTGAGGAATTCAAAGGGATAAAAGTTTGTAGACAAAGTGCAGGTTATTGGAAAGATGATTTTGAAGAAAGAGTAGCTCCAAATAAGGAAACATACTATTGGCTCAAGGGTGAATTCACAAATCTAGACAAAGGAGATGATACAGACGAATTTGCCCTTTCTCATGGTTTTGCATCTGTTGTCCCAACTCAATATGACTTAACTGCACATCACTTCATTTCAGCCCTTAACTTTTGGGAATTATCTTCAGATAAATGATTTATAGGCTAAACAACATATACATAGGAATAATTGCAGGCCTTTTAGGTGTCGTGATTGGGTTCTTTATTCTTGGATGGGTATGGTCATTTACTAATGGAGATAGCATCACTTATTTCATAAACAATATTGCAAGGAAATCACTGTTATATAGAGACAGCATTCTTACGGTTTGCACATTGTTTAATATTGGAATATTCTACCTTGCTCTAAGAAAGGAAATGTGGAAATTTTGCATGGGTATAATGTTAATTATCATGCTTTCTGTACCAATAATTATTTGGTTTCAGATGCAAGCTGGGATTACATAAATGAGTGATAAAAACCATAAAATATTCATAGTAGCTGGAGAGGCTTCAGGGGATAATTATGGGGCACTTTTTGCAAGAGAATCAACAAAAATAAAAAGTGTAGAAATAATAGGATGGGGTGGTGACCAAATGTCATCGCAAGGTGTCACAATTACTAAGTATTATAACGAGCTAGCTTTTATGGGATTTTGGGAGGTCCTAAAGAACTTAAAGACAATAACTCGTAATATAAAAAAATGTTGGGAGGAGATTCAAGATTTCAATCCTGACGCGCTTGTACTAGTTGATTTTCCAGGCTTTAACATGAGAATTGCTAAAAAGGCTAAAGCAGCTGGCATTAAAACATATCAAATTATTTGTCCTCAGATTTGGGCTTGGAAAGCATCTAGAATAAATGCTCTAAAAAGAGATTACAATGCAGTCTTCCCTACCCTACCATTTGAAGACCAAATTCTAAAAAATGGTGGCGTAAACTCTCAATCTTTTGGGCATCCTATTATTGATACATTAGATGACTTTGTAGTAGAAAAAGATCCCAAACTAATTGCCCTTTTACCTGGATCAAGGAAACAGGAATTAAATAAAATTCTACCAGTTTTTATTGAGACAACAAGGCAATTAGATGGCTATAATTTTATTATTGCCGGAGCTCCCGGATTGACTGAAAATGATTACTCACAAGCATCAAAAGCTGGGATAAAAGTTGAGTTTGGCCAAACAAGAGAAATTCTAGCAAAATCGCAAGCTGCAATTATAACATCAGGCACTGCAACTCTTGAAGCTGCTTTGCTAGGAACAAAGCATATAATAGCTTATAAAACTGGAGCATTTAACTATACAATAGCAAGGTTATTTATTAATGTAAAGCACATTGGCTTACCTAATTTAATAGTTGGAGAAGAAGTGGTCCCCGAACTAATACAAGGGGATTGCAATACGGAAAATATTGCCAAGCATTTAGAGCAAATATTATCCAAAGACGATCAGCTAAAAAGCTTTGCTCATATTAGAAAAAAGCTAGGGGAACCTGGGGCTAGTAAAAGAATAGCTAGTTATATCCTTAAAGATTCTTTAGGCTCATAGAACTTGGGTATGTGATAATAACTTCGTATGTTACAACACGCCTTTCATTAGGCCCTAATTCCATTTTAAAGAGGACTTCGTGAGCTTGCATATCAGCTTGTCCTCCTTCAGAAACAACTACACTTATCTCTACTTTTGAATCTCTAGATTGAGTCCTTGGAAATCTATCGACTAAATTGACACTAACTGAATCTGAATGTGTGTTTTCAACTGATAGCTTCCAAGTTTGATTTACCTTATTTCTTCCCCCAAATTTTCTTGAAGTACTTTCTTCTGCGCTTAATTCTCTCGAACACATAACATGAGGGTCTGCGCCGAGGCTAAGCTTTAATGTATCTCCTACTACAGGAACTGACATGTTGAAACTGCCCAAATAAGAATTGTTTGAAAACACTTGGGCTTTACCTGGCATTAGTTTGTGTTCAGCCCAATTACCACAATGCACAATAGCATATGACGAGTTATTTATTGCAGGCGCAGCTAGATATTCTATCTCTCCATCTAAAGTGAATGAATCTACTTCTAATCTAATTGTATTGCCCTCTCCATTAATGGATTGATTTCCATCTATATGGAAACTAAATCTAGAGTCTCCAACAAAATTGTCTGTAATTTCATCTAAAGTAATATCGCCTTCATAGTCAGAATAACTAAAATCCGGGCATGCAATAGTTCTATATGCTTTTGAAGAATTTGACTGCTCCATCAAAACCCAATCTTCAATTAGTTGTGGGGCGATACTAATTGCTGGTTTTCCACTAATAAGATTGATTAAAACATTATCCCAATTTACACCTGATTTTTGTTGAATTGCTGCCTGCCTTCTAACAAACACTTCACCTTCTTCATAGTACAATTTGTATTCCGGAACCCAAAAGCCTGTCTTTATCAAATAAGACAATTTCACCTCTTTTGGCAGGGTGCTATCTATTTCACTTGAAAAGCTCAATTCAATAATTCCCTCGGAATCTGAACCAAGACTTAATAGAGTATTATATCTTGAGTATAGTTTCGAGAGATCTTTATTTACTGCATCAATATCAATTTGAACATCAAGTATTTCAAGGCCCAAATCTTGATTCCTCTCTCTAAGAAAATCTGCCATTTCAATTACGTCATCAACCAACAGAACCTCTGAATCTGAGCCAATATCCCTGTTTGCTTGTAGAAATAACCTCTCCTCATTTAATGTGTGGAGTTGAGCCTCGAACATTTTCTTTTGTAGTTCTATAATTGTAATTGAGTCGAGAAGAGTGTTTAACTCAGAACTTTTTGAGCTGTCGTCATGTAACACATCGTATTGAACAGTTTCAAGGTCAAAGCCCTTAGGCAAATCAACTTGTATTGTTTGAGGGTCAATATCGCTTGAAATTCCTTGAACAATAATTGTACTCTCAGATGAGAAAACTAGTGTTGCAGTATGTTCTACTCGAGCTCCTAATTCGTGCACTTCTACTGATGTGATAGGCCAAAATTCATTTGTGGTTTGGGCTGTAGAAGAAAAAACTAAAGAGAAGAGTATCAATACTACTGATAAGCGCTGAAAAGTATTAATCATGAGGACAATTTAATCAAGATTACATCAAGGTTGGCAGACTACTGTATCTACAGATTCGGACGATGCTATCCACCATCCTAATGCAGAATCTAAATGAGAAATTAAATTTGAAGGAGGTGAAAACGGATTTCCTTGAGCTGATAGCGACGTTTCAAAACTCAATAAAGTTTCATATGCGTTCCTGTCTATAGTTTCTAGTTTAACAAGAACAGTATCCCCTGTTTTCCAAAGCCCGATCTCATCTAAATCTAAAGTATCTGTGTCTGTAAAATATCTAAGCAAGGGAAAATCAAAGGTTTGGCCATTTACAATTAAATCATCCCAAACTGAACCAAGTGGATATATGTAAAATGGATCTTTAACTTGACCAGCTAGCTCATGCCAATTAGCAAATTTATTTATTCTTCTAGAAGCCCAACGGTAAGCATTACCAAGAGTGTCCGGATCTGTATAGATGATATTAATTTTACCCAAACTATCAGTTTGAGAGTCTTCAGTAAAGAAAAAGCTTGATTGTTCAATAGGAATTACTGGGTGCATTGTCGTTGAACCAAACGTTTCATATTCATTATAAAGTACGTGTAAGTCATAGGTTTTGCCTTCTACACCTCTCAATTGTTTAGACTCTGGTATTCTACGACTAATCGTGTAAACTGGTATTGGAATAAAGGGAAGTATATACTGAGGTATTTTAAATAACTCTGAAATGTATTCTAATTGAGCTGGCTCCAACATTGAAGGGTATGTTTCAACTAAATTATATGTCACCTCATCTACACTTACTTCAACCTTTGCGCCTGAAAGATAATTTTCCCAAAAATTTATATTTATAGGGTCAAAATATCCTGATGACAGACTTAAAAGAACAATTGGTTTTTGGCCTTTTTTAATAACCCCTTCAACTACTAGCATAGGATCTGAATCAGGCAGGTCTACATCAATGACCTTTGAACAGCTAATTACTAGGATTAAAAACCCAATTATAATAGTGGTTAACAGTAGCTTGGAATTGTTTAGGATAGAGCGAATCATATAGTTGCAAAAGTAGATACAATATATAACCTTACGGAAGGTATGATACCCTAAATTCGCAAAACTATCATTACAATGCTGAACCGACGCCACATCCGAATTAAGATTCTTCACATCCTATACGGATTTTACCAAACCGAAGACTCTGATTACGTTAAAGCAAAACAAGCTTTAGACCACAGTATCAATAAGATGCACGAGCTGTACCTCTTACTCTTAAATATGATTGCTGGCCTTCAAGGTATTGCAATTGACAGGATAGAAACTGCTAGGAAAAAACACATTCCTACACAAGAGGATTTGCACCCTAATACCAAATTTGTTAGAAACGCTCCGCTTAGAGTTTTGGCTAACAGTAAAAATCTTCAAAAATCTTCTGAAGAAGTAGGTGTTGGTTGGAGTAAAAATCAAGAACTTCTAAGAAACATGTTTCGAAATCTAATTGAAGATGAGGAGTACACTAATTATATGACTTCAGATGATAGAGGATTTAAGCATGACAAGGAGAGTCTAGTTAGAATGTTCCGTAAGAATCTTGTAAATCAAAAAGTGTTTCAAGACATGCTTGAAGAAGAGAGTATTTTTTGGATAGATGATCTCGATTTAGCTAGTTCTATGGTTATAAAAACTATAAAGACTATTCAAGAGGAGGAGGATGAGGTTACACTTCTTTCTGTTTGGAGAGATGATGATGATGATAAAGATTTTATGGAAGATTTGTACGCTCAAACATTAGCCCAAGGAACTGAAAATGAAGCATTAATAAAGGAAGGAGCCCAAAACTGGGAGCTAGAAAGAATAGCTCTTACAGATAAGATTCTAATGAAAATGGCTTTGGCCGAGGCCAAACACTTTCCATCAATTCCTCTAAAGGTTACTTTAAACGAATATATCGAACTTTCTAAATATTACAGTACCGACAAGAGTCACAGTTTTATTAACGGAATCCTTGATCAGCTTTTCTTCAAGCTTGTTGAAAAGGGTGATATCGTTAAAATTGGTAGAGGATTAGTTTAAATCATGAAGAGCTTATTATTCACAGCTATAATTTCTACACTTCTATTCAGTTGTGGGGATGATGGTAGAATGAGCACAGACCTTATAAACATTCCTGCTTCTGCTTCAAATAACATTGAAGAAGATGACGAATTTGCTGTAATTGATTTTGAGGTAATGGATTTCGATTTTGGCACTATCGCAGCTGGAAGAAGACTCAATTTCGAATTCAAATTCTCAAACTCAGGCACTGCACCCCTATTAATTGCAAACGTACAATCTCAATGTGGTTGTACTGTTGCAAAAGATTGGCCCAAAAAAGCAATTTATCCCGGAGAATCAGGTGTTATTGAAGTTGAGTTTGACTCAACCGATAGAACAGGGTCACTTACTAAAAGAATTGATATCGTAACAAATACTAGACCTGCAATTACTCAATTAATGATAAAGGGAAATGTTATAGGCCCTGACTTCACAAAAGAAGATTTGCAATAACTTAGACAACAACAAGAAAATATGCTAAACATTTTATTACAAGCTGAAGCTACTGAGCCTGGATTCCCATGGATACTATTCTTAGGAATGTTCATCATCATGTATTTTTTTATGATCAGACCACAGATGAAGAGACAAAGAGAAGCCAAGGAATTTAGAGAAGCTATCAGTAAAGGAGATACTGTTGTAACAATAGGCGGGGTACACGGGAAAATTATATCTATTAGCGACCTTACAGTTGTACTAGAAGTTGAGTCTGGTAAAATCAGAGTTTCAAAGTCTGCTATAAGCCCTACCGGATACCCAATGTCTGACGAAGTAAAGTAATATGATTACTGAGAATCAAACGACTGGATCTAAAATGCCATTAGCTCTAGCATTGCTTCCTATTATTTTATTGGTAGCATTACTTAGAACAAATGTGTATTTCTTTGGAGACTACAGCTCGTCCGGTTCTAATCAAATAGCTTTACTTATTTCCGCTCTTATTGCGGGAGGAATTGGTATGTATAGAGGTGTAAGTTGGTCAGCATTAAGAGATGCAATATCTTCTAATATCTCTCAAGCTACTGAAGCTATCATCATCCTTCTATTAATTGGAGCACTTACTGGCTCCTGGTTACTAGCTGGGATAATTCCGGCATTTATGCATTATGGATTACTTCTTTTAGAACCAACGATTTTCCTTTTTGCTGCATGTATTATTTGCGCTGTTCTATCTATAGCAACAGGCTCTTCATGGGGTACTGTTGGTACTGTTGGAGTTGCTTTAATAGGTATTGGCACAGCTATGGGTATTAGTAAAGGATGGGTTGCAGGTGCTATTATAAGTGGTGCATATTTTGGCGATAAACTCAGCCCTTTATCCGACACTACAAACTTGGCTCCTGCTGTTTCAGGAACAGACTTGATTACTCACATCAAGTATATGACCATAACAACCGTTCCTAGTATTTTAATTACTCTTGTAGTATTCCTTGTGGTTGGTTTAACCGGAGGCGCTGTAACAGAAAATATTGAATTTGCATCTGGTTTTGGCGAAGCTATCAAATCAAAATTTAACATTAATCTAGGGCTTTTCTTTGCCCCTATTGCAGTTCTTATAATGATTGCTAGAAAAGTTCCAGCTGCTGCTGCATTATTTATTGGAGTATTACTAGGTACTTTAACAGCTATTATTTTCCAACCTCAGGCCATTAGAGAAATTGCAGGAGAAGAATTGAGTTATGCTGCTGCGTCTTATTATTCTTCAATTACTTCGATGGCAATTGACACACATTTTGTTACAGGCAATGAGCTTGCTGATGAACTGTTAGGCGCCAAGGGAATGGCTGGAATGATGAATACGATTTGGCTTATCATATGCGCAATGGTATTTGGTGCAGTTTTACAGGCTTCTAGTATTTTAAAGCGTATTACAGATAGCTTGATAAGTGGTGTGAATTCTGTTTTAGGCCTTGTAGGGAGTACTGTAGGAACATGTCTTGCATTCAACATCCTAGCTTCTGACCAATACATTGCTATTGTTGTCCCCGGAAAGATGTATGCTGACGCATATAAAGAACATGGATTAGCTCCTGAAAATTTAAGTAGAACTTTAGAAGATGCAGGAACCGTTACATCTGTATTAATTCCTTGGAATACATGCGGAAATGCTCAAAGTGGAATTCTTGGCGTAGCAACACTAGCTTATGCGCCATATTGCATATTCAATTGGGTTAGTCCAATTATGTCATTATTTGTAGCAGGATTTGGCTACAAACTAAAAAGACTAGAGAATTGATATGGCTGATGAGACAGATAGCATCGTAATCAACGGAGCAAGGGAACACAACCTCCGTGATATTGATGTAGTCCTACCTAGAAACAAACTAATTGTATTTACAGGAGTTAGTGGATCTGGTAAATCTTCACTTGCATTCGACACTATTTACGCAGAAGGCTCTAGAAGGTATTTAGAAACCTTAAGTTCATATGCAAGGCAGTTTATTGGAGGGCTAAAACGACCGAATGTTGAATACATTAGCGGTCTGAGTCCAGTTATTAGTATAGAACAGAAAACTGTTACACGCAATCCTCGATCAACTGTTGGAACAGTAACTGAAGTTCACGACTTCTTGCGACTTCTTTTCGCTAGAGCTGCTACCGCATATTCTATAGAGACCGGTGAACCTATGGTAAAAAACAGTGATGAGGATATCACTGCAAGTATTGAAAAGCGATTCGCAGACACAAAGCTTTTAATCCTAGCTCCAATTGTAAGAGGAAGAAAAGGGCATTATAGAGAACTCTTTGAAAATGTTCGTAAACAAGGATATGTAAGAGCGCGTGTAGATGGTGAAATAGTTGAATTGGATGATGGCTTCAAGGTTGATAGATACAAAGTCCACGATATTGAACTTGTAGTTGATAGAATTATAGTTGGTGGGGATAATACTAGACTTAATCGTTCTGTTAGAACTGCACTAAAGCTTGGAAAGGGATCTATGTGTGTAATTCAACACGGTGTAATAAATCCCAAGCTTATTTATTTTTCTAGAAATTTAATGTGCCCTACAACAGGTATAGCTTATCCTGATCCGGAGCCAAACCTATTCTCGTTTAATTCTCCTTATGGAGCTTGCCCTACGTGTAATGGACTTGGAAATGTTGCAAAAGTTGATAGAGAGCTTGTATTTCCCGATCCCAAAAAGAGTGTTAGAAAAGGCGGTATTGCTCCGTTGGGCGAACTAACTAGCAATAAAATTTCAAAAATTATTGAAGCAATCATTACGTCAAAGGGGATGAAGGCCACAACGCCAATAGGCGAACTAAGCGAAGAGATTATTGGTATTATCCTATACGGCTCTAATGAGAACATAACACTTCCAAGCAAGTTTGGTTTATCAGAAACAGTGACATATGACGGTTTAGTTTCAATTGTAGAAACTGCAGCATCAAAGGCCAAATCAATCCCCCTTAAACGTTGGGCTCAGCAGTTTATGCAAAAGGTTGAATGCTCTAGCTGCAAAGGCACACGGCTCAAACCGACTAGTCTTCACTTTAAAATTGCCGATAAAAACATAGCAGACCTAGGGCAGTCAGATTTTATAAAGCTGTCCGAGTTTTTTGATGGAATTGAAGCTCATCTTGACGAGAAACAAAACAAAATTGCCCGAGAACCTCTTAAAGAAATTAGGGCGCGTATAGGATTTATGATTGATGTGGGACTTGGGTATTTAAGTCTAGATAGACTAGCTCGCTCTTTATCTGGCGGAGAAGGCCAACGCATACGTCTAGCAACTCAGATAGGATCAAAACTAACTGAAGTTCTATACATTTTAGATGAACCATCAATAGGTCTGCATCAAAGGGACAACCAAAGACTTATCTCTTCACTAAAAACTCTCAGAGATGCTGGAAATTCTATAATTGTAGTCGAACACGACGAAGACATGATGCGCTCGTCGGACTTCCTTGTTGACATAGGTCCTGGTGCTGGAAAACATGGTGGTACAATAGTGACTGCAGGGCCTCTTGGGGATCATTTAACCTCAAACTCTATAACAGCAGCATACCTCAATGGAGACAGGAAAATTGAAACTCCCCAAAAGCGTAGAAAGGGTAATAAGAAAAAACTCACAATCAAAGGCGCTTCGGGTCATAATCTGAAAAATGTTGATCTGAGTATTCCTCTAGGAACATTTACATGTGTCGCAGGGGTAAGTGGTTCAGGGAAGAGTTCTCTTATAAATCAGACCCTTTACCCTGCCCTTCAAAATCATCTTCACGAGCCCATAAGGAATCCGTTGCCCCATAAAAAAATTTTGGGCATGGATAATTTGGATAAGGTTATTGCTATCGACCAAACCCCAATTGGCCGTACTCCTCGCTCTAATCCAGCAACGTACACTGGCATGATGGATCATATACGTAAACTATTCACATTGCTTCCTGAAGCAAAAATTCGCGGATATAAACCCGGTAGATTTTCATTTAACGTAGTAGGCGGAAGATGTGAAGACTGTAAAGGAGCAGGCCTCCGCACGGTTGAAATGAATTACCTGCCTGACGTGTATGTACCGTGTGTATCATGTGATGGGAAGAGATTCAATAGAGAAACACTTGAGGTACGTTATAAAGGCAAAAGCATCAGCGACGTTTTAGCTATGACAATAAATGAAGCTAATGAATTTTTTGATGCTCATCCAAAACTTAAAAAAATTATCAGTACTCTGAAAGATGTTGGTCTTGGATATATCACTCTTGGACAGCCATCTACCACTCTTAGTGGTGGTGAAGCACAAAGAGTAAAACTTGCCTCAGAATTAAGTAGAGCAAATACTGGAAATACTCTCTATATACTTGACGAACCCACTACCGGACTTCACTTTCAAGATGTTGAAATGCTTTTAAATGTATTGAATCGATTGGTTAATTTGGGCAATACTGTCATAGTAATAGAGCATCATTTAGACGTAATAAAAGTTGCAGATCACGTAATTGACATGGGACCAGAAGGCGGAATTGGTGGTGGTAAAATTGTAGCTCAAGGAACACCAGAAAGCGTCGCAAATGAAAAAGAGAGCGCCACAGGAAAATTTCTTGCTCAGATGTTAGCTTAGCTCGTCCGCCTTATTTAAGTTTGAGTAATGTCAAAACAATTCAAGCAACGTACGTGGACTGAGATAATGTCCAAGGACAGCTGGTCCATCTTTAAAATAATGAGTGAATTTGTTGAAGGGTTTGAAGCTCTTCATAGAATTGGGCCCTGTGTTTCAATTTATGGATCAGCTAGAACAGGCCCTGAAACTCAAGTATATCAAGACGCACAGCGAATTGCATATCTATTATCAGAAGCTGGTTACGGGGTTATCACTGGAGGGGGGCCTGGTGTAATGGAAGCTGGAAATAGAGGTGCTCAAGACGCCGGAGGAACATCGGTGGGGCTCAATATTGAACTTCCATTTGAACAAAAAGACAACCCATACATAGACAGAGATAAGAGCATTGACTTTGATTACTTTTTTGTGAGAAAAGTCATGTTTGTGAAATACAGCCAAGGATTTATTGTAATGCCTGGCGGATATGGCACAATGGACGAACTATTTGAAGCTTTGACTCTGCTTCAAACAGGCAAACTTAATTCTAGGCCAATAGTTCTTTATGATTCTAAATTTTGGATTGGTTTGGTGGATTGGTTTAAGGACACTATGCTTGATAAATACAAGACTATTTCTGATACAGATCCAAATCTTTTTTCGCTTGTTGACACCCCTGAAGAAGCTGTGAAGGTTATTACAGATTTCCATTCAAAAGCACCACTTAAACCCAATTTCTAACATGAAAAAACTATTACCACTACTCCTATTATCGGTTTCTTTTGAATCATATGCTCAAGATCCTTTACCATATACCGCTGAACATTTTACAGCTGAATATGTACCTTTAGAAAATTGGTTTCCTTTAAACGTGGAAGAAATGTGGGATGTTCCAATGGTCCCACTAAACCTTCAATTTGAGTTTCCGTGTTTTGGCGATACTGCAGACCTTGTATGGCTTAGCGATATTGGTGGTGGTGTTGAAATACACATGCCAGATGGTAATTTACACTTACTATCTATTACTAATGCTGATTTTAATGACGTGTTGAATGTGCTTAATCCAGATAGTGCTGAAGGGTCTACTCATAGATATTTAACTGAGGGTACATCGCCAAATATGATTTACAAACTCGAATTCAATAACGTGGGGTTTGATTGGGAAATGTTAAATACCGGCGGAGCTGCGTCTGTAGCAGATGTTCAAATTTGGTTATATGAAAATAGGGATATGGAAATTAGATATGGGCCAAGTACAATAGTAGATATGGATGATATAAATTTCTGGGGAACTGCTTCTGCTGGACTATCTAGTTACTGGGATTTTTACGATTTTACTTCGAATTTTCTTTGGGCTAATGGTGATGCTTCAAACCCTGATTTTACTGATTATTTAGGAGTTGAGTACGACAGCCTACAGGTTAGCACCATTTTTACTGGCATTGACTCGTGGCCTTCAGATGGACAGGTTTACCGATTTGGCTATAATTTGGCACCTATCATTGATGTTGATGAGTTAGATAAGAATGATTTGAGCGTATTCCCAAATCCTGCAACTGAGTATATTGATTTGAAATTCTCAGATGAAGAATCCAGGGTTGTAACTGTTTATGATATCAATGGAAAATTGGTGATTGAGCACCAATGTTCAAGTATTGATAGAATTGATATTTTAGGTCTTAATTCCGGGATTTATCATCTTAGAACGGATAAAGGAGAAAGAGTTAAGATTGTTGTCAAATAGCGACAAATTGAGGTGATTAACTGACTGAATTGCAGTCATGACTTAGTAAAAATGTCATGCTGTCATATTCTACAGTGACCTTAAGTATTGGCATGAGTGTTGCCATTGATAAGTCAAAAAAATAATAATTAGATGACGAAAGCAGCTACTAAAGGGAATATTAATGTTACTACAGAGAACATATTCCCAATTATCAAAAAGTTTTTATACTCTGACCATGAGATATTTCTAAGGGAACTCGTTTCAAATGCAGTAGACGCAACTCAAAAATGCAAAACTTTACTCAGTGCTGGTGATTTGAAAAAGGTAACAGGGGATGCCGTTGTTGAGGTGAAGATTGACAAGGATGCTAAAACTATTACTATCAGTGATAACGGTATAGGGATGACTGATGATGAAGTTGATAAGTACATTAATCAAATTGCATTTTCAGGCGCAACTGAATTCCTTGATAAATACAAAGACGATGATGCTAAGCAGGCTATAATTGGCCACTTTGGCTTGGGCTTCTATTCTTCTTTCATGGTAAGTGACAGAGTAGATATTATTACTAAAAGCCAAAAACCCAAATCAAAAGCTGTTAAGTGGAGTTGTGACGGATCACCTGAATACACAATTGAGAATATTAAAAAGAAAACTCCAGGAACGGACATAGTGCTTCATGTTGCAGAAGACAGCCTAGAATTTCTAGAAGAGCAAAGACTAGGGGGTATTTTAAACAAGTACTGCAAGTTTATGCCAGTAGATATTTTGTTTGGCACAAAGAAGGAAATGCAGGATGATCCAAGTGGAGAAAAGGATGATGAAGGAAATGTAAAACAGGTCAGTGTTGACGTTCCAAACATTATAAATAACACCACTCCTACTTGGATGCTACAACCTGCAGACTTGAAGGATGAGGATTACACAAATTTCTACAGGGAGCTGTATCCAATGAATATGGAAGATGCTTTATTCAACATTCACCTTAATGTTGATTACCCATTTAATCTTACTGGAATACTTTTCTTCCCTCCTCTAAAAAAGAAGATGGATCTTCAGAGGAATAGGATTCACCTATACTCAAATCAGGTATTTATTACAGATAACGTTGAGAACATTGTCCCTGATTTCTTGACAATGCTTCACGGAGTAATTGATTCACCTGACATCCCTTTAAATGTCAGTCGTTCTTACTTACAAGAAGATGCTAATGTTAAGAAGATTTCTGGTTACATATCGAAAAAAGTAGCTGATAAACTAGCTTCTATGTTTAAAAAGGATAGAGCAAGTTTTGCAACACTTTGGGAGGATTTAAAGGTCTTTGTAGACTATGGAATTCTGACGGACGAAAAGTTTGCTGAAAGGTCTCAGAAGTTCTACTTGTATAAAGACACAGATGGCAACTTCTTTACTCACGAAGAGTTAATTGAAGCAGTAAAAGAAGTCCAAACCGATAAAAACGACAAGGTGATTCTGCCTTATACTTCAGATGCTACTATCCAACATTCATTTGTAAGCGCTGCGTCTGAAAAAGGATATAAGGTATTAATTATGGAGGGGCCACTTTCAGCTCACGTCGTAAGTAAACTAGAGCAAACTCATAGTGGAGTTCAGTTTAAAAGAGTTGATTCAGATATAATTGAAAAGCTTATTGAAAAAGATGAGACTGAAACAAGTTTACTTGATGAAAAGCAGCAAGAGACATTAACCCCTATTATCCAAAGCGCCTTCCCGGGTGAAGGATATGAAATAAAATTCGCTGCAATGTCTCCTAGTTCTGCTCCTATTACAATCACAATAAGTGAATGGATGCGTAGGATGAAGGAACAACAAGCTGTAGGTGGAGGTGGATTTCAAATGTTTGGTGATCTACCAGATAAGTACGAGGTAACAATTAACTCAAATCACCCCCTTACTACTCATATCCTTGGAGAGAAGAACGAGGAGAAAAGAAACGCAATTGCAAAAGAAGCAGCTGATTTGGCTAGACTCTCTCAGGGAATTTTGGATGGTGAAGAGCTTTCAGCATTTATTTCAAAAGGATTTAAGAACTTGCATTCATGAATAAAGGAAAAATTATACAATTAATGGTCATAGGACTTCTAGCATTTCTAGCTTTTAGCGGAGTAACATCGTTACAATAGCTTCAGTAGTGGTCGCAGGAGTTTTGGAGGTCGTTCATTTAACAATAGAAATTCCAGTTTTAGAGGTTTCGGAAGTGGAAGCTTTGGAAGTGGAGAAGCAAGAGGAAGTTTTTTAGATATGGCAGATTACGGTAAATGGGTGGGTGGAGCATTGGGTTGGGCACTTGGAGGCCCTATTGGTGCTCTTTTGGGTTATCAAGTAGGAAAAATGTTTCAGGGGTTCACTAGTGCTGATGGTGAGCCAAATGTTTTCGAAAAGCGCACTCAAAGAGGTGACTTTTCAATGGCTCTTGTTGTACTAAGTGCAGCAGTAATGAAAGCTGATGGAAAGATTTTAAAATCAGAACTCAATTATGTAAAGGATTTTCTTAAAATTAATTTTGGCCCCAAAGAAGCAGAGCAATTAACACTACTTCTTAGATCTGTACTTAAGGAAAACATTGATTATAGACAGGTTGCTTCTCAGATTAAATTCCACATGGATCATCCTAAAAGGATGCTTCTATTAAAATACTTATATGGAATAGCAAATGCAGATGGAGAAGTTCATCCCCAAGAGGTAGATATCATAAGGATTATTGCAAAGTATTTGGGAATTAGCGAAAAGGATAGACTAAGTATTGAACAGGCTTATCACAAAGTTTCAAATCCATTTAAAGTTTTGGAAATTGATAAAACTGCAACCGATTCAGAAGTGAAAAAGGCGTATAGAAGACTTGCAGTTAAATTTCACCCTGATAAAATTGGAAATTTAGGTAAAGGTCCGCAAATGAAGGCTAAAGAGAGATTCTTGCAGATCCAAGAAGCCTATGAGCAAATTAAGAAAGTTAGAGGGTTTAAATAACCTTATATTAGTGGCTTATCATTATAAAATCCATGACTTCAAGAAATTTATTGATGTGTTGCTCAATTTTATTGAGTACAATAATCTACCTGCCGAATACCGCACATTCTCAATTTTTCAAAAAAAAGAAAAAGAAAACTGAGTTAGCAGAAAACGGACCCAAAAAAGAGAATGGTAAATCTATCAATGAGGTTACAAAAAAAGCTAAATCTATAGATGGTCTGTTTACAATGTATCGCGATACAGTTAGCGGTGAAACTTGGATGGCTATTCCAAAATCTGCTTTTGAGAATGAGTATATATATTTCTCTCAAGTAGAAGATGGAGTATTACAAACTGGGAATCACAGAGGGTCTTATCGTGGATCAAAAGTCATTAGTTTCAGGAAAAACTATGAAAGAGTTGAAGTGATTGGTGAGAACACATCGTTCTACTATGACCCTAAAAGTCCATTAGCAAAAACTGAAAAGGCAAACATAAATTTCCCAGTCCTTGCTTCATTAAAAATTGTTGCTTCTAATGATGATAACAGCTTATTCTTAGTTTCGTCAGATGGTTTGTTTAAGAATGAGAAAATCAATAGGATTAAACCGCAAACTCGTCCAGGATCAAAGTCCGCATTAGGCAAACTAAGTAATGAAAAGACTAGTATTACTCACATTAACAACTACCCTGAAAATTTAGAGGTAGTTGTCGATTATGTTTACGAATCTTCCAGCCCTTCAGTATACGTCGCAGCAATTACTGATGCGCGTTATGTAACAGTTGAATACAGACATTGTATTCTTCAAATGCCTAAAGATGGTTTTACTCCTAGAAAAGATGATGCAAGGATTGGGTTTTTCATGACAGAAATCAATGATATGACAAGTACTAGCTCTACTCCATGGAAAGACGTAATTCACAGATGGAGGCTTGAGAAGAAAGATCCTGAAGCCGAATTATCTGAGCCTGTTAAGCCAATTACTTGGTGGATTGAAAATACAACTCCATATGAGTTTAGGGACTATATAAAAACTGGTGTAGAAAAGTGGAATTTAGCATTTGAAAGAATTGGGTTTAAGAATGCAGTGGTTGTAAAAATGCAACCAGATTCTGCGGATTGGGATGCTGGTGACATTAGGTATAATGTGCTTAGATGGACTTCTTCTCCAACTGCTCCCTTCAGTGGATACGGACCAAGTTTTGTAAATCCTAGAACAGGAGAAATCCTCGGTGCTGACATTATGCTTGAATATGGAGGGATGGCCGGTAGACTATGGAAATCAGGCGTTTTCAAGGATGGTGAAGAAACAGAATTAACAACTAGAGAGAGAACTGCAGAAATGCTAAATAGATGCGATGTTGGGGAGGCAACATCTCATAACACTCTATTCACACTGTCAGCAATGAAGATTATGGATTTTTCTGAAGAAGAGCATCAGGAATTTGTACGCCAAACACTTCATAGACTTTGTTTACATGAAGTAGGCCATACTCTTGGTTTAAGTCACAACATGCACGCTAGCACAATGCTCACACCTGAAGAATTAAAAAACCCTTCTGTTGTAGCTGAAAATGGCATGTGTAATACTGTAATGGAATATCCTGCTATCAATTTTGCAAGAAATAAAGAAGATCAAACTCTGTATTATGATGACAATCCTGGACCATATGATTATTGGGTAATAGAATACGCATACAGTGAAGGACTAGAAGATTCTGAAGCTGAGGATGAGAGACTTGAAGACATTCTTTCAAAATCAACATCTGATTTACTCAAGTTTGGAAATGACGCAGATGACATGAGGTCTTCAGGAAGGGGAATTAACCCAGATGTAAACATATATGACTTAAGTGATGACCCTGTAGCATATGCATCTGAGAGATGTGAGCTTGTCAATGATCTATTACTAGGGCTTGTAGATAAATATGCTAGCGAGGGCACATCTTATCATGAATTAAGAAGAGCATTCTACACATTAGTAAGCGAATATTCAATACAGCTAAATGTGATGACTCGTCAAATAGGAGGAGTGAGATATAACAGGGCAGGGCCAAATAACATAGGGAATGAATTGCCATATACTCCGGTAAGTAAATTGGATCAGAAAGCAGCTGTTTCTGCATTAACTAAATACGCTTTCGACCCTCATGCATTTGATGCTCAAGCTCAATCATTTGCTTATCTTCAATCGCAAAGGAGAGGATGGTCACATTACGGAGGTAATGAGGATCCTAAAATCCATTCTACAATTCTAAATATGCAACGAGGTGCACTTTCACATTTACTTCATCCAAACGTCCTTAAAAGGCTTACAGATGCTTCTAAATACGGAAATGAGTATGACGTTGCTACGTACATGAATGACTTAACAAATGCCATTTATTCTGCTGATTTAAATAAAAAAGTCAACACATATAGACAGCAAATACAAGTGTATTACGTTGAAAGCCTAATCAATGCATATAACCAAAAAACTTATGACGTAATTTCAAAAAGCGTAATTCTGCAACAAATAAACAGAATTGACAAGCTGCAGAGAGATGGTAAATCGCCTGACAAACTAACAAGGGCTCATAGAGCACATATTAGACATTTAATTGATCAGGCTTGGGATTAAATAGAATCATATTTGGCCTATTTCTGTGGGGGTTATCTGCGATAAATATCTATGGACAAGATTCAGATAATAAATTTGAATTGAGAGCCGATATGAGGTTGCCAGATAAATGGGAGTTAATTCTTGAAACTGTAACAGAGGAGGATAAAAAAGTGTTTCTCTTTATGGAAAGTTTTAGAGCAAATGATTATTCTAAAATACTGAAATACAATCATAGTTTATGCCTGTGTAAGGAAGATTGGAAATCATACCTAATTAAGTATGATTTGCTAGAAACAGCATTATATCTACCCATAGCATTATCAAATGGAGAAAGTGTTGATTGCAAAAAGTCGGAAAGTATTTTTGCTAAAATGGCAGAATTTTCAGGCAAATCATCTGATTACATCAATCATCTTAAGGGAATTTGGGGAGTCGAAAAGGGGTTCGAAAACTTTTTATACAACTATAGAATTTCAATACGGCTTATTGAAAATTTGGCACTGCCTGAAAATTGTAAGACTCTGAAAAAAACTCACACAGTACTTGAAGGCCAAACACTTTACAGACTTTCAGTTATTTACGGTGTAAGTGTTGAGTCAATTCAGCTAGCGAACAAACTAGGATCAAGCACTCATATAAACAGCGGTAGCGTTCTAGTGATACCTTAGCCATAGGCAATGAATCACCAACCTCACCAAACCATACTATTTCTTGCCCCTCTTATTCTGCTAATGTTTTTAGCTCCATATGCTGAAGAATATTTTTTAGAAGAAAAGAAAGAGGGAGTAGATCCTATTCCTACATGGTCTGAATTGTTGGATGAAGAGGACGAGGAGATTGTCTTAAAATCAGATGTAGATCAAGTAGAAAGTGACACTACTCAATCACTCCAACTAGATTCACTCGAAATTGATTTCTCAAGATGGATTCCAGATTATGCAGCACACTCTGCCTCTACTCTACCCGATAGTTTAAGGCTTATAGGTACTGAATTAGCTTTTGACAAGTTATATACATTCTTTAAAAAACTTGAATCCATTTCAGAAACTGACACTGAACCTGTAGAAATTTTCCATTGGGGAGACTCACAAATAGAGGGAGATAGAATTTCAGGTTTACTTAGATCAAGTTGGCAAAAATCATGGGGTGGCTCAGGGCCAGGTTTACTTCCAGCATACCAACCAATACCTGCACTTTCAATTAGACAAGAGAGCGATGAAAATTGGACTAGGTATACGCGGTTTGGTCAACTTGACAGTACTCTAGAGCACAGTGCTTATGGTCCTATGGCAGCTTTTTGCATGGTAGATGGTGATGCCCAAATCACACTTAAACCGCATCCAAGTGGGTTTAAGCTGAATAAGGTTTGGCCTAGAATTAAGTTCAGTATAGGAGCTGCTCCACTAGGTGGAAACATTACACTTAGTGGTGTAACAAATGCATACAGAGCGTTTAGTATTAGACCAGCTTCAACATCTATGCACAATGAAATCGTTGCTTATCTTGAAGATGGAGAAACTGAATTAACAATAGGATTTGAAGGGTATAAAATTGAAGTGACGGGAATTGAATTGGGTAGTTCTTACGGAGTACAGCTACATAATATCCCTATGAGAGGAAGTGCAGGAATGATATTCACCAAGCTAGATACTAAACACTTTAAACGAACCATAGAAAATAGAGATGTGGGGCTAATGATATTGCAGTTTGGAGGAAATGTAGTTCCTTACATCAGGGATACAATTGCAGCTCAAAGATATGGAAGGAGATTTGCAAAACAACTTGCATATTTAAAAGGCATTAAGCCTAACACTGCAATACTCGTTGTAGGCCCATCTGATATGGGAGATAGTTCTGATGATACAACTTTCCCAATGCTCTATTCTGTAATTGAAAATCTCAAATTGGCAGCTGAATCTGAGGATTGCTTGTTTTGGGATACACATAGTGTAATGGGAGGAAGAGGCTCAATGTTGAAATGGTCAGAATCTGACCCAAAGCTTGCTTCACCAGATTTAATTCATTTTACTCCTAAGGGTGCAAGATTGATTGGCAAACAATTAGATCACTCAATAAGGGCTGAATACAAAAGCTGGACACAATGGAGACGTTAATGTATACAAGACCAGCGTTTTGGCTTTTCCTACTATCAGTGATGGTGGGGCTAAGCTTTATGAAAAAGAAAACAGCACTGCGCAATACTTTTCTTTTTGCTGCAAGCATGTTCTTTTATTGGAACACAAGTGCTTGGTTTGTAGGTTTATTGTTATTCTCAACAATATCTGACTGGTGTATTGGACTCCTGATAGATAAGAGAGAAGGGGCCAAACGTAATGCATTACTTATACTTAGTGTAGTTATTAATTTAGGCTTGCTTGGCTTTTTTAAGTATGCATACTTCTTTGCAGATGCTAGTTCAAGTTTGTTTGGCACAACGTGGGAAGCTGTTATTCCTGGAGCGCATTGGTTGAATGAAAATCTAGGCACTTCAATTAGGGTTCATGAGATACTGCTTCCTGTAGGAATCTCTTTCTACACATTCCAAACCCTTAGCTACACAATTGATTTATACAAAGGGAAAATCAAACCTGTTAAGTCTATTTTGGACTTTGGTTGTTATGTGACATTTTTCCCTCAACTTGTTGCTGGACCTATTGTTAGAGCTGTTGAATTCATACCTCAACTTCATAAACCTTATGATCTAAGTAGGAAAGAATTTAAACTAGCAATATGGTGGATACTTGCAGGTTTAACGAAGAAAATTGTCTTTGCAGATTATGTTGCAACAAATCTGGTTGATAGAGTATTTGCTAACCCTACAAGTCATAGTGGATTTGAAGTCTTATTGGGTCTTTATGGATACAGCTTACAAGTATTCGCGGACTTTAGTGGGTATAGCGACATTGCAATTGGGGTAGCATTGCTAATGGGTTTTAGATTACCTGTGAATTTCAGATCTCCATATAAAGCAAGAAATGTTGGAGAATTCTGGCAAAGGTGGCATATCAGTTTATCTACTTGGCTTAGAGACTATTTATATATACCAATGGGTGGTAATAGAAATTCTTCTTTGTTTACTTCTATTTTCTCCTTTACTCTTGTTCTTTTTGCATCTCTTTCTATGCACAACATGGGTGTCTTTTTAATAGGGTCAGGCATACTCCTATTAGCTCGAGGACTCTCTGTAATGTTCCCTGAATGGGGTGTAAAAGCAGCAACATACATGAATCTTTTTTCCACAATGGTAATAGGGGGATTATGGCATGGAGCGTCTTGGAATTTCCTTTTGTGGGGTGCGTTAAACGGTCTTGGGTTGATGGCTTTTAAATTCTTTAGGCATTATTTGCCATGGAGCAAGTTAGAGCATTGGTGGGCAAAAGCAATAGGCGTTATATTGACTTTCAATTTTATCACTTTTACTAGAATATGGTTTAGGTCTGGTTCTGGAATCGGATGGGATAGTGTACCTGGAAATCACAATATTTTATTGGAGTGGTTTACTGCAAATGATTTGGTCTATCAACTGATACAACACTTCAATGATATTGCAATAATTGAAGTACTTAAGGGTCACAAATGGGTTCTTGCAGTTATGGCTATAGGATATATCACACACCTTTGCCCTGAGCGAATAAGCTCTAAAATCATTGAGAGATTTACATCTCTTCACTCATTAAGTATATGGGGTATCACAGGGGTTCTTACCCTGATTCTTTGGAAGGTAGGATCTGCATCACCACAGCCCTTTATCTACTTCCAGTTTTAAGCCTACTTCTCTATCTCAATCTGCTGATATGCATCACAAGTTTTATTTTTTGATGCGCAGGCAGAAAAAGTAATTGAAATCAAAGCCAAAAGAATTGCTGCTATTGAGAAGATTCTTTTCATTTTGCTAAAATAACGCTGTAAAACCCACATTAGTATTCTAAATTATTCAGTTTGTTCAACATTCATAGTTAAGAACCTAACTACTACTTCCTACTTTTGCATTGTGTCAAAATTGAAATCAAATAATTCGAATATGATTGCATTAAATCTTTGGCTGATGCTAGGATTAAATGTAGTTTTTATTTGGGCCGAATTTATTCCTTTTTTTGCTACAGATTTTATAAGTTGGTTTGACGCTGGACTAGATTCTATCAGGGTGCCTTTAACTATAGTGGAATTTATAGCAATTGGGACATTATTTGTTGATCTAGTTGTGAGATATGACAGCATAAAACTTAAATTTAGAATCTTTCATGTAGCGAGTGTAGTAATATGTGTTTGTGGCTTCTTATTCAAAGCCTTCATATACTTCCTACACTCGGCATACTTGAGTTAGTCAGTGTTGTACTGATAATCTGAATCGTCAAGCTTTCTTGGCATCATTCTGTAAATAGCAAACTGCCTTTTTACATAAATGATGAAATCGTATTGACTCCATTCTTTTAACAACTCATCTCCCGGATCACAAAATTCAGCAAATGATTTGAATTCGTTTGGGTCGAGTTGTATGATTTCGTAATCAACGTATTTGCTAAACAATTCCTGGAGTAATTCTCTACGTTTATCTGTGTTTTCAAGTTCAGCTACTTCTCTTTTAGACCTCTCCTCTCTTGAAAATTGTTCGTATAGAAAAGTGATTGGGCTTTGAAAAGCATCAATATCACTAATTCTATAATCCTTCTCATTATAACCGAGAGCCTCTATTTCTTTGATTATTTGATTTAGTGTTCTTGGAGCAAATATTTCAGCAGTCGCAAGCTCTACCTCAAGCTTTCTTAAAGTGATATTAAGTGACTCATTGCGCATACTTTTAATCACCACCCTCTCAACTGTATAATAACCAATAGCACCAAAAACAAGCGTATCACCCTCACATGCTCTTACTAGAAAACTTCCATCCCTCTCTACAAAAGCTCCGCCACCTGAGTTTCTATTCACTGCCATTGATGCAGGTACAACTTGATTTTTGCCTTGGAATATCCAACCACTAATTACCATAGTGGAGTCGCAAGGGTTTTGAGCTTTAGAATCAAATGAAAACATAGTCAAAAACACCAACAAAACCGATGTAAAAAAAAATTTTTGACTAAACATAGATGCAAGTTACAGGTTTAGAGATGCTGCATAAAATGAAACAATGTTAACTTCACAGCATGCTTTTCCAAAATCAATCGAAGTCAAATGCAATTAAAGCAGCTCAGGATCGGATTCGTTCTAATAAATCAACATTAGGGAATATCGAAAAACTTGCTAATGAAGTTGTGGGTGGAAAGGTTGAGGCTATTGCAAGAGCAATTACTCTAATTGAAAGCAATAATATTGATGACAGACCGCAGGCGCATCTGCTTCTAAAACAAGTAAGAGAGAAGGCTAAAAACGTCAGTAGCATCAGAATTGGAATAACAGGTATTCCAGGTGTTGGGAAAAGTACATTTATTGAAAGGTTTGGACTTGACTTAATTAAAGAGGGTTTCAAAGTTGCTGTACTTGCTGTTGACCCAAGTAGCCAAAGAACAGGAGGTAGTATTTTAGGAGATAAAACTAGAATGGAGAAGCTTAGTGTTAACGATAATGCATTTGTACGCCCCTCTCCTGCTTCTGATGCTCTTGGAGGAGTTGCAAGAGCTACAATGGAGGCTATTTTAATTTGTGAAGCAGCTGGTTACGATAGAATAATTGTAGAAACTGTTGGTGTAGGTCAAAGCGAAACTTCAGTTAGAGATATGGTCGATGTATTTGGTCTATTATTAATTGGTGGAGCTGGTGATGAAGTACAAGGGATTAAACGGGGTATTGTAGAAATGGCTGACCTAGTTGTGGTACACAAGTCAGATGGAGATAATGTCTCAATGTGTAAAGACACTGCCTCTGCTTACAGATCTTCGCTACACCTTTTACCTAAACCCAAAGGCGACCATACTGTGGAAGTAATAACTGCTAGCTCTATTGATGGTTCTGGTCATAAAGAATTTTACGATCTCGTCAATGGACTAATTTTAGAGTGGAAGTCAAATGGATTCTTTCAAATTCAAAGAGCATCTCAAAGAATTGATAGAATGAAAATACATGCAAGGAATTTGGCCTTTGAAAATGGAATGAATTCTAGTGGGTCAAAATCTCTGTGGTCAAGATTATCTAAGTCTGTTGAAATCGGAGAAATAACCGCTTTTTCAGCTGCATGTGAGTGGGTGAATTCTATTAATTCATCAGTATAGGAATCATATACTCGTCGTGAGATTTGTGAAAAGCTATGAAAAGTAACACTAAATGATGGAATTGAAACAAATGTTTACTTGATTATCAGTTAGATACATATGAACTCAAATCTACTCTCAGATTTAATCAACAAAAAAGCTTAAGCCTTGAATTACTTTCTTAATGCATCTTTCAGATCTGACGGTGCTAGCTTATTCTGAACCCCATCAATCATGCTTTTTAAAGTAAGCATTTTATCAGCTCTTTCATCCTCACCAATAATTACAACGTAAGGAATAGATTTGTCATCAGCATATTTCATCTGCTTTTTAAGCTTCGTGGCATCAGGGTAAATCTCTACAGCAAATCCATTTGACCTTAGCTCAGATGCAATATTGATTTCAGTTTCAATATCCTCATCTCCCATGTTGGCAATTAAAACATCGGTACTTCTATCCAAGAAATCTGGAAAAAGACTAAAGTGTTCAAGAACATTCTCAATTCTATCTGCTCCAAAGCTTATCCCAACACCACTCAGCCCCTTCCATCCGAAAATTCCTGTTAGATCATCATATCTACCACCCCCACAAATACTTCCAAAAGGGGTGTTTTTCACTCTTACTTCAAATATGGCGCCTGTATAATAGTCCAAACCACGAGCAAGCATTGCATCAAATCGTATTGAAGGCTCATCAATTCCTTGAGCACTAGATCTAGACAAAAGAGATTTTAAATCATCAATACCATTGGCACCCTCTTCACTATCTCCAATAATACGTGACATTGCATTTAGAATGTCAGTATTTGAACCAGAAGTATTTGTACTGAATATCCTTGAAATACCTCCACAAACAGCTTCTTCAAACCCTCTGTTCTTAAGCTCCTCAACTACTCCGTCAACCCCTACTTTATCATACTTATCAATTGAAACAGTAAAGTCTGTAAGTTTAGAAGAATCAACTCCTAAGCTTTGAGCTAAAGCTGCAAGTATCCTCCTGTCATTAACATGAATTGTAAAATCAGGCACACCCAAGTCAATTAGTGCTTCGTGAAACACTTGAACTAAGTCAAATTCACATAGTGTACTTGTAGAGCCAATTATATCTGCATCACATTGAGTAAACTCTTGGTATCTACCCTTTCCAGGTCTATCCCCTCTCCACACAGGCTGTATCTGATATCTTCTAAATGGAAAGGTCAAATCATTCCTATTCATAACTACAAAGCGAGCAAAAGGAACTGTTAAATCATACCTAAGAGCCTTTTTACTAATTGATGGAGTTAAAGCCTTACTATCATTAGATTCAAGAGCCTTAGCATCAGCTTTTGCTAGATAATCTCCATTATTGAGTATTCTGAAAATGAGCTTATCCCCTTCCACTCCATACTTACCAGTTAAGGTTTGAAGGTTTTCAAAAGAAGGGGTATTTACAGGTAAGAATCCATGTTTTTCAAACACATTTCTAATGGTTGAAAAAATCCATTGCCTTCTAGCCATTGCCTTTGGCCCAAAATCTCTAGTGCCTTTTGGAATTGAGGGTTTACTCATCAAAGCCAAAGTTAAGACTACATCAACCAATTAATCTCATTCTCTCCTAGTTCTATCAGCGCATTATTAACATTTGAAAATGGCTTAGAACCAAAGAAGCCTCTATATGCAGATAGTGGACTAGGATGAGCGGAAATAAACAGCCTATGTTTTGCTAAATCAATATTATTTCCAAGTGTTTCAGCGTCTTTACCCCAAAGAATAAAACAGACTCCACTTTTATTTTCATTAATCTCTTGTAAGACTAAATCTATCAACAACTCCCACCCTTTATTACGATGTGATCTTGGTTCTGATGACCTAACACTCAAACAAGAGTTTAAAAGTAAAACTCCTTGACTAGCTAGATTGGACAAATCTGTAGATCTAACACCACCAATATCATTAGACAATTCCACAAAAATATTTCTAAGAGATGGTGGTGTATTCACTCTCTCAGGAACAGAAAATGCCAAACCATCAGCTTGTCCTACACCGTGATAAGGATCCTGACCAAGAATTACAACTTTGACATCTTGAAAACTTGTCAATTTAAAAGCTCTGAAAATATTTTCAGGCTTAGGAAAGCAATAATTGGAAGAATATTCATCTACCAAAAACCTCTGAAGACTCTCAAAATGAGAGGAATTTGAAAACTTTTTAAAAATATTTGACCAACCTTTAGAGGTGGGTATTTGTGAAATTAAGGTACTCAATGACTTGATTTTCAGTCGTTCATGAATTTTAAAGTCACTATCCTTAAATAAACTGTGCATTCAATATTTAATAATCGTGTTAGTTTAATTTTCGACTAAGCAAAGTAAAAGGTATTTTTGCACTTTCCCATTCTAATTTCAGACAACGACCAATTCGTCCATGGATCCTAAATTCAGAGCAAATCTAGAAAAATCTAGGGGTAAGAAATTATACGGATATCAGAAAACAGCTATCGACCAAATACTTGATAAATTCAATAATAACAACGATAACTTCAATCTTTTATTCCAATTACCTACTGGAGGAGGTAAAACTGTAATTTTTTCCGAGCTTACCAAAAGATACATTTTAGCCAAGGGCAAAAAGGTACTTATCCTAACTCACAGAATTGAGCTTTTGGGCCAAACCTCAAACATGCTTTCTGAAATTGGCGTAACTAACAAGGTAATTAACGCTAAGGTGAAGGATCTTGAGGATGGTGAGGATCATTGGTGTTATGTAGCTATGGTTGAAACCCTAAACAACCGTATCAATGAGGAGGCAATGGAGTTTAAGAACCTAGGACTCATAATTGTTGATGAAGCTCACTACAATAGTTTTAGAAAGTTATTCAAGCATTTTGCAAGTCAAGCTCTATTGGGAGTAACTGCTACTCCATTAAGCTCAAACATTAAGCTTCCTCTTCATGACAATTATCAAGAGCTTATTGTAGGTGAAAGCATTTCTTCTCTTGTAAACCAGAAGTACCTTTCTAAGGCACACACCTACAATTATGATGTAAATCTTAAAGCTCTTAAAGTGGGTATTAACGGGGATTACACTGTTAGTTCCTCTGAAAGACTCTACGGTAATTACCTAATGCAGGAGAAACTTCTTTACGCATATGAGGAGAAGGCCAAAGGAACTAAAACCCTAATCTTCAATAATGGGATTAATACCTCTAAACAGGTTCAGGCAATGTTTGAAGAAGAAGGATATGAGTGTAAACACCTTGATAACACTCACAGCGAAAAAGAAAGAGCAGAAATTTTAGAATGGTTTCACACAAAACCTGACGCTATTCTATCATCAGTTAGCATTCTTACCACTGGTTTTGACGAGCCAACAGTAGAAACTATCATACTTAACAGAGCTACGAAATCTCTCACTCTTTATCATCAAATGATTGGTAGAGGATCTCGTTTTTTAAAGCACAAACAAGAATTTAACGTCATTGACTTAGGTAATAACGCAAGAAGATTTGGACTATGGGATGCACATATCAATTGGCAAGAAATATTTAAAGCACCTCAAGCATTTATAGACGGTCTATACTCAGATGAGGAGATCGAAAATGAATTTGTATACCAAATGCCAGAGGATTTAGCTAAGAAATTCGAAGGAGGGCCTGAAACCGGATTTGATATGATGGAAGTCTACAATGAAGTGATGAAGCAGGCTGAAAGACCGAAAAAGGCTGTTGATTTAAGTCTTGAACAACATAAGAAGATCATTAAATATGCAGCTGACGATTATTGGGATGCTGTAGAGTTAATTGATCTTCTTAGTGACGACATCAACTTTAGAGTTAAGCAATACTCTAAGTGTATGGCTAAGACAACAGATAATTACAGAACTTGGCTACAAGATGAGTACACACGAAGACTCAAGACTGAGTTAAGACATGCCTTTAACGAGGAAGATTAATTATCAAAAATTTTTCTTAGCTTACAATATCAAAAGACACTAATATTTTTTTGTCAAAATTGAAGTTTCCCCTTTTAAACTGAGTGTCTCAGATCTGGTAATCTGGGGCTAGGCACGTCTTTTAGATTTCCAAACCTCTCATCTTCGAAATCAAACACCCCAACAATACCTACCATGGCAGCATTATCTGTACAATATCTGAGTTGAGGAATGTAGATATTCCAATCATCTGATTTTGCCTTCGCCTCAAGAGCATTTCGCAATCCAGAGTTTGCACTAACACCTCCTGCAATTGCAATTTCATCAATCCTAGTTTGCTGAACTGCAAGCACTAATTTATCCATTAACATAGATATAATAGTGTGCTGTACAGAAGCACAGAAATCGTAGAGATTTTGTTTGTTTGCATCGATAAAAAAATCTGGATTTTCTTGCAAATTCTTTTGAAGAAATCTTAAAACCTGGGTTTTAAATCCACTAAAGCTTAGATTTAACTTAAACACATTAGACTTATTGAAAATGAATCTTTTACAATCTCCTAATTTACTATACTTATCTATCAATGGTCCGCCAGGGTACGGAAGTCCAATAAGTTTAGCCACCTTGTCAAAAGCTTCACCAGCAGCATCGTCTAGAGTAGTTCCAATAACCTCCATTTCAGATGGCGAATCAACTCTTACAATTTGAGTATGACCACCTGAAACTGTAAGGCATAAAAACGGGAAATTGGGAGAAGGAGAATCGTCTAAAAAATGCGCAAGAATATGTGCCCTCATATGATTCACCGTGATAGTTGGAATGTCATTTGCCCATGCCCAAGATTTGGCAAAAGATGATCCGACTAAAAGCGACCCACTAAGTCCGGGTCCATTTGTGTAAGCAACAGCATCTATATCCTTAATATTCACATTTGCATCCTTCAATGCCAAAGAAAGAGTGGGAATAATATTGCTTTGGTGCGCTCTTGAAGCTAACTCAGGGACAACTCCACCAAACCTACTGTGCACTTCTTGGTTTGCAACTAGGTTGCTCAGAACTTGATTTCCTTTGATCACAGCAACACCTGTATCATCGCATGACGATTCAATTGCAAGTATTGTATGATTTGGGATATTCAAAACGCTAAATAATTAGAAGACAAAAATACAACGGCATTGTCTAGGTAACTTGCGCATTCAATGCAAAGAGCTAAAAAAATATTACTTAGATGCGTTATTGTTATTCTAGCTATTTGCATAGGAGTCTCTATTACAATCCATATTCCATTTGTTCAAAGAATAATAGTCACTAAAACAGCAAACCACTTTTCTCAAGAGCTTGGAGCTAAAGTGAGTATAGAGGGGGTTATAATCAGTCCCTTTTCAGGCAGAGTTGATATTAGCGGAATAAGTTGTAATTCATTCATTTTAGACGCCAGCTGTGATGAAATTCAAGTAAACGGGTGGGAGATCTTAAGAAATCATGGCCAAATAAAAACAGCAAGTTTCAATAATCTTCAATGGGAAGTTCTAGGCAATTATGTTGGAACAACTAAGAATCTTAAACTAGAAGGGATTGATATAGATTTATTATCAGTTGAATCAGCTGTAATCAATCAGCTTAATACAACTACAGGAGGATTTGGCCCAGACTCCTTGAAAATTACAAGTCTCAAAACTAGAATAGCATACAATGAAGCTTTAAAGATTAGGGTTGACACCCTTATCGCAGATAGCATTAAAGCAAATGGAGAGTTTGTAATTCATGATGACTTTTCAATTGAAGCGCTATTAAATCTAGATGCATATCCAACACATTTCAATAAGAATTTAGGGTTTGATTTAGGCCAAATAATAGGCCAAATCCAATACAGTGACAGTACGATTTTCATAAAAGACCTTAGATCATCTAAGGGCCACTTTATTGAAGAAGGAAATCTGAAGATTGATCTTAAAGAGTGGACAATTTTAGGAAAAACGATTTTAGATGGAACATCAATAAATATTGATGCAATGGGAACGATGGATTCAGCTGAAGGTATAGCATACATTGATCATATAGGGATAATGGACTTTATCGTTGAACATAATAATTTAATGTATGTTGCTAAAATTAATTCGGATAAAATTGTCACTAATGGAATTCAAATTCACAATGTTGGGGTTAAATTACATGGTGATTTAGGGTTAAACTCTTGTGAATTGAAATTACAGAGTAATGAGATTAATATAGAAACCGTGATAGATCCTATAGAATTGATTGAAGGGAATTATGAGTCAAATGGTGTAGCCCAAATCAAAGATTCAGGATTTTTAGCTAGAATAACAGATAAAACTATTGAAACTGGAAGTAATACTAAAGTGGATTGGAATGTCACTGCAGACAAGTATAATGTGCACTTTTCATCAAATTTCATTGCATTTAATGGACTTAGACTTAATCAGTTTGAATATGAGGGAGATGTCAAAAACATCTCAGGCCATGCCTCGTGTGAAGAAGTTCTGATATTAAATAATGATCGTTCGTCACGGCTTGTATCTTCTCTTGAAACTCACATTTCTAATGATGAACAGCTAAGTATATATTCTACTTGGAAAAGCACTAAAGGTGTTGATGGTGAATTAGATGTAATTGGAGAATTTGAGGATGAATTAGACCTAAGATTTAGTATGGTTACAGAGGCTCTTTCTGAAGACCAAACAACTGAATGGTTTGGTATTCCTATCGAAACAGAAGCAATTGAAATTGAAGGGTTGATTTCAGGAATGATAACTCAGCCAAAAATCGCTTTGAATACACATAGTACAGATTTAAAAGTATTTGGAGAAAATATATCTGATTGCTTTTTATATTTTTTTCATGAAGATGGTCAAAACCAAATTACATCACAATTAAAAGGTCTTGGTGAATTAGATATTGGATTGATAACTGTGTTAGGAACGTTCAACCTTCAATCGCTTGATCTCACAACATCAATCAATGAATTACCCCTCAGCTATATCAATCCGCTTATGTCAAAAAACTCTGTTGTATTAGATGGAGAAATAAACGGTGTGTTTTCAATTGACGGTTCGATTAGCGAGCCCAAAATTACAGGTAACGGTAATTTAGACGATTGTTCAGTGCAGGTTGATTACATGGGCACCAAATATTATGTTAATGGTAATTTTAATGTTGAACCTGATGCAATTGAATTAAACGGTCTAGAAGTAGATGATGGAAATAATGGAGCCGGATTTCTTGTAGGCACAATTCTTCACAATCATTTTAAAGATTGGAATATCGACATTTCACTTATCGCTGAAGAAACACCAATTGAAATAATAAACATCCCCTATTCTCCAGAAAGATACTTTTATGGTATTGGTAAAGGAGTTGGTGATATAAACGTATTTGGATATGATGATCATATTGTTATTGAAGCAAATCTTGAAACTAGTGAGGGAACTGAGTTTGCACTTCCAATGGACGTTGTTTCTAGCAGCGATTGGTCTTCATTTGTAGAAATAAAAGACGGTTTAGAGAAGTCTACTGAAAAAAGTAGCAATGAAAACCAAGAGATAAATATAACTGATGTTAGCCTTGATATTAATCTAGAGATAACACCATCTTCTGAAGCAAGGATAGTATTTAACTCTGAGTTGGGAGATGAAATAACAGGAAGGTGTAAAGGACATATCCACCTAGACCTTCATGATTTAGAAAGGCTAGAAATGTTTGGAAATTTAGAGATAGTTGAAGGAGATTATGCTTTTAATCTTAAAAACATAATCAGCAAGAAATTTGAAGCTATGCCCGGTGGGACTATTCAGTGGTTTGGCGATCCCTACAATGCTCATATAGACATTTCTACATTGTATAAAACAAGAGCATCATTAAGGCCGATTTTGCCTGAAATAACTGATGCTTCTAAATACAATATCGAATTAGGGCTAAACCTTAGAGGTGAATTAATGAGGCCAGGGATTCTATTTGATATTTCTATACCTGATGCTAGTGAACAATATAGAGCTGCACTTGCTTCAATTTTTTCAAATGAAGAGGAGCTTAGTAGACAGGCCGTGTCACTTCTTGTAATCAACTCATTTCTACCAAGCACATGGCATGCTTCTGCTGTAGGGTCAACTGGGATTCAAGAGAGTAGTTCAGAACTTATAACTGCTCAAATCGCGCATTGGCTTTCAGGAATAAGTGACGATGTTAATATTGGAATAGATTATGATAGTGCTGTAAGTACAGGAGATGAAACTGCTATTGCTGTTGCTCTTTCAACTCAGTTATTTAATGACAGACTGCATATAGAAGGTGAAGTAGGTACACAGAACTTGTATTCTGGTACAACTGATGATCTTCAAATTCAAGATATAAAGATCAAGTACGATATTAAAGAGGACGGTACTATTCAATTAACAGGTTATTCTACTCAAAGAGCTACTGTTCCGGGTCTAGAAGGCGAAAGCGTACAGGGAGTTGGCATCTTATTCAACAAAGACTTCGATAGAATAAAAGATTTGTTTAAAAGCAAGTCAAAAAATAATTAACTTTCAATTCCAATTCTCAAACACCCAAAACAACAAATGACATCATCAGTATCAAAATTAGGAGCTCTTGCTACAACTCTACTATTCCTATCATTTGCCACTTCTGCGCAAATAACAATAAACACTATCCATCTTCCACAAGCAGGAAGCACCTATACAATCCAGGAATCTACTCCTGAACCACTTGTAGATTACTCAAATACTGGCGCTGGAGTGACTTGGGATTTCTCAGGGATAGAATCTATGAATGAATTAGAGATTGATTTCGGAGACATCGAAAGCGCACCTACCCTTGCACAGTTGGTTTTTAATCAACCTTGGATGCAGCCTGACCACGTTTGTGACATATACGGCCCAGGAGAACTTCCTGACATGAGTGAATTCGGATCTGAACTTCCTATAGAATTAAGTAGCTTCTACAACTACTACCAAACAAGCGGTGATAGTTATAATATAGCTGGATTCTCAATGGGAGCACAAGGAATTGATTTTCCTATACCTTATACAGATATTGATGAAATTCATCCATTACCTCTTTCATACGGAGATAACGTGAATTCTACTCACGCATTTTTAGCTGAAATCCCAACAATGTTTTCATACGCTTCTGAAGGTTCAAGAGTTGGCGTTGTCGATGGATGGGGTACTTTACTTCTTCCTAACGGTGAAGAGCATGAAGTTCTTAGACTTGCTACTACAATTAATAAATCTGACGAATTCACACTAGAAGGAATGGATCCTATTCCATTTGAATACGAAACGACAGTATACCAATGGCTAGGAGATGGCGGTCTTCCATACTTAGAAGTTCAAACTGCATTTGACGTTCCTTTTAGAGTTCGTTACCAAGGTGAAGTTGAAGAAGACAACACGTCAGGAACTGAAGGAATTACAGGAGTAATTCAAGAAGACATCAAGATGTTCCCTAACCCAGCAAATGTTGGAGAAACAATTACTCTTCAAGGAGTTGACGCTAATTCAACTTGGGAGGTAAGAAACGGATCAGGAGTACTTTGTAAAAAAGGACAAGGGTCATTACTTGACACAGAAAATCTTAGTATTGGCGCTTACTTTTTAATTCAAAATACGAGTAAAAACGGTCTTCTATCTAGACCTAAAGTATTGATAATTCAGTAGATTTTACTGACAATAGTAATCCGAGAAGGGGTTGGGGGTGCAGAAATTCAACTCTGCAGTCTCATCCCCTTCTTGTAAATGCTCAATAGTGTCTGTAGAGTAGCCTAGTCCATATACTCCCTCAATTGTCCTAGCTCCCCAAAGCCCTAATCCACCATTAATATTGGTATATTCTGGTCTTTCCTGTATAATATTAGTTACTGGAGTATTTATTTCTAAGAATGTTGCCAGATCATTATTAGCCACCATTAGCACAAAATCAAATGCTCTTGCTATCTGATCTTCTTCGTCCCAATAACCTAGTTCACGGGTAATCCTAGGATTTTTTTCAAGCCTAGAAGAGAAATTTGTATAAAATGTCAAACCTGAAAAGACTTTACTAAGGATTTCTCCTCCTTCATCGTCACTCGGTGAAGCACTTCCAATTGGGATTTCCATTGTTTTAACCCTAGAGCTATCTAATTCAGTCAGATTATCATTTGCCCAATAATGTTCTAAATAATGAACTAACAACACAGCATCATACCTAGCTGCTCCAGGAGTTGATGACCATTTAAATGTGTAATTAGGATAAGTGACATTGATTGATCCAACACTTGCAAAACCCATCTGAATATTTGATACTCCCATTGGGGGTTGAGTAATGTTTCCAATTACAGGAGAAATGAGATTTGTTTGGGCTTCAACTTCAGTAGTGTCATCTAGTACTAACTCAAACTTATACTCATTTTCAGTGTTTAAAGAGTTAGCGCCTGATGTAACAGCGTAATATGCCTTATACTCAGGAGCGAAGAAAATTCCACTTTCATCTTTATTTTCAAGTAGCGTGTCTTTCAAAATGAAAGGAGGTGTGCCAACAACCTCTTGGCCATTTGCATAAACTTCAACGAATTGAGCTTTAACTCTTGAATTTTCATATTCTGAAGAATCCTGAATGAGTGCAAAAATGTTTTGGTCTCCTTCACCCAACCAAGTCCTATTGATTCTAACCCATTGGGTATCTACCTCAGCGTCCAATAGACCAAAAATAATTGGAATGCTCTGGTATGGAGCGTTTAAATCAACTTCTGAAGAACACCTAGAAAAACCAAACATCAAAATAAGGCCTAGGGAGAAAATAGTAAAAAAACTATAAGACTTCTTCTCATGCATTTCGCTAAGATACTAATTGAGACCCTTTAGAAACTCAACCGTATCTATACCATCTGCATAATCTGAAATTTTAGGACATTGAGCAGAGCCTAATAAATCTTGATTAATACTTGGAGAGACATTGGTAATTGACTCTTGGAATTCACAAAATCCACTTCTTGAAGTAACCACCTGAATTCCATCTGAATAATCCGAGATTTTAGATACCACCTTCTTTAAGTCATTGTAAAACTCTATATAGATAGTTCCTACAGGACTAACCCATCCTTCATCCTTTTTTACTATTAAGAATCCATTTTCAATAAGATCCTCCCCATTTAAAAGCCAAATAGCCTTGTGATAGTCATAGTTGTTTGCAAACTTATTGTGATTAGCAATTTCACCCCATTTAATCCACTGAGCAAAGCATCGATCAAGATCAAATCCTTCAGGCAGGAAGATTTTCGTTGTACTTCTGCATCCAAGGCCAAAATGAGTAAACATGTCATCACCTAAGCCAGACAGTTCCAATTCAGTCTCATTACCATCTAACACTGCTACTCCGGTTCTTTGAGATCTGAAAATATGTGGTATATGACTGAAATAATACTCGAAATACCTAGTAGTATTTGAGCTTCCAGTTGCTATTACCGCATCGACATCCCCAAGCTTTCCATCAATGAAGGTGATACGTCCACTTAGTTCTGGTGAAATCTCTTCCAACTTTTTTACTACAGCTCTTGGTAAGATTTGATCATCCCTACTTGCTTTAACTGAAACTTCAAAACCTGAAACTAAACCGCACAGCATATCATGCCATCCAACAAGTGGAAGGTTTCCAGCAGTAACTAAACCAAGCTTTTTTGACGGAGATTCAAGAGGAATACTATTGATTCCATATTTACCTAACCAATTACTTACAGACTCCTCTTTAAGCATCTTACCATGGTTTTGTAGAGCCATGACAACACTTTCTTTTGTGAACCAGCCATTATGAGCCTCTGCTGATTTTAACAAATCTTCATTGAGAATTGCATCTTCTATGAACCATTTTCCCAGTTCAACTAGTGTATGTTGTAGATTGTTCACTTTATCTTTACGAAGTCAATTTAGAATGGTAAAAATATGGCAATCATTATTACTGACGACTGCATCAATTGTGGAGCATGCGAACCTGAATGCCCTAATACTGCAATCTATGAAGGAGCTGCTAAATGGAAGTTCTCGGATGGAACTGGTATTGTGGGGCAATTAGACCACCCTACTGCAGGCACTATTGATTCTGACGCTGAAAATGAGCCAATTGATGGAGAACTTTACTTTATAGTTCCTGAGAAGTGTACTGAATGTGTTGGTTTCCACGAGGAGCCACAATGCGCTGCCGTTTGTCCTGTTGATTGCTGTTTACCTGACGAAAACAATGTTGAATCCGAAGATGTCCTGATTTTAAAAAAGGACTTCATGCATCTATAATTGCAATATCTGGATATAATGTGTCGTAATGGAAACATGAGGATTTTAATCGCTTTTATTGCCGTTTTAACCGCGAATTATATTCTAGCCCAAAACACAACTTACGACGCACTGCGATTAGCTCTAACTGATCAGGAACGTTTTGTAGCTAGTCAGGAATTAGCACAATATATGAGGGAGGAGCTTGATTTGTGCACTGACAAGGTTAGCATAATGAAGCTTATTGGCGAATGGCCTTTTGGGGCTGCTTCAGCTGGGTCGAGTAAGGATTGGGCTATTGTTATTACGTGGAATACTGAAAGTATTGATAGGGAGCAGAGCTACGGAGGATTTATAATTTTTAGTAATGACAAATCCGACTCTGGATGGAGTTGGGTGGAGCTTGAGCATAGCACTAAAGAGGATATAAATGATAATGGGAGAAGCTATAAGCCAAACTCTTGGACCGGAGCCCTCTACTACTCTATGATCCTGAAATATGATGGAAAAACACCCGTCTACACTCTTTTGGGCTGGGATGGAGCTGATGGGATAGTGACTCGTAAAGTCATTGAGACTATGAGTATAAATAATGGACGTGTTAGAATTGGGCTTCCATATATTGAAAATGATGAGGGACTTAAAAAGAGACATGTCCTTGAGTACGGTGACATACTTCAGGTTACCCTCAAGTACGAAGAAGAAAATGATAGAATTATTTTAGATCGTTTAGCTCCAAATGATCCTGCCCTTCAAGGCCAAACCGCATTCTACGGCCCAACTCTAGAATACGATTCATACCATTGGGATGAGGGTAAGTGGCAGATGACATCTTTTGTAGAAGTGAAGAATGAAGGCAAAAAAAGGGATAGAAAGCCATACAATGATCCACGCCCAAAGAATTCACGAATAAGATGAGAATTAAAGCATCCCTCCTATTTTTTTCTCTCGCAATTACAAGCGTTACAGCACAAAAAGTAGAATTAGATTCGGCAAAAAACGATAGGCTCAATACTCTGAGTCAGGAAATTGCGAACCTAACAAGAACTCCTCTAGGAGAGGGTGACCTTATCCTAAAACAGTGGGTTCAATACACAATTAATAAAAAGGGGCAAAATCGTTCTGGAATTATTCACTTTTCAAAGGATAATTCAACAGTGGTTTGGCTTGATGATGTAAATAGAGAAACTTCATTTTTCTACAGAGAAACCAATTCATCACCAATTATAACCGTTTCGACAAAATCAAATCAGGGCACAGAGTTGACTCATGACATGATGGTCGCAATGGGTTTTTTAAAAGAAGACTTAAAGCCAACTAAATACGAGATTCTTGATGAAGCTCCAGTGCTTGAAATATTAGGAAGACTGTGTACAGGGGCCACTTCCGAGATTACTGAGGAGAATACAGATGTGACTACTTTTTGGGTTTGCAAAAAGAATGAATTAAGAAAGGAAGAAAGGAGAATTCTTAAAAGGGCTATAGAAACTTGGTGCTCAAACCAAACATCTTACAATAGGATACAATCGGCCCAATTATCTGAGCATTGGAATATTCTAGGGGTAAGTGAAGAAGGGTTGGAATTTAGGATTCTAGATTGGGGAGATGAAGGTGATTTTGTTTTAGCATTAGACCAGATCATGATTACCAAGCCAGGCCGAGATTTAAAGCAAATCGCAAAAGAACACTACGAGAAGAATATGGATAACAGTCAGAAAGAAGACTGACCTAAATACACCTCTGTCGCACCTGCACCGTATTCTCGTGGGTTTGCATCTCTAACGGTACATTCGGGATAGTACATATCCAATCTTGATCTTAATTGATGTCTAAGTACGCCTTGGCCAACTCCATGAATGAATACGATTCTTTTGATTTTCTGTTCAGCTGCAATTCTCATCATCCTCTCAAAATGATTGAGTTGGATGTCGAGTTTAGTTCTGTCTTTCAATCCTGATATATCATCAACCAATTCGTGAAAGTGTAGGTCCACCTCCATGTACTCACCTCTGCGCTTTTGGTTGGTAGCTCTAGCATTTGCATATTTTACTTCAAAGACTTCTTGAATCTTCTTTTGCCTTTCCTCGCTTATGTCACGAGCAAGAATTTCGCTCAATTCAGGCAATTTGTTCCCATACATCTCTGCTTCTTCTGCTTTCCCTCTAACTGAAATCAAATCCTTTAATGGATAATCTCTGTCGAAGCCATCTTTATCCTCAACGACAGCATTAAATCCCTTAAGTTCAATAACTACACCCTCTCCCACATCATTGAGGAATTTAACCCTATCACCAACTTTTATTTCCCGCATAATAAATTACATGCTTGAGAGATTTGGGCCTGAGTCAAGTCTAAATGAGTCACAAACCTTATACTCGATTTAGAAAACGGAAAGCATTGGATGCCCAAATCAGCCCACTTTGCAACAACTACAGCTGAGTCTACGCCCTTTTCAAGATGAAGAATAACAATATTCGTTTCAATACTTGAGAAGGATTTCACACCTGGATAACTCAAAGCTGCTTCTCCAAGAGCTTTTGCATTTTTATTGTCTTCTACTAATCTATCAATATGATTATCTAGTGCGTAAATCCCAGCTGCGGCAATCACGCCTGCCTGCCTCATTCCACCTCCAAACACCTTTCTCTGTCTGTGAGCTTTAGAAATGAATTCTTTTGAGCCAATTAGAACTGAGCCAACTGGACAACCCAATCCCTTAGAAAGGCATAGTGAAATACTATCAAATTGTGAACCGTAATCCTTGCACGCTTTGGTATTAGTTTGCAAGCCCCTGGCAACTAAAGCATTCCAAAGCCTTGCTCCGTCAAGGTGAACTGCTAATCCCTTTTGTCTTGCTGTTGATGATACTGATTTAATTTGAGCTAAATCCCAAACCGCACCCCCTCCTTTGTTACAAGTGTCTTCAAGACATACTAGCGAAGTGTTTGCATAATGACTGTCGTCAGGATTTATGGCCTCTAAAACATCATCAGAAGTAAATCTTCCTCTATCACCATTCATTAATTTTACTGAAGCGCCTGCCAACCTTGCAATTCCGCCACCCTCGTAATTGTATACATGCGATAGTTTATCACAAATAACCTCATCACCCTTTGATGTATGGACAGAAATCGCTATTTGATTTGTCATGGTTCCTGAAGGACAAAAAAGACCTGCCTCCATCCCAAACATTTCAGCACATTTTTCTTGAAGCTCATTTACCTCTGGGTCTTCCTGGAAAACATCATCTCCGGTTTGGGCTTTGAGCATAGCATCCCTCATTGCATCTGTAGGTTGAGTTACAGTATCGCTTCTAAGGTCAATTGAGAAATTTGTTGTTGTCATAGGCTAAAAATACTACCTTAATGGCATGAATCAACTACTATGCAATTTGCACCACGCAACTTTACTATTAGTAGTTAATTTGCTCATATTCTCAACAAGTTTTTCTCAGTCGTCAACATATAAAAATGATAGCGTGCTAATACGCAGCATCTATGACGATGTCCTTGTAAATGGTGAGATATATGAGAATTTAAGGTCACTCACAAAAGGAATAGGACATAGACTAAGTGGATCACATCAAGCAGATCAAGCAATGGTTTGGGGAGTAGATTTATTGAAAAAGTACGAAGCAGATAATGTTTTTGTTATGCCTGTCACTGTGCCTAGTTGGAGTAGAAATGATATTGCAAATGCAAGGGTTATTTTAAGCGGAGGAAAAGAAGAGACTCTTCATATTACAGCACTAGGTGGCTCAGTTCAAACACCTAAAGACAATCCCTTAAGAGCAAAAATCATCGTAGTTAAACACCTAGACGAATTAAAAGGTAGAGACGATGTCAACGGTAAGATAGTCTTATTCAATAGAGCAATGGACCCTGTTTTAATTAACACAGGTGCAGCATATGGAGGAGCAAATGACCAAAGAACTTTCGGCGCAATCGAAGCTGCAAAAGCAGGTGCAGTTGGAGTATTAGTTAGATCTCTTACCCATAGTTTAGACACCATACCTCACACTGGTGCAATGAGTTACGAAAAAGGAGTTCCAAGAATACCCGCTGCTGCTATTTCTACTGTTGATGCAAGAATTTTAGCGCAATTCTTTAAGGAAGACCCTAACCTAGAAGTTGAGTTCACGATGAATTGTCGTAAATATCACGACGTTGAACAAGGAAATGTGGTTGCAGAATGGATAGGCTCTGAACATCCAAATGAGATAATAACGCTTGGAGGCCATTTAGATTCATGGGATATTGGAGAAGGTGCTCATGACGATGGAGCTGGAATTGTGCATACAATTGAGACCTTGAGATTATTGAAGGCAATTGACTATACACCAAGAAGAACACTTCGTTTTGTTCTGTTTATCAATGAGGAAAATGGAAATAGAGGTGGTAAAAAATATGCAGAAATAGCAAGTCAAGAATTTGAAAGAGGTGAAAAGATATATATCGCTGCAATGGAAAGTGATGCTGGAGGATTTAGCCCTAGAGGATTCAATCTTGATGCTTCTGACGAGTATTATGATCTATTTAAGAGTTGGGAAAAATTATTCGAACCCTATAACCTATATCACTTCAAAAGAGGTTGGGCGGGAGTAGATATCGGGCCACTAAAGAAATTAGAACATCGACCATTTATGGTTGGTTTAGTTCCAGACGGTCAAAGATATTTTGATTTTCACCATACAGAAAATGATATATTTGAAAACGTTCACAAACGAGAATTAGAGCTTGGGGCAGCAGCAATGGCCTCAATGATTATGCTTATTGACAAACACCTTCCAACAACTAAATAAAATGATTCAAGAAAACAAAACCAACTATAGTGCACTTACCACACTTACCACAGTCTTCTTCTTTTGGGGATTCATAGCAGCTGGAAATAGTATTTTTATTCCATTTTGTAAAAACTACTTTTCTCTTGACCAATTTCAATCTCAACTTATAGATTTCGCTTTCTATCTAGCTTATTTTGTAGGTGCACTTGGTTTGTTTGCTGTTGGCTCACAAAAGGGATACGATATAGTAGGTCGTTGGGGTTACAAAAGGAGTATTATCTACGGACTGATATTTTCAGCATTAGGAGCTGGAGCAATGATTGTTTCTGTATACATAAACACATTCTTTGGAATGCTGTTGGGATTGTTTGTCGTAGCACTTGGTTTTTCGCTACAACAAACAGCCGCCAACCCTTTTATGATTGCGCTAGGCGACCCTAAAACGGGAAGCAATAGAATAAATCTAGGCGGAGCAATTAATAGCCTTGGAACTACCCTAGGACCCATTATTATTGCCCTAGCACTTTTTGGATCAGCAACAGCAATTAGTGACGATATGATTAAAAGTTTAAGCCTTACTAAAGTTATGATACTTTATACTGGTGTAGGATCATTATTTATAATCGTCGCATTTATACTTAAGTCAAATCACAAAGTTCCAGCTGGAATTAATGAAGAGGTGCCTGAAAAGGCAAATAAGGCATTAAACAGTCTACTAATCATGACTGCTATTTTAATCGGATGTTTCCTTCCAGTTTTTAATAGTTACCGTGGTGATACAGAAGCCACTGCAGATTTAGAAATGCAAAGAATGATGTGGTTACTTCTTGGATTAATATCAGTT
>PBMY01000018.1 GCA_002722795.1 Crocinitomicaceae bacterium
AAAAATATAATTAAAAATAGAATTACAAAAGAAATAAGAAATAATCCTAATATAAAAAATAAATTAAAAGGTGGAATGAGTGGAGATATATTAAATTGGATTGTACCAATTGTTTTAAGTGCACTAGGTGTAAGTGCAGGATATTTAGGATATAAATATTTTAAAAAAAGAAACGAAGGAGAAAAAAAAGAAGGAGAATTAGTTGAATCACTAGTTGTACAAGAAGGTAAACCTGAAGAACCAGTAGTTGTACAACCTGAAGAACCAGTAGTTGTACAACCTGAAGAACCAGTAGTTGTACAACCTGAAGAACCAGTAGTTGAACCTAAAACACCAGCAGTTAAAGACGTATCAGAAGAAGAACCAGAATTAGAAAGAACATATACAGCAGAAGAGGTAAATGAATATGGTGTCGAACCGGGTCCAGGTGGTAGTAGGGCAGCGGAAAAAATGGAGAAACAAAATACAATGACACCAGACGAATTTGATAAAAAAAGGGGATTTGAAGATGCTGATCTAATAACAGAAAAACAGATTCTTAAACAAATTCAAGAAGAAGATAAACAAATTCAAGAAGAAGAAAAAAAGCAGAGGCAAAATGAAGAACGAGATCGAAGAAATAAAGAACGAGATCGAAGAATTGAAGAACAAGATCGAAGATCGGTATCTGGATATTACTAGAATTATTTCTATAAAGTGTATATAAAATATTGAATGAATTTTCATCATTATTAAAATTATTTTTTTTTTAATAATGCATCAAAATGACTAGAATTATTTCTATAACGTGTATATAAAATATTGAATGAATTTTCGTCATTTTTTTTAAAATCATTATTAGTATTTAATAATAATTTGAAACGAAAGTCCTTACGTGGTTTATTATATATAATAGTTCCTTTAATAATTTTATTTCTGTTTTTATCGTATGAATTTCCGGTATAAATATTGATATTTATATTATAAATATTACTAAGAGCAATTAATTCGGGTGTGCCACCCCATCTATTATTTGTAAGAGATGAGTCATTTTTTCCGGAATATATTTTATATGCATCAATATATTCTTGGAATGAATCTAAATTATGAGTTAATAAAACAAAATCTTCCATAGTTAAATCAAAATCTGTAAGATATAAGTTTTTATTTTTAATAATCCAATTTACAGCTTGTGATTGAATAATTTTTGTATTCATATTAGGTTTAACTTTTTTATGTATTTTTAATAATCGTAATATTGAATCATAACAACATGTTCCATTTGTATTTGTATCAATTATATCAAAAGTATCATGTTGATATGTGGTATTTATAAATTCTTCAAAATCCATAAATAAATAAGAAGATAAAGTTTTAAATAAATTAAATTAAATATATTTTTTAGAAGGTCCTTCTTCGGAGAATATATTTAATAATTCAGTAGGAGCATAACAGGTATCATAATACATACATAAAAATAGTTTAATAAAAGCTTTAATAATTTTAAATAAAATCATACTAATACATAAAATTATAATTATTCCAGATATAAATGTAATTAAACGAATGCCCCATGGTAATTCGGGAATAGGTAAATTTTGATAAGTTAAAATAGCATTTATTAAATTATAACCGTTATTTCGTAATAATGATTTTTTTGAATATGAATCATGATTATAACTAGATCTTAATTTACAAGTATTAAATAATTTACATTTTTTATTTTTTCTATCATAGGAAATATGAGCACAATCATATATTTCATTACATTTTTTTTGACATTGAACAATATTTTCAATATTACATACATTTGTTAGTTTATTACCAACACATTTTTTATATTTTCCTAAAAGTTTATATTCTTTATTTTTTTCATTAATATCTTTTAATAAAGCTAAATAATTCTCTTTACTTTTATCTTTATTATCCATTTTATCAAAATCTTGAATAGATTTATATAAAATTTCTTTATATTCAGGTTCTAATGTTTTTTCCAATCGTTGAGTAGTAAATTCAGTTTGTGTATCTCCAATACTATTTTGAATATTATCTTTTGCAATATCAGTTTTTTGTTTAGTATCTCCTGCTGACATCATTTTTGTATGAGTAACATATTTTTTAAATACTTCGGGAATAGTAGGGATATTATTTAGTAATGTTTTCATTTTATTATCAATAGCACATGTTTTAAGTTTATTATTATATTTATTATTTTTAAATTGTATATATCTACATTTTTTATCACGTTTAACCTTCCAACTATTTTGTAAATTTCTATCAACATTACATGTAATATTTTTGGATGATAATTTAAAATTAGGATTAATATTAGCAGTTTTGGTAAATCCTAAAACATTATAATCTTTATTTTTTATTGAAATTCTACATGGTTGTAAATTGAAATAGGTTAAATAAAAAATATAGGAACCATTTTTTTTAAATTTAGTTGTAGATATATTTTCTTTAATTATATTATGAGTATAACATATGTAAGAATTACAATTACTTTTTAATATATCAAAAGTATTATTATTATTTTTAATATAAATATTAAAAAATAAGGGATTATCTAATTTGTTGGAAGAAAATATAATAATAATTTCTTTTTTAATAATTTTATTATTGTATTTAAAAAGTAAATAATAATTATTTTTTGAAATAGGTTGTATTTGAAATTTTTTAATATAATTATCATTAATAATAGTAGTGTTATTATCTAATAAAATAAATGAATCAGAAGATATATTATAAGTTAAAACAAGATCTTCTGTTTTAATATTTTTAATAGAATAATCGTAATTAATGTTATTCATTATTAATTATTTATTATATATTAAATTTATAAAAATGTATAAATTAAAATAAATTATTTAAAATTGATTTATTTATATAATTATATAAATCACATGATGTCTCAAAGAGAACTTATTCAACAAGAAATTTTTGATAAAGTTAATGAAAACCAGAGTGAAAATAAAACAATCGAATTATCACCTCAAGAGGAAGTAGATATGAATGATAGAGTATCAAAAAAATATGATTATAAAAGTCCAAATCATAAACCACCATTTAAGAATGGTGAAGATTATACTGAACTAGATGCGTCAGATGATGAAGAAACAAACGCAGTAGCATTTGGAAAAAGTGGATATTATTTGAAACAAATTACTGAAAAACATGAAATAGCGTATTTATATCATAATCGTAACTCAAATAAAATTGAGATTTGGGGAGAATCAAGAAAATTTGATAATGTGATTAATGATATTAAAAATCGTTTTAATAATGCAAAACATTATTTAATGAATAAAAAAAAAGAAGAAAAATAATTTTATAAAAATGTTTAAAATATAAATAATTGTAATATAAATAAATTTTTTTATATAATTTTTGATAGGGACTCTATATCATCTTTTGTTAATTGAGAGAAAATATCAGAATTAGATTCCTTATTATTAAATAAGGATTGAACAAATAATTTAAAATTATCTTCATTGATAGAATCATAAAAATCAAAATGTTTAAAAATTTGGATAAGTTTTTTATATAGATTTTTTTGATTAGATAAATAACAATATTTGGGATAATCTATATTTTCAGATATATTTTTATTTTTTTTAGTTTGATTATATGTATAAGATATATATTTGGGGCCTGTAAAATAAAGATAATTAAGAAAATCCCAATTTTGTGTTTTAGTCATATAAAATTCATAATTTATACTTTCAAGAATACGTTTATTCCAATCATATAAATAATCTTCTAAATATTCATTTTTACAATTATTTATGGAAAAATTATAAATATTTTGATGAAATGTATAAGTAAGTAGAATAATCTGATCTGTATTAATAAGTGTTGATTTAATAGTTTTATAATTGGCTACTAAGTTAGCAAAATCAGTAAATAAATTATATGAAGAATCCTTAATAATAATATCTTCGATATTGAATTTTTCGGTATTTTTAAATTGATCTATTAAAATAATAAGTTTTTTTATATCTTGTTGGCATTTAGGTATAATTAATTTAAGATTTATATCATTAATATTATAATTATAAGTATTAATAAATTTTTTGGCAATTTTAAATAAGGTATTTTCAGTAGGATTATATATTTTTAATGTATTAATTTTTTTTTTAGGATAATTTGTAGTTTTATTATATTTACCAATTAAAATAACGGGTCGTATAGTTTTATTTTTAATAAATAAGGAATGCAATTCATTTATATCAGATTTTGATAAGGAATTGCTTTCCATATTATCAATTATAAATGCTAATTTTTTTTTTTTATTTTGTAACATACTACAAATATCATATGTTTTGAAGGATTCTTTAATTTTATCGTAAATTAAATTTTTAGATTTAATACTTGAAATATCAAAATATAAAATATTATAATTTTTTTTTTCTAAAAATAAGGTACCTAATAAACTTTTACCTACACCAGTATTACCTTCCAATGATAATATAAAAATTTTATTTAAATTAGCGTACCATTTATTCATATGTATAATATATTTGTCCATACCTATTAAATCATTTAAATCATTTATTTGCAATGATTGAATAGAAGGATTCATTCATTTAACTATATATTAAAAAAAAAATCAATTTTATATAATTATAATTGAGATTTAGGAATTTGCAGATAATAATTTTCTGCTAATGAAAAAAATTCAGGTGTAATTTTATCTGTTTTTAATGAAGTCATAATTTTACTTACTTCTATTTTATCATCTATTTTAGTAATTGAACGTATATTAGTAAAAAATTTATCAACAGGATCTACTAAATTTATATTTGATAATAATACATTATTAGGTGTAGTTTTTATAGATTTAATCATAGTAAATAATATTATAAAAAATAATATAATAGATAATATAATAATAATAATATATATTACATTTTTTTCACCTCCTAAAAGTTTTTTTTGTAAATTTTTTTTTTTATTTTCTACTTTAAAATTCATATATATATTATATATAAAATAAAATATAATTATATTTAATGAATAATTATTTAGATTTCAAAAAGTTATCATTGTATAGTACTTATATAAAAAATGTTAAATGGAATTTTAATTTTATGAAGGATAAAATATGTGCTTCAACAGAATTAAATTATAGAATATATGAATACAAAATGTTAACAAAAGAAATATGTAATTTTAATTCATATAGAGAATGTTTTGAAAATATGATTAATGAAATAAAAACATTAGAGTTATGTAAAACATGTAATAGAATTGATAATGGTATATGTAAAAAATGTGAAATAGGTAATATAATAGATGAAATTACTCAATCAGAAATAAATGGTGAAGAATGTCCAATTTGTTATAAAAAATTATCATTACGATATTTGCATATATGTTCTGATAATAGACATAAGATTTGTAATAAATGTTATAATATGTTAGAAATTAATATGGATATATTATGTCCATTATGTAGGCAAGTTGAAGAAGAATTTTAAAAATTAAATAAATTTGTAATTGTATCTAATACAGTATTATTTTCTTTTTTTTTCTCAACAGGTTTAGGTATTACTTTTTCTTCTGATTCTATAATAGTTTTTGTTATAGGTTGTTCTGATTCTTGTAATTTTTTTGAAGGAATTTGTGATTCATATAATACTTTATTATCAGTAGTTTTTTTTTGTATTAAAAGTTTATTTTTAATTGAATCTTGTAATTTATATTTTTCAGCAATTCTATTTTTAATATTAATAATGTTATCTTCTAAATTTTTAGCAAGATTTTTAGAATTATTTAAATCTGCTTTATATTTAATAATTTCGGGATTATCGGTTGATATACATAAAGTATAAACTTCTTTTGCTTTAATATGAGATTGTTGGGCATATTGAACAGATTCTTCAATTGAATTTAATAATTCTGTTTTGAAAAAAGTATCGGAAGGTGATTTTAATGTATTTTTTCTTAATTGTTTTGTTTTATGAAGAGAAATAATAGTTTGTATATTATATTGTTTAGATCTATTTAATGCTACATTAAATTCTAGTAATGATTTTTTTTTGGGATTTTTATTTTTTTTTAATAAAATAAGACTATTTTTTAGGTATAAATTAATTTCTGCTAATGATAAATTATTTTTAGCATCTTCTAAATTGGCTTCTGCATTTTCTATTTCATCTTCTGTTGAAGTTAAATTAGTTAATAGATTATTATAAATATTATTATGTTTTTTAACTTTTAATTGTGATTTTTTTATATTTTCTTCTAATTCTTTCATTTTTTGTTCATCTGTCAAAATACCATTATTTATCATAGCGTTTAATTTGGGATTATCACTGATAGAACCACCATGGATTTTTTTATAGTTTTCAAAATTAAAATAACAAGTTAAGAATAATATAAAACCTATACAAATAAATAATAATATAAAATTATTTGTACAATTCATATATATATATATATTAATGATATAAAAAAAAATAAATAAATATTTTTGTTATATATATTATATGGATTATAATAATATTTTTAAAAATTATGAATTAATAAAAAATAAAATAAATAAATTATTAAATTCAGTTGATAGAGATTATGTTAAAAATGAATTAGATAAAATAAAAGACACAAATTTAAAAAAAATAGTTAAATGTCAATACTTATATTTATTTCAAAAAAAAATGAATTTATTGAAACATAATAAATCATTATTAATACTTCAATTAGAAAGTAATATAAAAAATTTAGAAAATAAAAATATAAATGAAATAATGAAAACATTAAATAAATTAGGTTATATTGATCTTACATTAGTATTATTAAATATACCAGGTGATTTATTAGAACAAATTAAAGTACAGACAAATAATAATAAAATTAGTTATAATATATTAGAAGAAACAAGTGAGAATATGAATTTAGATAAATTAATTAGAAGTATAGCAGAAAATGTTTTAGATGAATATAAAAAAGAATTAACTACTGGGAATAATAATGTTAATATAATTTATAAAACTAAAAATAAATATAAAATAGAGAAAGAAGATAAGGAAGAAGAATATGATGAAGAAGATATGGAAGAAGAAGATATGGAAGAAGAAGATAGGAAAGAAGAAGATATGGAAGAAGAAGATAGGAAAGAAGAAGATATGGAAGAAGATATGGAAGAAGATGAAGAGGAAGATGAAGATGAAGATGAAGATGAAGAGAATTACAATCAAGAATTTGAAGAAAATGAAAATAATATGAAAAAAATGCAAAAAATAATTCCAACATTTATGGATAAAGAAGAAGAGACAGAAGTAGATAGTGATGAAAAAGATGAAAATGGAAATGCAAAAAAAGTAATAGAAAAAAATTCAAAAAGATTGGTGCTTAGTAAAAATGATTTACATTTATTAAATAATTTGGAAAAATGATTCATACTTATTAAATAATTTGAAAATTTAATCCATATTAAGAGTAATATAATTATACCATGGTAGATTTGCAGTGTATTTTTTAGGATTTTTATCAAAATTATCTTCTTTTTGCCATTTATTCATTATATTTGTAGGAACAGAATCAGAAGATTTAAATCCCATTTGATTTTTTTTCCATTCTTTATAATTTGATAAAGGAGTGTGTTTGTTAGCACAATAACATTTAGGCTTCTTAACAACTGGTTTGCAAGATTCAACAGATTTGACAGGTTCAAGAGGTTTGACAGGTTCAAGAGGTTTGACATGTTCAACTGGTTTAACTTGTTCAACTGGTTTGACTTGTTCAACTGGTTTGACTGGTTCAACTGGTTTTACAGTTTCAACTGATTTGACAGTTTTAACTAGTTTGGTTTTTGAAATATAAAGTTTATATAGGAATGAAACTAGGTGAATAATGGAATTATGTTTTTTTTTATATTGACTAACAATTTCTTGCCACCATTCTTGTTGTTTGGTTTGCAAGAAACTCCAATACATATTATTAAATGTAGTTTTACATGTCCGAAGAGTTTTGGTGAAGTTTTTTTCGTGGATGTCCATGTTTTAGTTAATAGAAATAATAGAATTATCAATTTAAAAAAATATAAATCTAAAATATGTAAATTTATTAAATATCATTTAATTTAGATATCTTCTACAAATGCCATATTGTCTCTAATATAATTATCCCAATCCATACCATCCATATTTTTTTGATCAAAATTATCTTCTTCTTTATATTTATTATAATCTGCTCTTGGAATAGAAGATTCAGGTGGAATACCTAGTTGAGCTTTTTTCCATTCCTTATAATTATTAGTAGGACTATCAATTTTTTTTCCAACAAAGATCGGTTTATTTTCGTCTTCTGTACCTTCGGTTCGTTCTTTGATAAGTTGCATAGTCAATTTCTTCTCCATTGTTTGGGAGGAATTTTTGGAACCGGATGATTCTAGACCATTTTCCTTATCTTTTTCTTGTGCCATATTTACATATTTCTTATATTCTTCGGAATCTGCTTCCTTAATCTTATTCCACTGTTCTGACAATGCCTTAGTATCGTCCATGCCTTTCTTATTCTCTGCTAGAAACAGAGCCCAAGCTGCACAACGACGTGGTTTTTGTGATTTAGTGGAAGGTTCCTTAATTTTAATACCTGTTTTTTTAACAAACTCCCACATTTGAGCTTCGTCATATTCAAAATCGTCAAGATCACAAAGAGCGGTGATTAGCTCCTCGATTTTTGCGAAAGTGGATTTGCCGGGCATAACTGTACTGGTAAGTTGTTAAGACTTATTTAAGAATAACAGAAAAATCAATTTTGAAATCTATAATCTAAAAAAATAAAAAAATGAAAATTACCTAAAAAAATTTAAATCTATTTAAGTAAATTTTGAAAGCTATGAAGAACTTATTCAATTCGCATATTATTTTGGATAAACTCAAACCAAGGACAATCTTCATCATATTTTTTTGGATCAAAATTAAATTCTGTTTTATAAGCAGCTTGATCGTCTCTTGAAATCTTAGAATTTAATTCTAAACCTTTTTCTTGTAGAACCCATTCCTTAAAGTTACTAAGTGCTGTATTAGGACATTTACCGGTATAAAGTGGTTTATTGTCGTCATTTTGAATATTTTCTTCAGAATTATCTTCTGAGTCATTATCTGAATCTGAATTACGAGTAAATTTTTCGAATTCTTCACGAGAAATAACACCGTCATTATTCTCGTCAATTTCGTCAAAAGAAATGCTTGTCTTGTCAGACTTATCTTCTGATTTCTCCTCAGGTTTATCTTCTGATTTCTCCTCAGGTTTATCTTCGGATTTCTCCTCAGGTTTATCTTCTGATTTCTCCTCAGATTTATCTTTGGATTTCTCCTCAGGTTTATCTTCGGATTTCTCCAAAGGTTTATCTACATTTTCTGTAATTTTAATATTTTTTTTTTGTTTCTCTGCAACAATTGCAGCTTTGATCGCATTTTTTCGTTCCTCTGATTTTCGTTTTTTAGAAACTTTGGGATCTTCGTCTGTAAATCCTCGTTCATTATTGATTTCGTCGGCCATATTTTGATATTTAGCAAGTTCTTCGGGATTGTTTTTAATATCTTCCCATGCGGGAAGATCTTCTTTCAATCCCTTATTTGCAGAACGAAATGCTTGCCATGCCGACGAACGAGCTTTTGCTGTTTTCTGAGGTGTTTTAATTTGTTGATGGAACGTATTAAGTTGATCAAGATTATATTTGAAATCTTCCATCTCAGAAAGAGCAAGGAAAAGTTTGTTGGCAAGAGTTGCGGCAGAAATAGGACCCATGTTAAACTAACTTTGGTTAATTTAAGATTATAGAAAAATCAATTTTGAAATCTAATAATCTAAAAAAATAAAATCATAGTATTATGATACTAATTAATAATTTTTAAGTTGGTTTTGAATTAGGAGTAATTTTTTTTCATAAAAATTTATTCTATCTATACTATATTTTTTTTTGATTGCTATATTTAATTTTTTAGTAAATTCTGTATGCAATTTTAGGAGTTGGGTTTTTTGGGAGGGTGTCATTAAATATAATAATAGAAAAATCAATTTAAAAAAATATAAATCTAAAAAAATTTCTTCCTCTCGCTTGTATCAATAATTTATTTATTCAGTATTCATTTACTATTTAATTATATTTAACCCAATCATACTTACTTTCAGTATCTCCCATAGCTCCATCATCTACAATTTTAATATCAAATTTATATGGAACCATTTTCTTATCTTTTGTTCTGACAGGAAAAATTAGTACAGATTTACCAGCAGGCAACCAATTACTCATTGTTGCACGAAGACGTTCTCCTGGACGTGTGAATTCACGACCTTCTGGATCTTTCCATGAAAGCATCATTCCAAGAGTAATAGGTACTTCTACTGTTTTACCAGTAGCCTTATCAAACTTGGTGGGATTTGAAACGTCAGAACCTTCAAGAAGTTTCAACTTGGAATCCCTACTGAAATCATAACGTCGCATCAGTTGTGGATATTGACCTTTTCTATTTGCTGTGTCTGTATCTTCAAACTCACTTACACATTCATACCAATTTTGTACGATTGTTTCTTCAAGTTCAGAACCTGTTTCTCTTGTATTCGTCAATGCTTGAAAAACCAATAGTGCAGCTTGCTCCATACCCTCATGAAGAGCTTCATTCCATTTTTCAGCATTTTTCTGCTTCTCAGAAGCAATCTCCTCTTTGGATTTGGAGGAGGAAGCAGGAAGAGCAGAAAGCGAAACAAGGTTCTTTGGAGCGGTGGGGAAAGGCATAACTATGCGGTTTTTTTGATAAAATAGAATATTAGAAAAATCAATTTTGAAATCTAAAAATCTATAAATAAAAAAAACAACCACTCACTGGTGTTGCTAGTATGAGCAACTATATCTCAATTATATAATTATATGATATTTAACCATAAAACATTCGCATCTCGGAATAACTAAGTGGTTGGCCAGTTTTGGGATGCTTAAAACAATCTTTTGCCATCTGTTCCAATGCATTAGCAAAACCCACTGTATTAACTTGTTTTAATGTTTTTTCAGCTAGCTTAGAATTAGCTTCGTCACCTTTTTTAGCGCAGTTTTCGAGGAGACCAAGTCCAATTGTCTCGGAGATCTCTTTTTTGGTAGGTGTGGTATCGGAAGAAGTTTTTGAGTCCATTTCAGTTTATTAGAATTTTAAAAAAAATCAATTTTGTATTTGTATTATTTAAAATAAAATTTGTAATTTATGATATTAATCTATATATCCCCCTCCCAATTGCTGTAAAATTTTCTGGTTTAGAACTCATTTGCGTACGTAGTGTTGACCAAGGTGTTTTACCTCCTCTTGGAGGTTTGTAACCTAATTTTTCTATTTCAATCCAAATAGTTCTAAAATGTAAATCATTTTTTTCAGTTAAAACTTGAATAGCTAAATTAATCATTGTATTTTTTTTTGATTTTTGTTTTGCATTTTTTGATTCTGATACTATTTCCTCTTTAATTTCTTGTTCTTCTAATGAATCTAAGAAATTAGCAACACAATTGTATGCTTCTTGTGTTTTTACTTTAGAATCAGGATGAAAAGCAAGTGCCATTTGAGTTGTTGAAAGACTGCACATAATTAGAGCATTAATAAAGTAAATCAATTTTTGATTTGTAAATATATTATCAAAAAAAAACCTCCTCTCACTTATATACAACAAATAGTCTAGTAGTTATTTAAAATGAGTAATATAATTTATAAAATGTAAATTTTTTATTCAGAAGTTGGTGGATTAATAACTTCCCAACCAGAATGTTCTTTTGGAACAAAATCAGATTCCCATGTTGAAGGAAAACGCTTTTTATGTGTATTCATGATAGAATATGAATGTTGAACTTGATTTTCAAGATTATACGACTTTTGTTGAAGTGTCGAATATTCTTCTTCAAGTACGGAACAGTCTTCTTGAAGTGCTAAACACTCTTCTTCAAGTGTTGAGTTTTCTTCTTCAAGTTCTGAACATTTTTCTTCAAGTTCATAACATTTTTTTTTTAATTCTCCAATAGTTATATTTTGAGAATCAATATGGGCTTTCATTTCTTTACATAGAAGTTCCTGTTTAGATTCTAAATGTTTAATTTCAGTATGAAGTTCTTGTGGGGAAGAAATACTATTTTCACTATCATATTTGTCGTCTTCTTCAAAAATCTTATGAATTGTCATTTTATCAATAAAGAATGTTTTGGTATATCCACCATGTTCAAAATCTTCATAGCACAAAATTTTTGTTTTTGGTGCGCAATTTCTATTCATAAATTCTACAAATTTAACATTACGAATATTTGTTTGATCCATATATTTAAATTCAATAATATCACCTTGTTTAATCCAGGAAGTCCAATTAGAGAGATTATTTTCACTTTGTGTTTTTGTCTCTGAATTAGACTGTGAAATTAGACTCAGATCACTAATTTTTGAACAATGAAAGGTTTTGAAATTTCCGTTAGAGTCACATGCCATCATATACTTTCCACGGACAGGGCCTGCATTATACCATGAATGAAAGAATAGGGTTCTTGGTACTCCAGGCCAACTACCACCAGAATATTTAAAACAAATTTTGTCTCCTTGTGAAAGTTTTGACAGAAAATCGGAGACTGAATTTTGTTCTGAATCTGAACTAGACTCTTCTTGTGTTTCAGAATGTTTCCAAGGAGGAACAAGAGCACAGCCAATTTTACTCATTTTGGAATAAAGATATGTTTTATACACACCATTTAAATCATAGGCTTGCATATAGCCTTCACCAAATCCTTGTCGTTCTCCCCATGCCCAAAACCATGAAGCAAAACGAACAGTTCTTACTGTTCCTGGATTTCTTCCACCAGAATATTCAAAAGTGATAAGTTCACCAGGTGTTCGTGGAGAAGCAAAATAAGCAGGTTCGAAAGCACGAGTTGCCATAGGTATGATAAAATTTAATTATAGAAAAATCAATTTTAAAATCTAAAAATCTAAAAAATCTAAAAAAATAAAAAAAAATTTAGGATTAGTAGTAGTTATTTAGAATTAATTTTTTTTTGTTCAGACCATTTTTGAGCAGCCATACTAAATCGTTCTTTGTGTTCTAATGTGGGTTGAGTTGTTTTGAGTTTTTCTATTTCTTCCTTCATAAAAATCTGATATGCAGTTAGTGGTCTTTTTGTTTTTTCTTGTGTTTTAGAGTTGTCTGTTTTTGGTGTAGATTTTTCTGTTTTTTTTATAGATTTACTTTTTTTTGTTACAGATTTTTCTGGTTTTGTTACAGATTTTTCTTTTGCTGGTTTATTTTTTGGTGGCATAGATAATATTTATTATTAAGATGAAACTTTTAAATATGTTATATTTTAATTAACATTATTAAATATTTAATTTATTGACGACAAAGAAGACCTGCAGGAGGGGAACGTTCAAGTGTATAACCGTTTTGTGGTTCTGTTTGAGAACGTTCGACTGAACGAAGTGTTGAACTTGCTGCTCTTTCAAGACCTGAGAAACCAGCACTATCACCAGTTCGTGTTCTAGCAATATTTCCACTTACCGCTCGCATAGCATTACCATAATTTTCTTGTGTGGTGCCAACATTTAGAGCATTGTTTTTTGAAATGCCCATTTTAGCGGCTTCTGCAATAGCATCTTGATTTGCTGCTAGAAACATAAATGTAATGCCCATATCGGTAAGTTCTTTAATTTTTTCGGTAAGTGTTGCATGTGATGTTTCACTTTTATTTTCTTGTCCATCGGTCATAGTAACTACGATACCTTTGAACTCACATGTTTTATTTTTTTCCATTTCAGAAATATTATTACATGCGTTATACATTGCATCAAGTAGTGCTGTCATACCACGTGGTTTTACGTCTTCAGGTTTAACTTCTGCTTCTGTGATTCTAGGAAGAATGGACAGTTCGGATGAACACCATGGTTGTTCTACCATATTATCAAATGTAGTGAGATTAATGGTAGATACGGTATGATTTTCAAGAGTATTAAGTTCTGTTATCTTAGTATTTTTTTCGTCGCCGTCAGAAAGAGTCTCAATGATAGTTTTTAGTTCTTGAATTTGTTCGTCTGTTTGTTGTTTTTGAGAAGAGATAAATTCATTTAATGTTGGAGCAATGGAACTACCAAAGGACTTCATACTTCCACTTCGATCAACAACCAATTCGATATGTTGATGAACTTGTGTCCCTTCGGAAATAGCCGGAAGAGGGGTGAATTTCGCAGAGGAGGCGAGCGGCATTGTGGTGAGTTAAATAGTTTTTTTAGATTTATCAATTTTAAAAAGTAAAAAAGTAAAAAAATAAAAAATGAAAAAGTGAAAAAATGAAAAAGTGAAAAAGTGAAAAAGTATAATGTGGAGACATGGGGTTAAAAAAACCTCCTCTCACTAAGATTGCTCTCAGCAATCTAATTTACGATTGGGTAATTAACTTGTCTTGATAGAAATTATAGAATCGTAGTTTGGTGGGTATGTTTATTGGAAAATACTCCCACGTGTAGTAGGCCAACCAAAGTCTGCTGACGTTTGACCGTTTCGTGAAACATCTTCGTTGATGAAGATTGGAACATCGGGATATGTTCTTTCACAATAGAGAGCTTCACCCTCGGGTTGTCCATCTTGTGAAGTGCCGAAAACAGTAGTAGCGCCACCGACAAAGAAGATGGCGAGTTTGCGTTGTTCAGGGTACTGATGAGCGGCTTGTAAGACCATTTTGTCAATACCAACTTTGCCATGAAAACTCCAATCACCGGGAGGAGCACCTGAGAGTTCTTCAGTAGTATTGACGACATTTATGACTTCAAAATGTTCCATTCCCATGATGAGATTGTCGGGGTCAATATCTCTTTTGACTCGGATAAATCCGATATACTCATTAGAGTATGTGGAAGTGAGTTGTCGAAGAATATACTGAAGTGCGCCATCACCGTCTTGGTCATTGTCCCAGATAAAATACATCTTATCTGGTGAAGCGTGGATGAGTTGATCAATGTGGTCGAGAGTTTGTTGACATGCTTCAATGTTGTCAGAGGTGAAACCACTGGCGTATCCAGCAATTTTGACATACTTAACAGAACCATCCAAGTAAGTATGAACTTCGGTGAGTTCCTCGGATTCATCAACAACCTGGGCATCATGTGTAATACAACAACATGAGGGACAGTGATGTTTGTCAATAGGACCATCATAGCGGAAAAGGTGTTCGCATTCACCACATTCATAAAGAGTATGCTTGGGTTCCTCAAATTGAAGTGGAGATTGGGCGGGGGTACGTGTGAGTGGTTCAATCTGTGGGATGACAGAGTTGATGATCTGCTGTGCAACCAATGCGAGGGAGGTATTGAGTTCAACATCTTGAGGGCGAGAAGCAAGGAAGTGGAGGGCGGTGCTCCAGTCAGAGAAATCTTCTGAGATTTGATAAAACTGGGCGAAGCTATGGTCCTTGGCTTTCCTTGTCATGATGTTGCGGAGAAGTTTTTTTGTGTTTTTTCCGGCACGTTGTGTCTTCTTGAATTCACTACACATAGAGACAGCATCAAGAACAGTTTGTGTGAGATGTTCTTTGGAGGTGTGTGTTTGATGGCGCATGGCGGTCCAATTGGCTTTTCGTTGGGCGTGAAGTTCGTGTTGGGAAGGACTGCCCTTAGGTTGGGGTTTACCGGGAGCGGCAACAAGAGCCCGTTGATAACGGGATTTGTTAGCCATGGTAGATGTGGTGGGTGCCATGTTTAGGAATAAAGGTGGATATTAGAGAAATCAATTTGGATTTTGTATTGTGTGAAAAAAAAATTTGTGTGGGGGAGCGTGTGTTTATGTGTTTTTGGGTGCGTAGATGAGTAGAATTAAAAACAATGGATGAAGAGGATAGTGTGGAAGGCATTTAAGTATTAGAAAAATATGAATGAATTTGGAGTGAGTATAATATGTAAAAAAAAGCC
>PBMY01000019.1 GCA_002722795.1 Crocinitomicaceae bacterium
CAATAAATATCCAAAGCACCCACCATTTTTTGTCTTGGTTTGATGCGATGAATGTTCCAATAGTTTGGATAGAGTCGTTTGCTATTGCTGCATATGCTGCAAATAAAAAACCAACCCACATAGCCATTTGAGGATACGGGGTTGCAAACATTGCAAGCAAGAAAGCGATAGAAATAAACCCTAAGAATGATCGTTCGCTCTTTGGCAACCACACAACTTCCGGGTAGCCAAAAGCTCTAAAGAACTTTTTCATCTCAGATAATTATGATTAGAAAGCCTTGTGATTAAAGAGCTAGGTAGAATACGCTAATCATTAGCGCTATGTATATTACTGCAGAAAGATCGATTTTTTTTGCAACTTTTTCCATAATAAAAATTTACAATAAAATACGGGTCAAAGTTGCGAACAATGTTGAGCATCAGTGTTAAGCTAACGTTAAGACTAGGTTAAGTTATCCACAGTTTGATTAGCTTTTTGCAAAGTGAAACTAAATGTTGTTCCCTGTCCGTATGTTGATCTTACGTGGATGTTTTGGCCATGGGACTCAATAATATGCTTAACAATAGCTAGTCCTAGACCTGATCCTCCAGCATTTCTAGACCTACTCTTATCCACTCTGTAAAACCTTTCATAGATTCTCATCAGGTCTTTCTTTTTGATTCCAATACCATCGTCACTTACTTCAATAAGGACTTTCTCACCCATGTCAAAAAACTTCAACCTTGTATGTCCTCCATCATTTCCGTAGTTAATGGAGTTTACAAGTAGGTTACTTACGACTTGTTCAATTTTATTTACATCGCAAATGACCGTGAATTCTTCTTGGTCTGAAACGCTAAGAGTAATGTTTGACTTATCCGCTTTTTTATGGAGACTATCAACAATATCTTTACAGAGTTCTACAATATTTGTAGTCTGTGGGTCGATGCTCATTACGCCAGACTCAATTTTGTAAATGCTATCTAGATCTTCGAGTAACCCAGTCATCCTGTCGATATTCTTTTCGGCTTTACTCAGGAATTTATTTCTTATTTCAGGGTTGTCTACACCTCCTTCAATAAGAGTCATAATGAATCCTTGAATATTGAAAAGAGGAGTCTTTAATTCGTGAGCAAGGTTTCCAATAAAGTCCTTTCTAAAAGAGTCAGTTTCTCTGAGTAGCGTAACCTCTTCAATCTGCTCTGAAGCCCAATCCATAACATCTTGGTTTACTTTCCCAATTACATCCTCATCCATATTGATTTGAGGATCGCCACTTCCCTTCATTTTGCTGATGGTCTTATATAAGACTTTGATTCTTTGGTTTATGAATTCCTCAACAGCGTGATAAATTACAAAAAAGCTAATCTCTTCAATCAAAACACCTAGAGCAATTGCATAGAACCAATAGTGTAAAGCTTTAACAGCAAATAGAATAATCAGGGCAGTAAAAATACTGATTATGCCAAGCTTAATAGCTGAGCGTCTTGCAATTTGTTTAGGGGTGATGTTATTCATTTGGGTTAACAAAGGAATTTATATCCAATTCCCTTTACAGTTATGATCGAATCTTTATCGAGCTTTTCTCTGATTTTTCTGATGTGTACGTCGATGGTTCTATCACCTACAATAACTTCTGCACCCCAAATTTTGTCCATAATACCTTCTCTTGTGTGCACAATACCAGGTTTAGAGCATAAGAGAGAAAGGAGCTTAAATTCTTTACGTGGAAGAACAACTTCGTTTCCGTCAAATAGAACAGTGTGACGTTTAGTGTTGATTTCTACTCGTCCAGCTTTGATGATAGATTCGCTCGTATCTTCTTTTGTGATGGCCCTTCTTTTTAATAATGCTTTTACTCGGCTTAATAATACTTTGGGCTTGATGGGCTTTAATATGTAATCATCTGCACCAGCATCAAATCCTGCAATTTGACTATAATCTTCTCCTCGAGCAGTTAAAAAAGCAATAAGAACTGACTTTAAAGTGTCATTTTCTCTTATCCTCTCACAAGTTTCAATGCCATCCATTTCAGGCATCATCAAGTCTAATAGAATTAGATCAGGCTTGAATTCTTTAGCAATTGAAATTCCCTCTTCTCCATTACTTGCCACCTTCACGTTATACCCATTAGCCTCAAGGTTGAAGGAAATGAAATCTAGAATATCACTTTCGTCATCTACAAGGAGAATTTTCTTAGTCGACATTTTAATCTTTAATTCTGTTGAATTTTAAAGCCCAAAGTAACCATTTAGGAAAAGGTTTGTGCGGATCGCGCTTTTGGACATTCAAGAATACGCCTAATTTTTCGAGAATTGGGATTTTATATACCTCAATAAGCTCCAACCAACATTCATCAGGATCGTCAATGTATGTACAGTGTACTGAAGTATGGTCTCCCATGCTCAATGCATTATCTGTATCACATCTAAACCCAAATCCCTTTTCATCCAAAACCTTCCCAAGAGCCTTCATACCTCTAACATCAAAACCTAGATGAGCAATTCCGGTGTCTGCCCAAATCCTTTCTTCAAAGATGAATCTGCCTTTTCTATCAAGAGCTTGGACTAACTCTATTGTAGTTTCACCCATAACAGCAGCAAATCCGCCAGTACTGGGAGTGCTTTGTTTGAGTATAACTCTTCTGTAGTTTTCATCACCTCTAGCAAGATGTGACCAATCTTCAAAAGTGCCACTCTGATCTAGCACGATTTCGTCATAACCTAGGATGTCACGATAAAGTTGAAAGCTTTCATTCATATTACTTACCCCAATAGTACATCCCATTATTCCTCCTGAAGGGTGGCCGTGGTTTGTAAACCATTTGTCAGATTCTAAGATTTGAAATAGATTATTGTCGACGTCTCTCAAGTAAAAAGTTAGTCTGCTTAAAGGATCAAGTACAATTTCTTCATCGCATAAATCACCCATAATCTCTCTTGAGTGTTCATGCATCTTCCTAATATCTGGAGTCTTGACGGTTGTACATCCAATTCCCAAATCTCCTTGAGCAAGGTCGAATATTGGACCCCTTGGTGTGAATGAAGTAGGTGAAATCACTTCTACTGAACAACCACCTTGATGATTAAGAACCATACTTGCTCTTTTTGTAATGGTTTCACCACCACAATGAGAATCCATTAAAGGTGCAGCTGCAACAGCGTCAAAAAATGGAACGTTTAAGCCAAATAATTTTCTGTAAAGCTTTAAACTTTTGTCCATATCGCTAACTGCGATTCCTACGTGTTGAATTCCTTGAATAACGTAACTCATGATCTAATTGCTTCAATGTAGTTTTTCCAAGCTTCAATCAGCTTGTTATTGCCTTGCGACCAAAATCTTTTGCCCTCAACTGCATCTTCGTAGTCGTGATTCAGTCCAACAATTTTGCCGTATAGAATATTTCCCCAATTAGCCCAAACATAAAATCCAGCAAATCCAATCCAGAAGGGTGTTATATCATTTTTGCTTAGCCACCATGCTAATATAGAACCAGTAACTATCCATGTTATAGGCAAGATGAACATTCCAGGACCAATTTTAAATGTGCTTCTAAATTCAATTTTCTTAACTCCATCACCGTTTTTGTTTATGAAGTAGTGTTGTATTGCTGAAGGAGCTTGGGCTAGCCATCCAATTGGAAGAAGAAGTCGAGCAAGTAAGCTTTTGCGACGTGTTTGGGTTTCATCATGCCCCCATGCTTCAGTCCTCATAGAATTAGTGAATCCTGCGCTCACAAGTTCTTCGTAACTCTCTTTTAATTTAGACAACCAGGTTTCGTTATTAGCAGAATTTTTGATGCGATTCAAGTCAGTTAAAATAGCTTCCCAATCATCTCCAATTTTTTCAGTAGGCCTCAACGCTCTAACATAAGGTTCTAATAAATCGTATTCTTTTGAAGGTTGGATATCTAAAGTTAATTTTCTCAATGCATCAGAAATTCGCTCATTGAGTTTTACATAATCTATAGCCTTTGTTTACTCGTTGTAAAGATCAACCCATTCAATAGGCTTGCCAGCTCTTAGTGAAAGTCTTCTCCTAAAAGTTGGGTAATGCTCGTAGTCTTGGCCAAATGGTATTAGTTGAATCCTTCCAAGGTCTTTATTCCTTGTATATGCTCTTCCTAGCAAATCAGAAACACCACGCTTTAATGGGCGAATAGTTTTTTGGGGATTGTGATTACCTTCAGGAAAGAGAGCAAGAGATGCGCCGATCTCTAATCTATCTAAACAATTATTCCAAATGATCTCATTTCTCAATCTAATATCAGGCAATCTATCCTTCTGCCTGTAAATAGGAATTTGGTTGAAGGTAAATAATATCTTTTTGAAGATGGGTTTCCAAAAAACATCTGCTCTAGTAAGCCAATGGAATTGCCTATTCATATTTCCACAAATATTGAGGGGATCCATCATGCCGTTTTGGTGATTGCCAACCATCACTATTGGCGTTTTTTTGTCTGGGAAGTTTTCTAAACCTGTAAGAACGTCTGTTCTGTGAAATCGTTTTGTACCCTGTTCGACAAATAGTCTAGCTAGGAAATACCCAAGATGTACTCTTTGTACAGGAGGAGTAAGAACGGGTCTTTTCTTCATCTATGATTATCTAAGATTACCGCCAGTTTTTTGAGTAATTGAATCTAAAATGCGAGAAACGCACTTGTCAATTTTTTTGTCTGTGAGAGTAGAATTTGGATCCTGTATAACTAAGCTAATTGCATAACTCACCTTGCCTTTATCAAGATTGTCACCCTCGTATACATCAAATAAATTCACCTCCTTAAGTAGCTTCCTCTCAGTTTCAAACGCAGCTGTCTTGATCTGTTCAAATGAAACAGACTTATCGATAATCAAACTTAAATCTCTTCTAACTGATGGGAATTTAGGAAGATCATTAGCCACAATCTTATGCTTTTTGCGAGCTTTCAGTAGAGGCTTAACAAGTAAATCGGCCCAATAAACCGCTCCATCCATTCCACACATTTCTACAACATCAGGATGCACTAATCCAAACCTTCCAATACTCTTCTCATCCATAAGTATTTCACTTCCTTCAAGAAGCAATCCTCCTTCATCAGGTCGTTCAGTCACTTTAGTCGCTATACCTATCTGAGAAAACAATGCCCAAACCCCTTCCTTAATAGTAAATAGATCGCTCTCAGTAGATTTTTCGTTCCAGTTCTCTTTACTCTTATTTCCCCTAACAAATAAACTCAGGTGTTCAGTTTCAGAGTATCCATCAGCGGTTTTCATATATGTTCTTCCCAACTCGAATAATCTCAAATCTGAAACCTTGTGATTTTTATTTCTCGCGATTGCTTCTATCCCTTGGAAAACTAAACTTTGTCTCATTACTCGCAAATCGCTGCTAAGAGGGTTTAGTATTTCTACTGTTTCCTTAGGATTAAGATCCCTGTCATTTACACTTTCAGCATATGATGCTTTTGTAAGAGAGTTAGACATAATCTCATTGTATCCCTTTGCAACTAGGGTAGAAGCCCAGCCGAAGATTTCGTCTTCGCGGTTTGGCTTTTGTGGAATTTCTAAAGCAATAGATACGTGAGATGGAATTTCAATTTGATCGAATCCGTGTATTCTCAAAATCTCTTCTATGATGTCAGCAGGTCTAGTTACATCACTTCTGTATGCTGGGACATGGAGTATCATTGTACTCTCGTCCTTTGAAGAAATCTCAATGTCGAGTGATTCAAGAATAGAAGAAACTCTATCTCTTTCGAGTTTGGCTCCAATCACTCTGTCCATCATATCCAAATCTAGCTCAATTGTTGCGCCTTCAATCTTTTCATTGTTTGTTACGTGTGTCGCGCCAAAAACTTTGCCGCCTGCCCAGTTAATAATTAGTTGAGCAACTCTTTTTGCTGCTTCTTCAACCAAATTTGGATCTACCTGTCTCTCGAATCTAAAAGATGCATCAGTTGAAAGACCATATCTCTTTGCAGATTTCCTCACAGAAATTGGATTGAAAAATGCTGACTCGATTAAAACCCTAGTTGTATTTTCACTTACGCCGTGTTCACCTGAGCCGAATACTCCTGCAATGCACATTGCATCTTTTGCATCAGCAATCACAAGATCTTCCGTATCCAATTTTCTCTCGACATCATCTAGAGTTGTTATTTTCTCTCCTTTATTCGCTTGTCTAACTATTATTTCTTCACCACCGATCTTGTCATAATCGAATGCGTGAAGGGGTTGGCCTAATTCGTGAAGAACGTAATTCGTGGCATCAACGACATTATTGATAGGAGCAACTCCAATTGATTTTAGGAAGCGCTGTGCTTCTTGTGGAGAAGGTCCAATTTTCACTCCATCAATTCCTAATAAAATGTATTTAGATGCTAATTCAGCATTAACAACTGAAGCTTTTAATTTGTCGAATCCTTTTGAGAAATCGATGTCAGCGCTTTCAGGGACACATACATATTGTAATTTTTCCTCTTGGATTTCACATACTGTTCCGTGAATTAAACCCGCCCTTAAGTCTCTAGCTACACCGTAGTGACCCATGGCGTCATTACGGTTTGGAGTAAGCCCTATTTCCAAGACTTCATCAGATCCAATATTGAAAGCATCACTAACTAATGATCCAGGCTTGAGGCTTGGGTCTAATTCCATAATCCCACCTGTATCTTCTCCTAATCCAACTTCATCTGGACCGCAAAGCATCCCATTACTTACCTCACCTCTAATTTTCCCCCTCTTTATTTTAAAAGGCTCGCCACTTGTTGGGTGAATCCATGTTCCATGCTTAGCTACAATTACATTTAATCCTGTTGCAGCGTTGGGTGCTCCACAAACGATGTCCAATTCCTCAGATCCAATATCAACTCTGCAAACTTTTAGTCGGTCAGCATTTGGATGTTGGTTGCAGTCAGTAATTTTCCCAACTACTAATCCTTTCAATCCTCCTGGAATGTCTTCAACTGTTTCAACACCTTCAATCTCTAGTCCTGTAGCAGTTAAAACTGCAGCAGCATCAGTAGCTGAAATGCTAGTTGGCAAGAACTCCTTGATCTTTCTGTACGATACCTTCATAGTCAAACTTAAAGTTGGTCAAAGTTACTAACTTTGCGCCTCCGATTCGGGATGTAGCTCAGTTGGTAGAGTACGCGTCTGGGGGACGTGTGGTCGCTGGTTCAAGTCCAGTCATCCCGACAGTTAAAAAGAGGGGATTGCCCCTCTTTTTATTAATTTTGTTCTGAAATTTTTTTATTGCATATGAAATTAAGTGCCACATTTATAAAGGTAGATTCTTTCAAAAGGGTAGTATTTATCATATTTATGGGACTTATTTCAATCAGTTTTTTTTCTAAAAATGTTCTGTCCGACTACAGGGGTGATAATCTAGTTGAAATGGTTGAGTTAATGGAAAACGGAGGAGAAGAAAACGAGTCAGAAAGGGAAGAGTCGAAGGAAGAAATTGACGATTACACGAATTTTGTTCTATATATCACTTTAACAGTTAAAGTAAAAACTGAATATATAGGGGATAAGGTTATTTGGAATAATTGGCACAGTGAAATATTGACTCCCCCTCCTGAGAGAGCTTGATAGGGGAGCTTTGCCTAGGGGCTCGTAAAGGAAACTAGGTATACTATTTCAATCGCTAGCAATAGCTAGCAACAATTTCAAATATCATGAGCTCAAATAAAAATCTTGGGATCTTTAATAATTTATCAAACGACATTCCTGCAAGTATTGTCGTATTTCTAGTAGCAGTACCTCTTTGTCTAGGTATTGCTCTTGCATCACTTCCACCAGATTACATTGGACCATTCTTATTTTCTGGTGTTATTGCCGGTATCATTGGGGGTATCATAGTGGGATCAATAAGTGGATCGCCTCTAGGTGTTAGTGGGCCAGCAGCTGGATTAGCTGTAATTGTTTTTTCTGCTATAGAAGATCTAGGTGCTTTTGAAACTTTTCTGTTAGCTGTCTTTATTGCAGGAATTTTGCAAATATTACTAGGCTTTATCAGAGCTGGAGTAATAGGTCTTTACTTCCCGTCCTCTGTTATCAAGGGGATGCTTGCCGGCATAGGTATTATAATCATTAAAAAAGAGATACCATATGCTCTGGGATCTTCAAATACTGACACATTTACGGGAATGTTTGATTCACTTAGCAATGGAGCAACTCTTATTACAATTATATCTCTAGCTATTCTAATTCTTTGGGAGCAACCGTTTATGAAAAGAATTAGTGTATTTAAGATTATTCAAGGTCCTTTAGTTGTTGTCCTAACAGGTATCTTTCTAGGCGCTTTTTTTGCTTCTAACGATGGTTTAGCTTTAGGTGAAGGCACATTTGTGGCAATACCTGTTCTCGAATCTTTTAGTGAGATTAAAACACTATTCACATTGCCTGATTTCTCGCAATTTGGGAATACTCAGGTTTATGTTGTGGCAGTGACAATTGCTATCGTGGCGAGTTTAGAAACTCTGCTGTGTGTTGAAGCTACTGATAAGCTTGATCCACACAAGAGAATTACTCCAACAAATAGAGAGCTTGTAGCTCAAGGAGCAGGTAATATGGTTTCTGGTTTAATCGGGGGTCTCCCAATTACTCAAGTTATTGTTAGGAGTTCTGCTAATATTCAATCGGGGGGTCAAACAAAGATGGCTGCTATCATTCATGGTGTTTTACTTTTAGCATGTGCACTTCTCATTCCTAGCTGCCTTAACATGGTTCCACTTGCTAGTTTAGCAGCAATTCTATTTGTTGTTGGGTATAAGCTTGCAAAGCCAAGTCTTTTTGCTTCTATGTACTCTAAAGGCATGCAGATGTTTGTTCCATTTGTGGTAACAATATTGGGAATTGTATTTACAGATCTTCTAATTGGAATCGGAATGGGAATGGTAGTTGCTATTGTAATGTCAAAATGGGGAAATTTTTCAAAGCCATTCACAATTGAAGAAGTTTCTGGAAATATTAAAATTACCCTTTCTGAAAATGTGACATTTGCAAATAAGGCTAGCATCCAAAAAGTACTTAACGAAGCTGTTCCTAATTCGACCGTAACAGTAGATGGCAGTTCTTCTAAAAACGTACACCCTGACGTAATTGAAATCATTGATGACTATAAGTTTAAATCATTAGATAAGGGTGTGAAGGTTGAATTAGTTAATTTGAAAGTTTAGATACTGATATTTATGGACTTCGAATTCGAGCGAGATTGGAATAAGCTGATGAAGCTTTTGATGGATAGGTTTGGCGAACAGCCAGATATCACTTCAGCTATTTTTTCAGTTGGACTCCAAGAGGCAGGATTCGGAAGTAGAGAATACAAAAAGGACGATAAAATGAACCTAATACATGTAGGCGTGTGTACACTCTTGCAACCTTTGGGTTATTACAAATCCATAGGTTATGACGAGGATGGTTGGCCACATTTTGAATTGGTAAACGAATTACCAAATCTCAATCCAGAAGATCAAGAGCTGATGATGAAAAGGCAATTAGTAGATTATTTTTCTTCTTGGATAAAAAATGATGGGTAAAACAGTCACCCATTAAAAAAGCCCAACTCTCACAAAATGTGGTGTTGGGCTTTTAGATATACGAAAGAGTATTACTCTACAATTATTTTTTCTTCGGTTGTTTCCATCTCCTCAATCTTAATTAGACCAGAACCAGTCAAAGCACCTTTAGTTACCTCAATGTCTAAAACTGCAAAACCAGCTTGTCCTCCAACGTAGTATTCAGAAAAATTAAAGCTTGTAAATCCTTCATCTGATGTAACCTGTGTAGTGTCAAACCTTGGCTCACCAACAAAGTCTTGATCTAAAGATCCAAGCGCATAAAGTCTTACTTCAGCTTCGTCAACAGGGATTTCCTCGCCGACTGCATCGATTCTAACAACTGTGATATTTGCGATAGTTTCTTCAACTTCATAGCAGCTTGATGCAAAAATCGCAACTATTGCAGGAGTGAGTAAAGGAAAAAAGCGGTTCATTGCAGGTAGGTTTATAACTTTGTAGTTCATAATTCTGAGAGTCAAATATCATGAAAAAATCTTTTACACTAAGCATATTCCTTCAAATCAGTGTAATTTTATGCTCATTAGTCCTCATTTCTTCGACTGGTTGTAATGAGAGTGGCCCCGCTAGAGTATCTGTCCACACTGACTTTGGGGATATGATTATTGAACTTTCTGACTCAACTCCAGGTCATAGAGATAATTTTTTAAAGTTGGCATCTGAGGGTTTTTATGATGATTTGCTCTTTCACAGAGTTATAAATGGATTTATGATTCAGGGTGGAGACCCTAAAAGCAAGGACGCTGAGCCAGGTGCAAGACTAGGCTCAGGAGGCCCAGGGTACACTATTCCAGCTGAAATGAGAGCAGACCATGTTCACGTTAAAGGTGCGCTTGCTGCGGCACGACAAGGCGATAGTGCAAACCCAACTCGCGCATCTTCAGGTTCACAGTTCTATATCGTTCACGGGAAAACTTGGAAGGGAGAGGAACTAGACAATATTATTGAGCGATCTTCTCACATGACAATTGCTGGTTTTGAGTATACAAATGAACAAAAGGACTTATACAGCACAATCGGTGGGACACCGTTCTTAGATATGAATTACACAGTTTTTGGAAGAGTGATTGAAGGACTTGATATTATCGACTCAATTGCAAATGTTAAAACTGCAAGAGGTGATAGACCTATAGAAGACGTTAAATTCAGCGTAGAGATACTTCACTAATATGAAAGAGGAATTAGAAGCATTACTTCTAGATATTGAGCAAAGGAGTTTTGACTCTGCTGATGCTGTAGAAGATTTTAGAATTGAGTACCTAGGTAGACAGGGGAAAATGAAAGACCTCATGGCGCAGTTTAGAGAAGTAGCACCTGAACATAAGAGAGAGCTTGGTCCTCTTTTAAATAAGGTGAAATCTTCCGTTGAAGAAAAGGTTTCTACTGAAAAAGCAAGTTTCAATAAAAAATCTACTGCTTCTAGTAGTGGAATAGATTCATCTCGACCTGCTGGTGGTGTTCCTCACGGCACACATCACCCGTTAAAAGTTGTAAGAAGGGAGATTCTAGATATATTTTCAAATATGGGGTTTGGTGTTGTAGAAGGTCCTGAAATTGAAGATGATTGGCACGTGTTTAGTGGTTTGAATTTCCCGCCCGAACATCCTGCAAGAGATATGCAGGACACATTCTTCGTTGAACGTGACCCCGATTTGCTTTTAAGAACTCACACTAGTTCTGTTCAGGTAAGAGAAATGGAACGAAGAGAGCCTCCTATGAGAATCATTATGCCAGGCAGAGTTTTCAGAAATGAAGCAATTTCAGCGCGAGCACACTGTATGTTCCATCAAATTGAGGGACTTTACATAGATGAGAATGTTAGTTTTGCTGACCTAAAGCAAACACTTCTTCATTTTGCCCAAAGCTTCTTTGGACCTGAAACCAAAATCAGACTTCGCCCTTCTTACTTTCCGTTTACGGAGCCAAGTGCTGAGGTGGATGTTTATTGGGGATTAGAAACTGAGGTTGATAAAAGAATTACAAAGGGGACAGGGTGGTTAGAAATTCTTGGATGCGGGATGGTTGACCCCAACGTACTTGAAGCGAGCGGTATTGATTCAAAAAAATACACCGGATTTGCGTTTGGGATGGGAATAGAAAGGATAACTATGCTTAGATATCAAATCGGAGACCTAAGGTTATTCTTTGAAAACGACAAGCGCTTCCTTGATCAATTTGCTGGGGAGAGATAGTTTACTGCTCGCTGTAGACGACAGATAATACTGTTACACCGACTTCTTCAAGTACCTGTTTATCTATGATACTCATGTTGTCTGCGTGTGTATGGTGGAATAAACCATAACCCATAGGCCTAACATTCATTCTGTAGTCTACAATGTTTGCAGACGGTATTCCTGCGAACTCACTTACGAATAAGTTGTCATCTATAGTCGTTGGAGTTTCTTTGTTTAGGAATCTATACCCGTATCCTAATTCTTTTGCTTTAGACCAGACCTTTCTTACAACGTGAGGCGCATACTGCATTGATGTTCCTTCTTTATTGAATTCAGCATTTGTAGCCCCAACCATGTCAAGCAATATTCCATATCTAGCTCTGTAACCATATCTATGCGGTTGTTGAGCCCAATACTGTGACCCTAAGCACCAATCCATGTAGTCAGTTTGCAAAGATGGAACACCATTTGGTTTGCCGTAATCCTCACCGTCAAAAAAGATAATGTCAACTCCAATTTCGGCAGGGTTAATACTGAGCTGACGAGCAATCTCTAATAGCACTCCAACACCTGATCCCCCATCATTAGCACCGTCAATAGGAGTATCTACCCTAGTGCTATCTTTATCAGCAAAAGGCCTTGTGTCCCAGTGGGCGTAAAGCATAACGCGGGATTTCGCTTTGGGATTGAATTGACCGACTATATTTTGTAGTTCGAGAAGTTTGCCGTTGAAAGAACGTGCTCTTGCTTTTTGGACTATTACATCAGCACCAAATCTATCAAGCTCTGAAGCAAGCCATTTACCACATGCGTCGTGCTCAGGAGTGTTTGGCACACGAGGCCCAAAATCAACTTGCTTCTGTATGAAAGCGTAGGCAGAGTCGCTAGAAAAGTCAGGAATAATAAGCAGGTCTTTTTCCGATGGGTCAACTTTTGGAGCAGGAGAATCACCACAACCTACTGCAAAGGCTAAAAGTAGAATTGATAAATAAAATTTAAGTTTACTCATGAGACCAAGTGCTCCCTTCCTTGCTGTCTTTGATTGTAATTCCAAATTCTGATAAAATATTTCTAATCTTGTCTGCGTTATCCCAATCTTTATTCTCTTTCAATTCTGAGCGTAAGTTAACTAGCTGTTCAACAAGATTTACTTCATTCATAATCATTGATACTTCTTCTTCAGTTTTAAATGCTGTATCCCATTCAATACCTAATACATGTTCAACAAAATCAACATAAATTTTTAATAATTGATCAATTTGATTTTGACTTAATTCAATGATTTTTTCTGCAGTAGCATTTATTGTTTTAATTCCATCAAATAATGTTGCTATTAATACAGGCGTATTAAAATCATCATTCATCGCGTTATAACATTTTTCTTTAAAAGCATTTATGTCAACATTTTCATTTGGAACTTTTCCACCACTTAACTTGATAAGAGTATCAATCCCTTTACACAGCTTTTTAAGTCCTTTCTCTGCAGCTTGTAATGCATCATTAGAAAAATCTAATGTGCTAGCATAATGTCCCATCAACATGAAGAAACGCACTGTCATAGGAGAATAACCTCGTTCAAGAAGTTTGTGGTTACCAGTGATTAGTTCTTCTGGAGTAAACCCATTACCCTCAGATTTGGCCATCTTTCGACCATTAACTGTGAGCATATTTCCGTGTATCCAATAGCGTATTGGATTAGGATTTTTATTTGCGCCTATGTTTTGGGCTATCTCACATTCGTGATGAGGAAATTTTAGGTCCATACCACCTCCATGAATGTCAAACTCTTCTCCAAGATATTTTGTACTCATGACAGAACACTCAAGATGCCAGCCTGGGAACCCAATTCCCCAAGGTGAAGGCCAACGCATCAAATGACTATCGTCGGCGTTCTTCCAAAGTGCAAAATCTAGAGGGTCTCGCTTATCGCTTTGGCCATCTAAATCACGAGTGTTATTCATTAACTCATCAATCTTTCGTCCCGAAAGTTCTCCATATGGATAATCCTCACTGAACTTCCTTACACTGAAGTAAACGCTTCCGTTTACTAAGTATGCATATCCATTTTCAATAATCTTCTTAATAGAACTGATTTGTTCAATGATATGTCCAGTAGCAGTTGGTTCAATTGATGGAGGGAGTATGTTAAATACCCTCATCACATCGTGAAAGTCATTTGTATACTTCTGTACAACTTCCATAGGCTCAATTTTCTGCAATCGAGCTATTTTTCCAATTTTATCCTCACCCTCGTCTGTATCTCCAACTAAGTGGCCAACATCTGTGATGTTTCTAACGTAGCGAACTTTATATCCAATAAATTCTAAGTAACGATAGATTACATCAAACGATAAGAATGTTCTAACGTTACCCAAGTGAACATTACTGTACACAGTCGGTCCACAAACATACATTCCCACGTGAGGAGGATTAATTGCTTCAAATAACTCCTTCTTACGACTTAGGCTATTGTGAATGTAAAGAGGTTGCATCTTCTAGAAATTGTGTTACAAAGATAATCAGTTAGATAAAGCATTTAGCATTGACTCTACAAGCTCTTTTGTGCCGTATTCAGGCTTCCAATTCCATTCCTCTCTTGCTCTAGAATCATCTATGCTATTTGGCCAAGATGCAGCAATTTTTTGTCTTTGGTCTGGAGAGTATTTAGTCACAAAATCTGGATAAAATTTTGCAATTTCATCATTAAGTTCTCCCGGTGAAAATGAACATCCACTTAGATTGTATGATGTTCTTAATTTAATAATCTCTGCAGGAGCAGCCATGAGCTCAAGTGTTGAACGAACAGCATCTTCCATGTGCATCATTGGAAGAGCTTCGTGTATATCTAAATAACATTCGAATTTCTCGCCATTAATTGCTTTGTAAAATGCTTCAACCGCATAATCAGTTGTTCCTCCTCCAGGCATTGAGCGGTGTCCAATCAATCCTGGATATCTAAGAGATCTAACATCTACGCCGTATTTATCATGGTAGTAATTACACCACATTTCACCAGCAACTTTTGAAACTCCATAAATGGTGGTGGGTTCGCAAAATGTCTCCTGAGGCGTTCTGTTTTTTGGTGCATTTGGGCCAAAAACAGCTATTGAACTTGGCCAAAACACTTTTTCAATTATTCCGTCCTTTGCACAATCCAATACATTGATCAAACTCTTCATATTCAAATCCCATGCTGCTTTGGGATTTTCCTCACCCTTTGCGGACAACATTGCTACAAGGTGATAAACTGTTGTACATCCACATTCGAAAATTACTTTTCTCACACTATTAGTGTCAGTAGCATCTAAAAGAATGAATTCGCTCCTATTTACCAATTCATCGTCACACTTTTTTATATCTGATGCTACTACAGAATCAATCCCAAAGCGCTTTTGTAAGCCTAAAATAAGTTCAATTCCGAGCTGTCCTGAAGCTCCGATAACTAGGTTCTTTTCCATTGCGATGTGAAGGTAAGTAGGGATACCTTTGAAACATGCAATCAAGCGAATTTGATTATGAACTTCCAGACGAAAAAATTGCACGTCATCCCGTTTCGCCACGTCGAAATGCAAAGCTTTTAAGGGTTGCTCCTCCTTCGTATATCAAGCATCATACATTCGAGGACCTTCCAAAATTGCTTGCTGCATTTGGTTGCGACGGACTTTGGGTTAATGATACCAAGGTGCTTAAGGCTAGATTATATATGAAGAAACCTACAGGAGGGAGGTTGGAAATTTTCCTTCTAGAGCCTATTAAAGGTATTGCAGAACAAAGTCTTGCTTCTATAGGCCAAACCACTTGGCGTTGCCTCATCCGTGGCGGCAAAAGGTGGACTGCAGAGTACGCATCTCTCAACCTTGCAGGAACCAACCTAGAAGTCCGCCCTGTAAACCCTGAAGAGGGTCTTGTAAAAGAGGATGGAGGGACATTTTTACTAACCTTCAAATGGACGGGGAAAAATTGTTTTGGTGACGTACTCGATGCCCTTGGGCGTATCCCTCTACCACCCTACATAAATAGAGATTCAGATGATACTGATAAGGAAGAATATCAAACAGTCTTTGCTCGTTTACCTGGCTCAGTAGCTGCTCCAACAGCAGGCTTGCATTATGATAAAATCCTCATGGGAGATTTGGAGGATGTCGGACTTTCATTAAGCCGTCTAACTCTTCATGTTGGTGCAGGCACATTCAAGCCACTTTCAGAAGGTCAAATAAATGATCATGTTATGCACTCTGAGAGATGTGTAGTAAATCGATTCACTCTAGAGTTGCTAAGATCTCAAAAGAGAAGAGTTGCAACTGGCACAACAACTCTTAGGACGCTTGAAAGCATCTATTGGATGGCTATCAAGCACAAGTACGACGGGGCCTTTCCAAATGTTTTAACTCAATGGACGCCATATGAATTAGATGATTTAGGAATGAGCTATAATGAAGCTCTTGATTATTTGCTAGACATTATAAGCTCTGAAATAGATTGGGCTTTCCAAACTCAAATAATGATTAAACCCGGATACAGAATTAGATCTATAGACGGGCTTATCACGAATTTTCATCAACCAAATAGCACTTTGCTTTGTTTGGTGTCAGCTTGTCTTAAATCAGGTGGTCATGACCAAAATTGGAAAGACTTATATGATGTTGCTTTAAAAGAGAAATATAGATTTTTAAGCTACGGAGACGGATGTCTCATCGAGCTTAAAACCTCTTAGTTTCTGTTATCCTCTACGTTTGAAGATTCCACCATTGCATTTGTAACTGCAATTGATAGACCACCCTGAGCTCTAGTTACAAGCTGAGTTTGTTCTTCTAAGAAATCAGTTTTCTCTTCAGGCTCAGTAATTTCTTGTGGAGCAATAACCCAAACACCGTTGTCCCCAACAATTGGATTAGACATGTTTCCTATTGGGATTGAAAATGCAGAACCAACTACAACTGGCTCAGCACCTGATCCAGAACCAGAAATAGCTGATGTCTTCATGTTAGCTTTAAATGCTGTTCTAACTGAACCGCCAATGTTGCTAGCAATCTCTTCAAGATTATTTCCATCCATAAGTTCAGCGTATAGTTCAGCTTTCGCCTCCTTGGTTGCACCCTCAATCATTTTATCTTCTACAGCTTCAAACGAAGGCTCTCCATCCTCTTTGATCAAATCAACAACAGCAACTATATATGTCTTATCTGCAATAATTGGGTGAGAAATCTCACCTTCTTCTGCTGAGTAAATCCATCCAACTAATTCTCTAGCATCACGGATGCCAGAAAGAGTTTGAGCAGCACGGATAACATTTACAGCTTCACTAGTAGTATACCCAGCTTCCTCAGCAGCTGCAACTAGATCCTCCTTGTTTGAGTATTCAATTGCAAATTCGTTAGCTGCGGAATACGCATCTCTCTTAGTTGCCTCAGATGCACCAAGTTGACGAGTGATCATTGCAACCTCAGCTTCTTCAATCTTGTAACGACGATCAAGTACTTCTATTACGTGAACACCATATGATGTTTCAACTGAACCAATTGTTCCAATTCTTTTATTGAAGCTGAAATCGTTAAAAGGAGGAACCATTTGGCCTTTAGGGAAGAAGTCATAAACCCCTCCATTTGACTTAGAACCAGGATCGTCAGAATAACGAGCAGCAAGTCCTCCAAAATCTTGTCCAGACTTGATGATTTTCACTAGACTATCAGCCTTTGCGTTAAGTTTTGCCATCTCTTCAGAATCCTTTACGTCTTTAGCTTGAAGTAATATGTGTCTAACGCTTGCAGCAGTATCAGGAACCATAGAACGATTTAATACATTTGCAATAATCATTTTGTCACCCTTAGAATAAGGACCTACCATTGAACCAACCTTTACATCAAAGAATGAACTTTCATCAACGCTAGTTTCTACCTGTGAAGGTCTCAGTGTTGTGATAAGACCGCTTTCATCTGCTTCAGCAAAGGCTTTTTTATCTTCAATGTTTGACCAAGCTTCTTTGATTTCAGCAAGTTCAGTATTTACCGCATCTAAATCTTCTACAGATGCTCCAACAGGAATCTTAATTAAAGTAACGTCACGTCCTTCACTCTGCTCAAATTCTTTATCAGACTTATGTGAATTGTAGTATGCTCTAACATCATTTTCGCTAACATTTACTGCACTATCTGGTATATTCTTGAATAGCTTCACAACGTACTTAAACTCTGCTTGACGGTTGCCATTTAGATATTCATACTTTCCTTCAAGAGAGTTAGCATACACACCTCTGTTTACTAGAGCATCAAACTTTTCTCTCTTACGTTTAGAAACAATTACGTCTTTGTAACGAAGGAAGTTTTGCTGACCTCTTGGAGTAGTTAGCATTTGAGTAAAGTTCTCTACCCAAGTCCTCTTGTTATCTGCATTGCTATAGAATGCACGTGACATGTATCCAGAGTCAATATCTCCAAATAGCATCTCTTGATATTCTTTATCACTTACCACGATTCCAGCATTAGAGAATTCGTCTGCTAAAACTAAATCAGTAGTCAAATCATTCCACACCTCGTTTGTTAAACCGTCTCCAGTAAATCCTAAACTTCTTCTGTTTTGAACTGCGATTTGATATTCTTGTCCGCTAATGCTTGAACCATTAACACTTCCTACATTTCTAGCAGCCCCTTGTCCAGTCAATGCAATTACTGCATCAAAGGGAACTAAGAATCCAAGCATACCAATTCCAAGAACAACAATCAACAATCCTCGCTGATTGCGAATTTTTTCAATCATAGCCATAGTTACACCTATTAGTAATCAGGTGCGCGAAGATAAGAAATTCTTCCTACCTATAGTAGTTTCAGTTCGATAAGGTCAATTCTGTTTGTTTCTACCTTCAAAATTTTTATGTGGTAGTTATCAATATTGAATTCTTTCCCTTCCTCTGGAATCAGCGCTTCGTTATCTAGAATCATACCTCCAAGAGTCTCATAAGCGTCGTCTGTAGGAAGCTCAATTCCTAGTTTTTCATTCAGATATTCAACTTCGTGTCTTGCCGATAAAAGCCAGTGTTTATTGCCTAATTCCTGTTCTATTAGGTCTTCAACATCATGCTCGTCTTCAATTTCTCCAAGCAGTTCTTCTACGATGTCTTCCATAGTTAGAATTCCAGCCGTACCTCCAAACTCATCAAGGACAACTGCAAGATGTCTTCGACGTCTCATAAACTGTTTTAAAAGTTCGTCTCCAGCCATAGGTTCAGGAATAAAAAATGTGGGAAGAAGTACTTCACTTATGTTTTCAGGCAGTTTAAAGAGGTCTTTAACGTGGATATAACCAGTTATTTTGTCTATATCCTCATTGAAAATGACGATTTTTGAAAGACCGCTACTATTGAATAGTTCTTTTAACTCTGATATTCTTGTAGCGTTTGATACCGCTACAACTTCATTACGCGGAACCATGCAATCACGAGCTCTGATATTGCCAAGTTCAAGTGCGTTTTGCATGATTTTGAGTTCGTGCTCAAGCTCACCGTCTGGTTCAATCTTAGCACTCATGCTCTCTAAATAGTGGTTGAGATCTGTAGCTCCGAATTCAGTTGATTTTATATCAGTTCCACCCTTGCTAAAAGGAAATAGGAATAATTTACTTAGGCCAACAATAATCATTGCTGGTAGAGCTAAAACACTAACTATGACAGCAAGAATCCCACTTAATCTGTTAAGCCATCTATTTGGTGATAAAAGAAAAAGGGATTTGGGAATGAATTCAGCTGTAATCAGGACAACTATTGTTGTTGCTAAAGTTTGGACCAAAAGAGCAGTGATGGGTGAAGCTGAGGAATTCCAATCAACAGCATTAAATATTGCCTGGCTTATAAGTTCTCCTGATTCTATTCCGCATAGTACAAGAGCAAGATTATTTCCAACTAGCATACATGCTATAAAAAGCTGCGGTCTATGGAAAAAAGATGCAACTAATTTCCCGCTTAAACTTTCAGTCGAATCCATTTCAACTTGAAGACGATTTGCAGAAACAAAGGCCATTTCCATTCCTGAAAAGAAACCAGATGCCACTAATGAAGCAGCTATTATTAAGAGCGTACTAGAGGCGTCAGGGTCCATTATTTACCTAAATCTCGTTCGAGGCGTTTTCTAAATATACGACGAATTGTATACCAAATACCCGCAAGAGATGGGATAAGAGGTAGGAATTTATTGTCCTCAAAACCCTCTGTGTAGATAATCCACACTGTTCCACAGACAGTTATTATCGTTACAAAAAGCCAAAACTTTTCAGCAGCTTTAGTAACCTTCAAAATTCTTTCTTGATCCATCATGGTAATTCAAATGCCCCTGTAGGATTTAGGATTCGGTAATTTTCAAATTTGCTATCAGCTTCTAGCCCGTTTCCCTGAAGAGTTCCAGTTTTTGTTTCTATACTAACAGGTCGATTTGTGTGCACTCTATTTGAGTCATTAGACCAAACAAGGTATTCAGTGTTCAACTTTTCTCCCTCTTGATTTATAAGTTCAACATCATCGTAAGCCACTAGGTGCCCTAAGTCGGAATTGTATGTGCCTCTTCCACCACTTAGAACAGCTTCATGAACTTCTCTATCACCTTCGATGTAAAGAATGAATCCGTCACTAACTCTCCAAACCTCAGTTGATGAACCATCACTTTTCCACCTTTCAAGTCTCCCAGCATGCAAGACGTTTTTGATTTGGCCTTTTTCAGAATATTGAAAAGTCCCTCCTTTTATTACTTGGAGAGCACTTTCCTCAAGTTCAGCAGATAGTACTTTTCCCGATTCTACAACACCACAAGAAAACGCAGTGCTGAGTATTAGAAAAATAGAAAAAGCTCGAATACTCATTTATCTAACTCTGATAGTAGTAGTCTCGCCGGAACATGGGCAAGAACCAGACTCTTTTATTGTGAAGATTGATCCAGCATTAAGACCCAATGCAAAGACATCGTCAATTGTTGGGAATTGTTTGGCCATGTTTGACATTTTCTTCTCAGCAGTAGTAGCTAAATCAGCATCCATTCGTTTAGCCTTTGCATAGTAGTCATGAGCAACCCAATAAACAGCTCTACTTCCAATTGCTCCATCATCACAAGCTTTTGAAGAGCCTGCAATTGCATCACCAATTAACATGTAAGCTTCAGCATTGCCGGCATCAATCGCTAGAACTTGACGTGCGTACCTCTTTGCAGTGCTTGGACGTTTTAGAGCTGACGCAATTTGGCCTGTCTTAAGTAGGTACGACAACTGATCTGAACAACCATCGCAGCGCATAACTGCTTCTTCCATGTACTTAAAGCTCTCAGTGAAATTAGACTGCTTAGCGTAACCCATTCCTATAGCATATGCTGCTTCAGCTGAAGGTTCAACTTCGTAAACAGTTGTTGAAACTGGAAGGAAAAGGTCGTTATCAGTACAATCTCTATTGACAAGAAGACTTAAAACTTTCCTTTTTAATTCAAGATCATCTGGATTTGCAATTATCCTAGAATGTAAGACAGAAACCATGTCTTCACAATTTGCAATTTTGTTGAAGTTTTTCTGAATATTAGATATAGCGCTTTCGTAATTCTTTAAAAGCTTTGCATTTTCTGAATTAGTATTCATTGCTATCTCAGCATACTCCATCAAAATTAAGTAATCAGTAAGAAGTTGAGCCTTCATTATTTCCCCTTCTTGCTTATCTACTTCATTGATTTTCTTCATAGTCTTTAAGCCAGTACTGTAATACTTCATTAATACAGTTGCAGTGCTCTCACCTTTAAGACATTCAATACATTCTTTCAACATATTATACGCCTCTTCAGGTTGGTCTTTAAAATATTTTTCAAAGTCTGCAGCTTTTCTTCCAAGTACATGGCATCTGTTGTTTGGCTTTTTCTTAGTTGCAGGGTAAAGCTGCATTCTCATGTCATAAACCCACATTAGACTATCTACAAGCACTGCTGAACGCGCCTCGTCACCCTCCTTTTGTGCGGCTTTAATTTCAGCCTTAATGAATGTAGCGCCGTCTGCATACAGGTTTTCCTGGACAGTTTCAGGACATAAAGCACATGCCTTTTCCCACTGTTGGTATGCTTCGCGGTAATTCTTTTGCTTTTTGTAACTCTTATATACACTTAATGATTCCTTACATAACGTTTGTTGTTCAGGGGTAATTCCATATTTGCTGTCATTTTGAGCTAAGCCCAAAATAGGGATTGAGATAATAAGAGAAAGTGTGATGTACTTACTGATATTCATTTTCTTGCTGTTTTATCAATCATAAAGTTTTGGCATAAGCCAAAGGTTTTTAATAAACGGAGCTAAAGACACTCCAAGTTGTACGTTAAAAATAGACTCTTCTAATGAATTATCTAAAACTGTGCCATCTAGACTTCGCTTTCCGTAACTAACGCCAAAATGTATGCTACTATTGGATCTTGACCCTTCAAGTGGCATTGTAAATCCTGTTGAGGCTCTCCAGCTTTGAAGCTGCTCGAAATTGCCGGAGGAAACTTCATAGTTTAAAGGGTAATTATCAAGAGCAAAACCCACCTTATAAGTTGTCTTTGCAAAGACGTTTTTTCTAGAACCTTTAAGTCCAGGCTTTAAGCTTATTCCTGAAGAAATTCTACATGCATCTGCCCAAGAAGCATTTCCATCTAGCATATAATCATTAGTTCCTTGACTAGTTGATGTCCAATTTTCTTTCATCAAATCTACTCCTAATAGAATTCTTCTTCCGCTTCTAGAATCAAACGAAATTGCTGCACCTGCAGTCCATCTCGATGGGATTTGACCTTCAAAAACATCAGACTTATAAAACGCAGTGTCAACAACAGATTCAACACTATTTAAAAGCACTACAGTTTCGATAATTTTTTCAAAATCTGTATTCAGCTTTGATGGTGTTGAATACGTCCCTCCAAGGAAGATTGAAGACGATCTCTTAAAGTTCTTTTGATCGTCGTATTTAGTCCCTAAAAGCTGATGTATTTGTAGACCAAACAATCCCCCCATAGCTCTATGTCTCATGCTAGTACTAGTCCTGTTGTCCAAATATGTAAGATCTTGAATATCCAGTCTTTCTTGTTGAACAATCTCTCCAAAAAGATAGTTTACTTGACCACCTATTTGTAGGTTGAAGGTGTTTACTAGTACAGAATCGCTATCACCAACTTCTATCCACTTCTTACCTTTAAAACCTCTTGCGAATCCTACATAACTTCTAGCTGTTCCGCCAGACCCTCTGTAGCTTTCGATTATATCGCCAACAAGTTCATTTTCGTATGATCTAATGAGATTATACCCCTTAGTTGAATGAGGAATTACACCAAACATGAAAGCAGACTTACCACTTGGTTTTTTTATAATCATATTGATTGCTCCAAGATTACCTGTAAATGCTGTTGTGCTAGAATCACCCTCAGTCATTAGGTTTCTAGAGCTGTAAACTGAAGATTGGAATAACGTGGTGTTACATCCAGCAGCAGATGCCGGCTGATTTGGGTTTATCACATTTTTATCCATCATTGGAGAACTAAGTCCACCCATTAATTGTTGTGGTAATGTGTTTGCAGGAAGTGTAATTCCTAGACCAAACCTAGACCATGGAGAAGGGTCAGATTCTTGCGCGTAATTTTGATTAAAGCTGAAAACACAGATTGTAACTATGATTACAGCTTTGAGGTTAAATATTTTTGATGGATTGTAATAAAGCATAGTACCCCTTTAGGGTCAGATTAGAATCGGCAAATTTCGGGGTTACAGATCCTAGTTCCAAGTTAGAACTGCCACCTCCTGTTAAAATTATTCCAATGGTTGGAAATTCATGCTTCAGAGTTGTCCATCTACCTACGATTTCACTCACTACTCCACAGGCAGCACCCTTTTCTAAAGAATCTTCTGTGCTAAGCCCCCTAGTTTCTCCAGTTATGTTTTCTGCATCAAAACTGAATTCCAAATGTGGTAATGCGTGAGTTTCAGAATTCATGACGTTGAGTCTCGATTGAATCCCAGGCGAAATACTACCACCATGGTGTACTCCTTCTACAATAAGATCAGCGGTTACACATGTACCAACATCTACAACTAACCATGCGGGATTTAACCTCATATAATCGTCGACTCCTTGTTGTACGGCATACGAATTAGCAACCCTGTCTGTTCCAAGTGATTCGGGATTGTAAACCTGTGTTACAAGAGGATGTCCATCGCCATATTTAAATACAAAGAGATCACCTCCTGATAGATCGTAAAACGCAGATTCTTCCTCATCAGACCAATGACCACTTCCAGTTAACATAATTTTTTCTGGTGCCTCTTTTGGCACTGAGTCAAAACTAAAATCTTCAAAGCTCACCCTTGAAACAATTTTACCCTCTTCAAAAACACCCACTTTCCAAAGAGTATTGCCCTTTTCTACAATCCAAGTTACTCCCATGATATTGACTTCATTATATGTTCAACATCATGCAATAGCCGATTAACTACAGGCGCAGTACTATCTGCATTTGGTGCGTGGTTAAAATAAAGAGAACCTCGTAGGAAATGGTTAGAGCTGTCTGTCACAAAAAACTGAATGGGAGTAGCAACAGGTCCTCCAATATGGTATAAAACACCATTGAGACCCTTTTCGTCTTCGGCGACCCTAATTCTTCTTATTCCATTTGACTTCATGTCATGCGAGAATACCATTTCTTGTGCCTCTTCCATCAAGTCAACAAGATTATTTCTGACATCTACTTGAGTGCAATAAAGTCTAGCGTTGAATTGATTAAATCTAAAATTGAACCAACAGGCATCTCCACTTTTTTCATTATTTACGATCTCTACGATAGAATATTCTGGCTTCTCAAGACTAAGTCCGCAATCAATTTCAACAGATCTATATGATTCAGAAGGAAGAGCTATTCTATAAAATCCCTCCGGTTTTGGAATTGGAGGATTTCCACAGCTGAAAATTGATACTATAAAACAGATAACTGCTATGTGAATCCATTTTATCACTCTTCTGACTTTTGGGTTAAGACTTCAATTTTTACTCTGTCGATTTTTCTATTATCACCAGCGTCAACCATTAATCGTATATTCTTAAAAGTAATATGCTCTCCTTTATGAGGAATTTTCCCTGCTTGTTCCATCATGAATCCTCCAATAGTATCACTTTCACCTTTGGATTCTTCCCAAGGTCCCTCGTCAATTTCTAGCACTCTGTAAAAATCAATTAAAGCTGTTTTGGCCTCCATGACAAAGGTGTTTTCGTCAAGCTGAGAATAACTCATCTCTTCAACATCAAATTCGTCTGTAATGTCACCTACAATTTCTTCCAATACATCCTCTAGGGTAATAAGACCACTAGTACCTCCATATTCATCAACTACAAGCGCCATATGAACCTTTCTCTCTTGAAACTCTCTCAAAAGATCATCGATTTTCATATTTTCTGTAATGAAGTAGGGTTCTCTTAAGAGTGAAGTCCAAACTGCAGTCTCCAACTCTAATAGCGGGATTAGATCTTTTATGTGTAGTACACCGACAACTTCATCCATTGACCCTTTATGAATGGGAATTCTAGAAAATCCGCTAGCTACAACTGCTGATCTTAGAACTAGCCACGGCTCCTCTAATGAAAAAGCCACAACGTCTGTTCTTGGCGTCATAATTTGTTTAGCATCCTTGTCACCAAACTTTACAATCCTTTCTAAAATTTCTTTCTCTTCAACCGATCTATTTACATTGTCAGTGAGTTCAACCGCCTTTGAAAGATCGTCAACTGAAAGCTCGCCAGCATACTTAGCAATCCTTTTGTCTAAACGTTGTCCAATTGATACAAGGGGCATCCAAAGTGGCTTAAATATTCTCTGAAGTACTACAAGTGGACCAGCCATAAATCTACTTACTCTAAGATTATGTGAGTTAGCGTAAAGTTTAGGAATGACCTCACCAAATAATACTATTAGTAGAGTCACCCCTGCTATGTGAATGGCTACGCTTACAAAATTAGGTAGTGTATTAGATGGGAAAATTTCTTCAGCTTTAACTGTAGCAATTAGAACAATCGCAATATTTATGAGATTGTTAAGTACTAAAATTGTTGCTAACAGATTTCTAGGGCCTTCTTTTTCATGTGGCTCCCTTAAAAGTTTTAAAACAAGATTTGAGGATCTCCTAGAATCTGAATCTAATTCGTCAAGATCTTTTGGTTTTAATGAAAAGAAAGCAACTTCTGACCCTGAGATAAGAGCACTGCAAAGGAGAAGGAGAGCTACTAATCCAAGTGAAAATATGTCATTAATAAGAAGAGGGTCAGGGTCCATTCTTTAATTTAAAATGGTAGATCGTCTGGTTCATTAGAAGCTGCTGGTTGAGCAGGTGCGTCTAGTTTTGAAATTGGTTGAGCAGGTTCTGTATATGCAGAATTAGACACAGAAGAGTTTTCTCTTCTATCTAACATCTGCATTGTGTCAGCTATAATTTCAGTTGTGTATCTTGTTTGACCTTGTTGGTCCTCCCACTTTCTTGTACGAATTTTACCATCGATGTATACTGATGATCCCTTACGAAGATATTTTTCAGCTGTTTCAGCTAATCCTCTCCAAAGGATAATATTGTGCCATTCTGTTTGAGTTACTTTTTCTCCGCTAGTCCTGTCTTTGTATGACTCAGAAGTAGCTAATGAGAATGAACAAACAGCGACACCATTTTGTGTGTAACGCATCTCGGGGTCTCGGCCTAAATTGCCGACTAGAATCACTTTATTTATTCCTGCCATATTAAGCGAAGGTATGGATTCAGTCAGGGAATTAAAATTCTTATTGCAGAAAGTTCATCATTCATTTCGTTTTCAGATGAATAGGCGTATTTTTGCACCCCTAATAAATCAAATATTGCGGATCTTAATTCGCATTTAAATAAAATCAAGCAACTACAACAAGCTATGACTAAAGCTGATATTGTTAGCCAGATTGCAGATCAAACTGGTATGGAGAAGCACGATGTGCAAATTACTGTTGAAGCATTTATGCGAACAGTACGTGATAACGTTGAAAGAGGAGATAATGTTTACCTAAGAGGATTTGGTAGCTTCATCGTTAAGACTAGAGCGGCAAAAACTGGCCGTAACATTCTTGCGAAGAAATCTATAAGAATTCCTGCGCACAACATTCCTTCATTTAAGCCTGCCAAGGAGTTCCTAGAGAATGTAAAGGCTAAGGTTGCTGTTAAGGCATAAGCCTAAATGAAGTTGACCTCAGGACAAATAACACTATTGATTACAGCATTACTTGTTCTAGCTGTAATTGTCTTTTCTAATCGCCAGCCAGGCTCTTCTCCCGAACCGGCAGAACAGTTGGATCTTTCGGTGACAGAGGTAGACGTACAAATAGAAAAAGCTTTGGGGATCATTAATGGAGGTGAACAACCGATGGAGGGGATCCTTATGCTCAAGGATCTAGCCGATGCTGAAGAGCCCAATTACGATGCAGTTTTCTTATTGGGTCAATTGAGTATTCAAAGCGGACAGCTCGAGAAAGCAGTTGAGAGATTCTCTCAGGTACTTGAATACAACCCAAATCATATCGACGCAACTTGGGAACTCGCAATGTTGAACATGAAAATGGGAGACTTAGAGGATGCAGTTGCTAGATTTGAATTTTGTATCGATAAAGATCAGTCCTTTGTAAATGGATATTTCTTTATTGGACAATGCTTAGAAGCAATGGGCCAAAAGGACAATGCTCTTAATGCATATAAAACATATTTGCCTTTATCACCTGACTCAGTAGTGGGTAAAAGTGTACAGGCTATTATTAACAGATTGGAAGTCGGAGCTACTAGGGCAAACGACATTAACCCATAAAGAATTAAATCATGCCAAGCGGTAAGAAGCGTAAGCGTCATAAAATGGCGACTCACAAAAGAAAGAAGCGTCTACGTAAGAATCGTCACAAGAAGAAGAAGTAATTTAATATTCTCGCTCTTTATTGAGCGCGGAGGTTATTTCTTTCATGTGTTTCACCTAGTAATTTGCTAGGCCAAAACTACGTGCTTTGAAGTCGGAATTGATAATAAATGCTACTTCGAAAGGAGTAGAATTAGCTGTCCTAGAAGAAGGTAAGCTAGTTGAATTACATCGCGATCCAGGAGAAACTTCCTACAGAGTAGGAGATATTTACTTAGGGCGAGTTAGGAAAGTAATGCCTAATTTGAACGCTGGATTTATTGATGTAGGATACGATCGTGATGCCTTTTTACACCACAGTGATTTGGGTGCTCAGTATAAGACCCTTCAGAAGTGGACCAAACTTGTAATTACTGGTAAGCAGCCAGTATCTAAGATTGATAAATTCAAACTTGAGGCTGATATTGAGAAGAAGGGTAAAATGCAAGATTATGTAAGTTCTTCTCAACTAGTATTGGTACAAGTTTCTAAAGAGCCTATAGGCTCAAAAGGCCCAAGGCTCACTGCGGATGTAACCCTACCAGGTAGATTTTTGGTACTTGTTCCTTTTTCTGACAATGTCAACTTGTCAAGTAAACTAAGGAATGAGAAAGAGAAGAAGCGTCTTAAGAGTTTAATTAACAGTATACGTCCTCCTGGGTTTGGTATCATTGTGAGAACAGTTGCTGAGGGTAAGAAATCAGCAGATCTACACAGTGATTTGAGTGACTTGATGAAGAGATGGGGTGAACTATACAAGGGATTAAAAAGAGCTAAGCCAGGCAAAAGAATTCTTGGTGAGCTTAATAAAACTAGCACAGTTTTAAGAGACGTACTTCGTCCTGAGTGCGAGCTAATCAGAGTAAATGACGAAAAGCTTGCTGACGAAGTAAAGACATACTTAGGTAGTATTGGGTCGGATAAAGTTGATATGGTGAAATTCAGTAAGGACAAGGACCTCTTCAATACTCTTTCTATCCACAAACAGATAAAGGCAACGTTTGGTACAAAGGTGAATCTTCAAAACGGTGCGTATCTTATCATTGAGCAAACAGAAGCAATGTTTGTCATTGATGTTAATAGTGGAGGAAGAAAGAAGGGTGCTACGTCGCAAGAAGAGAATGCTCTTATAACCAATACAGAATGTGTTGATGAGATTGCAAGGCTTTTAAGGCTAAGAGATATTGGAGGGATCATTGCCATAGATTTTATTGATATGGCAAAGAGAGAAAACAATAAGAAGCTTACTGACGCTATGAGAGCTGCAATGAAGAAGGATAAGGCCAAACACAACATAGCTCCTCCAAGTAAGTTTGGGGTTATGGAGCTTACTCGTCAGAGGGTTAGAGATGTTGCTGAAGTGAAGACTAAGGATAAATGTCCATCCTGTAACGGTACAGGAAATATACAAGCGGCTATCCTTGTAACAGACCAAATCGAATCGAGCATTAAGTATCTTTCTAAGGGTGAGGGTCACAAGAAGATGTCACTTCTTCTACATCCAATCCTAGAAGCTTATATAGTAAAAGGGGAAATCCACAGCATGCTTAAAGCCATTTGGGGGAACAGTCTCAGAACAAATTGGGAGAAAAAATACGGTATAGAAATCTCTATCGAATCAAATTCTTCTGTTGAGATTTTAGAATTCCACGTATTTGATTCAAACGGTAAAGAACTGTCTAATTAAATATTTCTTTCAGGCATATCCTTGGGATAACAAAGGAAAGATTTTACTACGTTTCTACTCAGGCTTTCAATTGTTAGATTATCGTTTGCTTTTGCAAAGTCAATTAAATCGCCACTCTTGCTCTTGAGCATTATTCCGTTTTGGACGTATGGTTGATTTTCAACACTCCCCGCACTAACATAGTAAAGTGCTTCTTCCTCATTTAAGCCCCAAAGTTTCATGAGGGATTGTACTCTTTCATTAATATCCTGTTCTGAAAAAGGATTAGTACGTAGTTCAATTCGGAATAGCTTCCTGTCGAGCAGTCTTGAGCTTAGGTCTGAAAGCACCTTGTCTGGATGTAGACGCCATGCTTTCATGGCATTGTAAATATCCGAATCGTCGAGGTCGCAAAATTTATCTAGAACACCTTCAGTATTCTTAAATCCTTCTTTGTCAAAATCTTTTTGTAAGAATATGGTTAGAGCTGGTGATGCAAACAACAACTCTCCTTGCCTACTTAAATCTTTTGCCCTTTTTAAAGCAAGCATAAGCATGTGTTCTGCGCTTAGCACTGTACGATGTAGGTACACTTGCCAATACATCAAACGTCTTGCAACGATGAACTTCTCAATGCTATAAACGCCCTTTTCCTCAACTACAAGTTGGTCTTGTTCTACGTCTAGCATTTTAATAATTCGCTCACTTCCAACCTTGCCTTCGGTAACTCCTGAATAAAAACTATCCCTAGCGAGATAATCTAATCTGTCCATATCTAGTTGCGATGAAACAAGTTGGTGAAGGAATTTTTTGTGGTAATTGTTTTGGAATACCTGTATTGCAAGATCAAGTAAACCGTCAAATTCATCATTAAGCCTGTCTAAAATTAGTTCGCCAATTTCTTCGTGATGAACACCCTGAACAATACTGTGTTCTAAAGCGTGACTGAATGGACCATGTCCAATATCGTGAAGCAATATAGCAAAACAAACTGCTTCATCTTCCTCATCGGTTATTTTTACACCCTTTGATCTTAATGTGTTTATAGCCTGCTGCATAAGGAACAAACATCCCACAGCATGATGGAATCGGTTGTGCACTGCACCAGGATAAACAAGGTGGGAAAGACCTAGTTGAGAAATCCTTCTCAGTCTTTGAACGTATGGGTGGTCCATAAGTTCAAGAACCCTTGTATGTCTTAATGTTACAAACCCATAAACTGGATCATTTAGGATTTTATGGCTATTAGTTGTAGACATGAATTCTAAGATACGCTTTACTTTGTTACAATTACGCAAATTAAAAACATGACGAGACAACCTAATATACTTTGGGCTGATGACGAGATAGATGTTTTAAAGCCACATATTCTATTTCTAGAGGGGAAAGATTACAAAGTTACTGGGGTAAATAGTGGTAATGAAGCCCTTGAAGAAATTGAAAAGCAAGCCTTCGATGTGGTTTTCCTAGATGAAAATATGCCCGGTCTTAACGGTATAGAAACCCTTCAAAGGATGAAGGAAAAGAAACCTCATCTACCAGTAATTATGATTACTAAAAGTGAAGAGGAGCATATAATGGAGGAAGCCATTGGTTCTAAGATTAGCGATTATTTAATTAAACCTGTCAACCCAAACCAAATACTTCTTGCTGTTAAAAAGGTCCTAGATGGAAAGAGGCTTTTGAGTGAGAAGGCCATGTTAGATTACCAAAAGGAATTCAGAGAAATTGGGATGAAGCTTATGGATAGAATGGACTTTGATCTTTGGTGCGAGGTTTATAAAAGACTTGTGTTTTGGGATATTGAGCTACGTAATTCTGAAGATCAAAGCATGCAAGATGTTTTAAATATGCAGTTCGAGGATGCGAATAGGCAGTTTGGCAAATTCGTTGAGAATGGATACGAGGGTTGGATTGCTAAAGGTGATTCGGATGATGTGCCGTTAATGTCGCATAGGGTTTTGCCGAGTATTTTGCCGGAGGTTCTTGAAGATACTTATGGAAGGCCAGTTTATCTAGTAGTGATAGATAATTTGAGGATGGATCAATGGGCAACGATTGAGCCTTTGTTGAAGGACTCTTTCAGGACAGTCGAAAACCGTTCTTATTTGAGCATTTTGCCTACGTCGACACAGTATGCTAGGAATGCACTTTTTGCCGGAATGATGCCAGCCGATATTCACAGGGTGACTCCAAATTATTGGAGAACAGAGGACGATGAGGGGTCGAAAAATCAGTTCGAAGAGAAGTTACTTGAGGGTTTGCTTGGGCGTTTGGGAATTGAGGGGAAGACTAGTTACCACAAGGTGACAAATCTTGCTGCCGGGCGCAAGCTTGTTGATTCGTTCTACGAGACTAAGGGGGAAGTTTTGACTACGGTGGTTTACAATTTTGTTGACATGTTGAGCCATGCGAGGACGGACATGGACGTAATCAAGGAGCTTGCCGATGATGAGGCGGCTTACAGGGGTTTGACCTTGACTTGGTTCGAGCATAGTGCGCTCAAGGAGTTGTTTGATAAGATGGCTGAAGCAGGGGGAAGGGTTATTGTCACAACTGATCACGGGACGGTTAGGGTTAGGCAGGAAGTCAAGGTCAGAGGGGATAGATCGACTAACTCGAATTTGAGGTATAAGGTTGGGAAGAATTTGGGATATGAGAGATCTGAGGTTTTTGAGTGCTTAGATCCGGAGAAATTTGGATTACCCAAGCAGAATTTAAGTACTGGATATGTTTTTGCAAGGGATAGAGATTTCTTTGTTTATCCAAACAATTACCATCAATTTGTAAAATACTTCAAGGATACATTCCAACATGGAGGGGTTAGTTTGGAGGAAATGGTGGTTCCTCTTGCTATTTTAGATGCGAAGTAATTTTGCTTATTGAATGGAGGTATTATTACAAATCGAAAAATATGATCTTGAAGAACTAGGGGAGGTTTCTGAAAAGTTAGCAGCTGTTCTGCCTGAGTCAGGTGTACTTGCTTTTCATGGTGAGATGGGTGTAGGCAAAACCACACTAGTCAAGGAAATATGCAGGGTTTTAGGAGTGGCAGACGAGGTGAGTAGTCCTACGTTTGGCCTGGTAAATATTTATAAAGCAGCAGAGAAAACAATTAATCACGTAGACCTTTATAGGCTGAAGAATGCTGACGAGGCGGCGACAGCTGGAGTGTTTGAATTGTTCTATTCAGATGCGCTTACAATTGTAGAGTGGCCAGAGAGAATTGCGGATGAATTGCCTGACGAATTGATGCTTTTGAAGATCGATTTATGTGAAAACTTTAATCATGATAGTAGCAGGAGACTTATTTTAACGCGAACTTAGTATTCTAATCGCACTATCATGGATTCACAAAGAGAAGGAATCAAGGCCTTGGCTAGGGAGGCAGCATTAATACCTAAGGAAGAACTTTTACAGGTAAAGGCTGGGTCTTCAGATTTGGTTATTGGTATTCCCAAAGAGACAAGTCTACAAGAGAAAAGAGTTGCAATTACACCAGAAGCAGTTGCACTTTTAGTTGCGCATGGCCATCAAGTGGTAGTTGAAACAGGTGCTGGAGAGCTCTCCTATTATTCAGACATTGATTATAGTGAATCAGGTGCTAAGATTGAACACGACAGAAAAGAGGTGCTACAGGCTGGACTCGTAATGAAGGTTGAGCCACCGTCTTTAGAAGAGGTTGGAATGATGAGTACGGGCGCTACATTAATAAGCGCGCTTCAATTAAGCGTTCAAAATGAGAACTTACTCGAGGCAATGAGCAAAAAGAAGATTACTGCTATTGCTTGGGATTATATCAGAAATAAAAGTGGAATTTTCCCTCTTGTAAGGGCAATGAGTGAGATTGCAGGAAATACTTCAATACTTAAAGCCGGCGAATTATTAGCTGCAACTGATGGTAGGTCTGCCATGCTTGGTGGAATTAGCGGAGTTAGGCCAAGCACTGTGGTGATTATTGGTGCAGGAACTGTTGGTGAGTTTGCAGCTAGAGCAGCGATGGGTTTAGGGGCTCAAGTAAAGATTTTCGATAACAGACAACATAGGTTAGTAAGGATTCAGCAGAGTTTAGGCAGGAGGGTTTGGACTAGTACGATTCAACCGTCTGTACTTGATGAGGCTCTTAGGTCAGCTGATGTTGCGATTGGAGCATTAAGAGGAGAGGGCTCTAGATCGCCCATGGTAGTAAGTGAACCCATGGTAAGTGCCATGAGCAAGAAGAGTGTTGTGATAGATGTGTGTATCGATAGAGGCGGATGTTTTGAAACGTCAAGATTGACATCTCATGAGAATCCAACATACACAGAACTTGGAGTCATTCATTATTGCGTACCAAACCTTGCTTCATGCGTTAGTAGAACAGCTAGCGAAGCGTTGAGCAACATAATAGCTCCGATGTTATTGAGCATCGCATCTGATGGTGGGATTGAGTCTGCTGTTAGAAGCGCAAATATAATTCGATCTGGAGTATACATGTTTAAAGGAACATTAACTCACAGTGGAATAGCTGAAGAAAGGGGAATGGCTTTCAAGGATTTGGACTTGTTGCTTGCTGCATACTAAGCGGCGATTAGCCACCAACTATTTTTCTTATTTCGTGTAACTTCATAAGCGCATCAATCGGTGTTAGATTATCTATGTCCAAATCTAAAAGTCTATCCCTCACGTCTTCAAGAGCAGGGTCATCGAGTTGGAAAAAGCTCATTTGTACTCCATCCTTAACACTAGTTTTTGGCGATTGAATTTTAAGGCCTTCACCTTCACTAGTTTTTTTTCTAGACGATTCTAAATCTACTAGAACATCTTTTGCACGTCTAACGAGAGAGCGAGGCATACCGGCAAGTTTGGCTACATTAATACCAAAACTGTGATTAGAACCCCCAGGAACAAGCTTTCTTAAAAAGATTATATTCCCGTTCACCTCCTTAACGTTTACGTTGAAATTCCTAATCCTTGGAAAGCTAGATTGCATAGTATTCAACTCGTGGTAGTGAGTAGCAAAAAGCGTCAGTGGCCTAATCTTATCTAAAGCGTGAAGATGCTCAGCAATTGCCCAAGCAATACTCACCCCGTCATACGTTGATGTCCCACGTCCGATCTCATCTAACAGAACTAGCGAACGTTCGGTCAGATTATTCAAAATTGATGCAGTCTCATTCATTTCAACCATGAATGTTGACTCACCACTTGATATGTTGTCAGAAGCTCCAACCCTAGTGAATATCCTGTCTAGAATTCCTAATTCTGCCGCCTTTGCCGGAACAAAACTCCCACTTTGGGCCATCAAGCAAATCAATGCTGTTTGTCTCAAGAGGGCACTTTTCCCAGACATATTGGGGCCAGTTATCATAAGGATTTGGGACTGTTCTGGATCTAGTGTTACATCGTTTGCAACATAGGATTCACCGATTTGTAATTGCTTTTCGATTACTGGATGTCGACCATCTGAGATTTTCACTCCATGATCATCTTTCATCCTAGGACGAGTGTATCCGTTTTCATTTGCAATATCTGCATTGCTGATAAGAACGTCTAATTCACCAAGCGCTCTTGCATTTCCAATAAGCTCAGCAGTGTTCTTTACAGTTTCACCAACTAGATGGTCGTAAAGCCTATGTTCTATAGAAAGAGCTCTTTCCTTAGCGTCTAGGATTTGGGCTTCCAAAACTTTTAGTTCTTCAGTGATATATCTTTCAGCTTGAGTCAGAGTTTGTTTTCTAATCCACTCTTCCGGGACCTTATTCTTATGAGCATGCCTTACCTCGAGGTAGTAGCCAAAAACATTATTGAAACCAATCTTTAGTGAGCTGATACCAGTATTTTCAACTTCTCGTACTCTGATTTTATCAAGAGCAACATCACTTTCAAAGGCTAAAGAACGAACTTCATCTAATTCGTCACTAACTCCCTTTTTTATTACTGAACCTTTACCAACTTGAGTAGGCGCATCTTCTTCGAGTTCCTTTACCAATTTATCAAGTAGCGTTTCACATGGAGACAACTTTTCAAGAGTTGGGATTAGTGATTTTTCTCCGGCTGCTTCTTCTGCAATTTCAATTACAGATTCTATACCTCTTCGTAGTTGGACTAATTCTCTTGGGTTGATTTTAGCTGAACTAGCCTTTGAAGCAAGTCTCTCAAGATCGCCAACTGATTTGAGGATGTCGCTTAGTTTGCGTAATAGGTCTGTGTTTTCTAAAAGAGTAGCAACAGCATCATGTCTTAATTCAATTTCAGCTCTATCAGTCAAAGGCATAACCAACCACTTGCGAAGCATTCTAGCTCCCATTGGGGTATTTGTTTGGTCTAAACAATCCGCAAGCGACACCCCATCAAGATGAGATGAATAAATAATCTCAAGGTTGCGAACAGTAAACCTATCTAGCCACATTCCATCAGTCTCCCTGAGCCTTTTTACACCCTGTAAATGTTCTAATTTGGTATGGTGAGTGTATTCTAAATATTGTAGAATTACACCGGACGCTACAGTTGCTTTAGGGGCATCGTGGAGACCAAACCCTTTTAATGACTTAGTCCCAAATAGCCCGTGCAACTTCTCTTTAGCATAAGATTCAGTAAATACCCAATCATCAAGTTTGGACCTTGGGACATCATCACCAAAAAGAGAAATCAAGTCTAATTCATACTGTTTCTGAAGCACCCACTCTTTGGGCCTAAAGCTTCTAAGAAGTCGATCAATCCACTCAACACTCCCTTCTGCTGCAAGAAACTCTCCAGTACTTATGTCTAAAAATGCAACGCCACATCCATTTGGTGTAAAGTGCAAAGAAGCCAAGTAGTGATTTTCTTTTGATTCCAAGACCTGATCGTGCATTACAACGCCTGGGGTAACAAGCTCGGTAACTCCACGTTTTACAATTCCTTTTGCTTGTTTTGAATCCTCTAATTGATCACATATTGCGACCTTGTACCCTGCCCTAACAAGCTTAGGTAAATATGTGTTAAGTGAATGATGAGGAAATCCTGCCAACTCTATTTCAGAAGCACTTCCATTTCCTCTTTTTGCTAATATGATTCCTAGCACCTTTGCAGAAACAATGGCATCACTCCCAAATGTTTCGTAAAAGTCACCCACCCTAAAGAGTAGGATAGTATCCGGATGTGCAGCTTTAATCCGGTTATATTGTTTCATTAAAGGAGTCTCCTTTCCCGACACGACTTTTTTAATTTGGATGAGACCAAATTAGGAACACCAACCCTCTGCAAAAGAGAAAAAAGGAGTGTGCTTATCCACAAGCAACCAACACGCTGTTAAGCCACTTTTAAACCAGTATTGTCTGGATTGATTTCTTGCTTTTCACAGTATTTCCGATCAACTACAAATTCTTTTAAATCTGAACCAGGTAATTCAAACATTGCATTTGTAAGAAGAGATTCTAAAATGCCCCTTAAACCTCTAGCACCAAGTTTAAATTCTACAGCCTTGTCAACAGTCCAGTCAAGAGCGTCAGAATTGAACTTTAACTTGATTCCGTCTAGTTCAAACAGATGGATATATTGTTTGATTAAGGCGTTTTTAGGTTCAGTAAGTATTTTTCGAAGAGCTTCTTTATCAAGTTTACTCAAGTATGTTAATACGGGGAAACGCCCCACTAATTCAGGAATCAAACCAAAGCTCTTTAAATCAGCAGGATTAATATGAGCAAGAATATCTTCCCCAATTCCTACAGCCGATTTAGTTTTAAAACCTATAGTTCTTTGTTTGTGTCTACGTTCGATATGCTGATCAATGCCTGAGAAAGCTCCACCACAAATGAATAGAATATTCTGTGTGTTGATTTTGATAAGTTTTTGCTCAGGGTGTTTACGACCACCTTGTGGCGGAACGTTCACCTCAGTTCCCTCAAGAAGTTTTAAGAGTGCTTGTTGTACACCCTCACCGCTTACATCTCGAGTTATTGAGGGGTTGTCACTCTTTCTAGCAATCTTATCAATCTCATCAATAAATACAATACCTCTTTCTGTTGTTTCAACATCGTAATCTGCAGATTGAAGTAGTCTAGAAAGGACACTTTCGACATCTTCACCAACATATCCAGCTTCAGTTAGAACGGTTGCATCAGCAATACAAAATGGAACTTCTAGAAATTTTGCAATAGTTTTTGCAAGAAGTGTTTTACCTGTTCCAGTTTCACCGACAAGAATCACATTTGATTTATCAAGTTCAATTTCTGCACCCTTTTTAGGAGGGTTAAGCAATCTTTTGTAATGGTTGTATACAGCTACACTTAGTGTGCGCTTGGCAGCATCTTGACCAATTACATACTCATCTAAGTATGTTTTTATCTCTGATGGTTTCTTGAGGTCAATTTGTGGTAGTGAACTTGGAGCTTTTGCAGCTTCCTCTTTCACAATATTGGTTGCTTGTCTTACACAATGGTCACAGATATGACCAGACATACCCGCAATGAGCACCTCAACTTCATCCTTGGGTCTTCCGCAAAATGAACATTTATCTGCAACCTTTTTTGCCATATTATCTTACTAGTACTTCGTCGATCATTCCATACTCTTTAGCTTCAGTAGATGTCATCCAATAATCTCTATCACTGTCTTTCCAAACATCATCATATGATTTGCCAGAGTGATGGCTAATAATTTCGTAGAGTTCTTTTTTAAGTTTTTGAATCTCCTTTGCTGTAATTTCAATATCAGAAGCTTGACCACGAGCACCACCAAGAGGTTGGTGAATCATAATACGAGAGTGCTTAAGTGCAGTTCTCTTTCCAGCAGCACCTCCGCAAAGTAAAACCGCTCCCATCGAAGCTGCCATGCCCGTGCAAATAGTAGCAATCTCAGGTTTGATGTACTGCATAGTATCGTAAATACCTAAGCCAGCATATACGCTTCCACCAGGAGAGTTTATATATATCTGAATATCCTTTGTTGGATCAGTAGATTCTAAAAATAGAAGCTGAGCTTGGATGATGTTAGCGATGTAATCATCAACACCTGTACCTAAGAAGATGATCCTGTCAGCCATTAGACGAGAGAACACATCCACCTCTCTGAATGGCATGCTTCTTTCCTCGATAACTGTTCGAGTCATGTTTTTTGGCCCATATACGGATGAGATAAAATCACCAACTGTATGGCTACTAAGTCCGCGGTCCTTGACAGCAAACTTCATAAATTCTTTATGGTTGTTCATGATGCTTTAAGAATATGTAAGCAATTTAGTCTACAAGAACCAAAAGACAGCGCTTAAACTAATTGGATATTCACAAGGCTTATTTAACCTCTGCAGCTAGTTCAGCGAACTTTTCGTAGCTGATAGATTTCTCTTTAATCGTAACAAGAGTTTTAAGATGGTCAACCACTTTTCTCTCTATTATTACATCTGTAATTCTTCGACGCTCATCTTCTTCAGCGAGCATGCTTTTTGCAACATTAGACATAGTCTCTTCGTCCATAGGCATTCCATACTGAGCGTATTGTGCACCAATAAATTTCTTTGCTTCAATTTCTAATTCGTCTGCAGTTACTTTTATCTCCTGATCGGCTAAAACTGCTTTTTGGATTAATTGCCATCTAAGAGAATCAGCATAACTAGCGAACTCTTTATCAAGTTGCTCTGGACTAACAGGCTTCTCATTTGTAAGCATAATCCAACGCTTCAAGAAGGCCTCAGGAAGATTAATCTTCATATGCTCAACTAGGTCAACTACGAATCTGCGACGGAAAACCCATTCAGAATCCCTATCGAAGTATTCTTTAAGATCCTTTTCAATTTTTCCTTTAAAATCCTTCAAATTCTTTACCTCACCCTGAGGGTATATCTTATCGAAAAGCTCTTGATTTACTTCGTGCTTTTCCAGGCTCTTAATTTCTTCAACACCAAACTTAAATTCACCCTTAAGATCATGTACTTGCTCGTTAGTAATGCCAAGCATCTTGCCTAGATCATCATGACCTTTAGTGATTTTTGTTGGTTCAATAACTACAACGTCGTTGATTTTAGAACCAACTAGTTTCTTTTGAATCTTTTTGTCTTCAACAAACTCAATCGAAATTGAACTGCGGTTCTCTATACCGCCTTCAAGAATTTCTCCATTCTCATCAAGCTGTACAAAAGTTCCAAGAAGCATATCCTTATTACCAGCTTTTTTAACATCATTCACCTTGCCGTGTTGACGTTGCATATCTTTGATACGATTCTCAATCGCCTTCTTATCTACGGGGATAGTGTGACGAGTGAATTTGGCCTTCTTTAAATCAAGCTTTATCTCTGGGGCCAAACCAATCTCATAGTGAAAAGTAAATGCGTCAGGGTTATTCCAATCTCCGCTATCCTCAAGCGTTTCTGATGGAATAGGGTTTCCAAGAACATCAAGCTTGTTATCTACAACGTACTTTTGTAGCGCTTCAGATAGTAGCTTGTTTAGTTCATCAGCAAGAACACTCTTACCATACTGCTTTTTGATCAACACCATGGGAATTTTTCCAACACGGAAGCCCGGCATTTGGGCCTGTTTTCTGAATGATTTAAGACTATGTTCTACACGAACTTCATAATCGCCTTTTTCTAGGGTAACACTAACGTGTGCTCTCAGCTCATCAATTGATTCCTGACTTATTTGCATGCTTTTCTTATATGGATCTTATCCAGAAGAATTGGAATTGTGCGGGTGGAGGGACTCGAACCCACACACCTTGCGGCACTAGATCCTAAGTCTAGCGTGTCTACCAATTTCACCACACCCGCATTCCAAAATCGGGGTGCAAATATATAACGAACAAACATAAACGGCAATAAAAAAGGCACCTACGCAGGTATTTTTTTCGTGAAATGGACAAATAAGCTTCTCAGATTGCATTTATTAAAAGATTTAAGCTGCTATTCATCCTTGTTTTACATATAAAGTCATGTGTTTTAACCTAAATGCTGCCCACTTTTATTTTGTTTGCTTATCTGATTAAAATCATAGTATTTCAATATCAAAGGAGGTTTGGTTTATGGAAGAAAATTTAAAATGTCTATCCATATCTTTAACGCATGGCAAATACATCAGACATTAAAAATGGATTGTGCTTGAACCACAATAATGGTTTATGGCAAATTGTTGAATTCCTTCACGTAAAGCCAGGGAAGGGAGCGGCGTTTGTTCGAACTAAGCTTAAGAATATTGAAACAGGTCGAGTTGTTGATCACACTTTCAATGCTGGAGCAAAAATTGATCCTGTAAGAATTGAGACTAGAGAGTACCAATATCTGTACAATGATGATATGGGGTTCCACTTTATGAATTGTTCTACTTATGAACAGATAGCATTAGGTAAGCACTTAATTAATGCTCCTGAATTTTTGCGGGATGAGCTAATATGCCACATCCTATTCCATGCAGATGAAGAGCGACCAATTTCTTGTGAACTACCAACTCATATTGAAGCTGAAATCACATACACTGAACCAGGTGTAAAAGGTGATACAGCTACTAATACTCTTAAGCCAGCTACTATTGATACTGGTGTTGAGATTAGAGTGCCTTTGTTTATAGACACAGGTGACTTTATCAAAGTGGATACTCGTAGAAAGGAGTATATAGAGAGAGTTAAGAAGTAATAGCTTTTTTAGTTTTCTCACGTAGTTCAATATCTAGGACTACTAAAAAAGCGATGAATCCCCAAAATGGGGCACTTGCTTTATCAGTATCTAAATAATTATTTAGTACACCGTGAATGAAGTAGGTCATAAGCCCTAGGTAAATCCCAAGGGCTAAATTTCTTGTTTCTATATCATTGATTTCATTCCATAATCGGAATCCTAAAACACAGACATACCAAAATATTAGCAGTACAAAAACCGGCCCAAATATTCCTTGTTCTGCAAGTGGCCCTAGATACTCGCTATGTGCGTTCCCACCATCTGCATTATTAGTGGATATAATAGTTTGATATCTAGCCTCTTGAAAGGGTGCATACACAAACTGATAAGTTCCAGGCCCCCATCCCATCAGAGGCCTTTCCTTAAATAAGGAGATTGCACAGTTCCATCTATTTAATCTTTCAAGATTAGAATCGTCACTTGAAACATTTGAAATTGACTCAACGTGTTCAGTTAAATTGTCAGAAGAGTCTTGCTTATTCCTTTGAAGTTCGATTAAAATCGACTCTTTGTTTATCCAAAATAAACCTATGACTAATACACCAATTAACGCAAGCTGTTTAAACTTTATTCCCATTTTCATACAGGCGTAAATAGCACCTACACCAACTAAACTTACCCAAGCAGCTCTAGTAAAAGAAAACACTATGCCAACTGCAAGAATGAAAGTGGAAATTCCTAGTAGAACTCTAGTTATTCCTGGCCTGTCTTTCTTAAGAAGTAGTGCTACCGATGGAGGAAACATCATTGCTAGTACTGCACCGTAAGAAGTGTGATCTTTGAAGAAAGGCTTCATCATCCAGTGACCAGCATTTTTGCTAAAATCATGGCTAGCATGTCTTATTAGAGTGTAGATTATTACAATAACTAAAGGAAAGAGAAGCATCATTATCATATGTTCTCTGAATTTGGGTTTATGCAACATTACATGGCCCAAAACAAAAAAGAACCCAACAATGAACCACGACCTAGAAATTAAAAACTTGATTGAAACTAGTATGTCATAACTAGTAACGGAGGTTATTGCCATCCATAGCATCATCCCTCCAATAACAAATGTAATATGGTGATTAAAAATACGTTTGTCTACTGGATATCCTTTGAAGAATCTCAATATAAAAAGTGACAAAAGACTAAATAGCATTGGTTCAGTTGGTAGATATAATCCTGGCAGGGAATATGAGAATTCCTGAATATTGAGACTCAATGGAACGGCTATTAGAAGAGTCCCTACAAATAGATCCATCCTTTTAAAAACCCACCATAACATAACAAATGCGATGGGCAAAAGAGCTAACCAAATGAATTCAAAATAAATACTTATGCTTAGTATTATTGAGTAAATAATACCACCTACAATAGCAATTTTATCTGAAGCTAAAGGCTTCACTTTTTATTATCTGCAGATTTAATACTGTCTAAAACTAGAAGTGAAATTAGAGTCATAGCAAGCGTAGACAAAACACTAACAACCACTATCATCCATCTAACTGGGGAAGATTTTTTATCAGCTGCCTCTGCCATATCGACTACTAAACTAGATGGCAATCTAGTTTCAGCATCAACCTTGAGTTGATCATGTCTCTTTTTAAGAGTTGCAAGTTGTTCATACGCCGGTTCTAAGAAATTAACTAACTCATTGTACTCATTTGCCAACTTAGAGATTCTATCAAGATCGTTTTGGATAGTTCGGGCACCCTTCATGTTATTATTAGCAACAGCAGTTCCATATTGAACAGTCAATCCCTCAACCTGTGCTTCAAAATTGTAAATCCCCTGTTCATGAAGTTTGCCAAGTTTGTCTTCAGCAGTTTGAATTTCATTTAAAGCCTTATAATAAGATTGTTTTGACAATTCGTATGCAAGTTGAGCTCTTTCATTTCTGAGCTTATTGGCCAAGCTGTCCGTTAACTGAACTAAATGATTTGCAATCACCTTAGCAAGTTGTGGGTCCTTATCCATAACAGCAACACGAATCGAGCCGTAACGAGTCAAAGAGGCACTCACATTACTGTTGTATTCTTTCTGAAGTAATGTTCTTCCTCCTGGTTCATTGACTTCAATATCGTAGTGTTCTGCAAGGTTGTGTGATTTTATAATCTTACTTCTAACAAGACTAGAATTTAGCAATTGTAAGAGTCTTTCAGCATCCTCAGTTTCACCATAGGACAAGATATCTCCCGAATTCATTTCTTCATAGAACTGTTGTCCAATTGAACTTTGAGTAGTTGCAAACATTATAACGCTCGACTCAAATTTCTCTTCCATAATTAGAGAAACAGCAGAAGAAATAAAAGTAGCAACGATTCCAACGATGATGAAAATTCTCAATCTTTTGTAGACAAAAAGTATAAGATGTGAAGAGTCTAGCTTTGAATTCATAGGGGTAAAAGTAGATTAGTTAACTACAGGCGAGCAAAGTTATAACTTTGAACCCATGTCTCGTATTGCCTTAAACGCACGATTGTTAATTCCAAATAAGCTTGAGGGTATTGGTAGGTTTACTCATCAGTGCTTCAAGAGGTTAGTTGAGTCGAGACCCAATGACCAATTCCTTTTAATTTTTGACAGAGAACCAGCTGAAGAGTTCCAATATGGATATAATGTAGAGGCAGTGAGGTTGTTCCCGCCAGCTAGAAGACCTTGGCTTTTTGATCTTTGGTTTGATTATTCTGTAACGAGAAAACTTAAAAACTGGAGGGCAGATATATTTGTTTCTACAGATGGTTATATCTCAAGAAGGACATCAACCCATCAACTTAATGTGATTCACGATATAAACTTTGAGCACAACCCTCAATGGTTACCGCATAGATATACAAACCATTTTAGAAAGAGATTTCCAGAATATGCTAAACTGTCAACTAAGCTTTGTACAGTTTCAGATTACAGTAAAAAAGACATTGCAACTTGCTATGGAATCGATGAATCGAGCATTTCAGTTATTCCCAACGCACCTGATGAAATGTTTAAGCCCATTTCAAAAGAGGCCAAACAAAAATCACAAGACCAGTTCACAAATGGTAAACCCTATATAGTTTTTGTTGGATCTCTCCACCCTAGAAAAAACATAAAGGGAATGATAAAGGCATTTGAAAAATATAAAAGTTTAGGGGGTACAAATGAACTCTTAATGGTTGGTGTGTCAATGTGGAAGGATGAGAAAATAGATTCATTAAATGTACACTACGCGGGAAGGCTCAATGATATAAACCTAGCTAACGCCGTAGCAGGAGCAGATGCGATGCTTTACCTGCCATTTTTTGAAGGATTCGGGGTGCCAATTGTTGAGGCAATGGCTAGCGGAGTTCCAGTTGTAGCAAGTAATTGTACATCTGTTCCTGAAGTATGTGGAGATGCTGCCGCTGCATTAGTGGACCCTTTAGATGATAAAGCAGCTGCCAATGCACTTTTGAAATTAGAACTTGATTTAGATTGGAAGCATGCCCAAATCACAAAAGGAATTAATCGAGCATCAGATTTTTCTTGGGATAAGAGTGCTCAACTATTGTCTAATAATATAGATCAAACCCTAAATGCCTAATCTCCTAACCTTTTTAGAAAAAGGAAGAATAGAAGCAGGTTGTGATGAAGCCGGAAGAGGATGTTTAGCAGGTCCGGTTGTTGCAGCAGCGGTTATTTTAGATGAGCAGAGTGCGAATGATTTAAAACTTGACGATAGCAAAAAGTTGAGTGAGAAAAAAAGGGACGCTTTAAGAATAGTAATCGAGGAAAAAGCACTTGCTTGGGCTGTAGCATTTGTTTCAAATGACAAGATTGATGAGATAAATATTCTCCAAGCATCTTTTCTTGCAATGAGACAGGCAGTGGATCAATTATTTATTAGGCCAGACCATATCTTAATTGATGGAAATAGGTTTGTGTCTTCTGATTCAATGCCGCCTCACACATGTATTATTAAGGGTGATGGAAAGTATTCTTCGATTGCAGCGGCAAGCATTTTGGCCAAAACACATAGAGATGATTTTATGAAAAAATCATCAATAGAATTTCCGGGTTATGGATGGGAGAAAAACGCAGGGTATCCAACGGCAAAACACAAGCAGGCTGTTAAAGCGTTGGGCACGACAAACTTACATAGGTTGTCGTTTAAACTAGATTAAATATAGATGAACTCAATTTCACTTGTTTTGATTGATTTCGAACTGTAGATTTACGACTGTATAATCAATAACAACCATGTATCGTTTTACCATTACCCTTTTCACTGTTTTTTTTGCTGCTATAAATGTTGGAAAAGCTCAGTGTACAATTTTCTTCTCAGAGTATGCAGAAGGATCATCAAACAATAAGTATTTAGAAATATACAATCCTACTAATTCAGTAGTAGATCTTAGTGGATATGCATTTCCAAGTGTTAGTAATGCACCCTCTGTCCCTGGTGAATATGAATATTGGAATACCTTCGATGAGGGTGCTACAATTGAACCGGGGGGATTTTATATAATTGCTCATGGATCTTCTGATCCGGCAATTTTGGCATTTGCAAATCAAACCCACACCTACCTTAGTAATGGTGATGATGGATATATGATCGTTCAAGGAACTGAAGACGATTATGTACAAATTGATGCAATTGGTGACTGGAATGGAGATCCTGGATCAGGATGGGCTGTTGCTGGTGTATCAAACGCAACAAAAGATCACACTCTTGTTAGAAAAGAAATCGTAACTCAAGGTAATGGTGGTGATTGGACATTTTCTGCCGGAACTAATGAAGAAGATTCTGAGTGGTATGTTCTACCACAAAACACTTGGAACGATTTGGGCTCTCACAGTTTTTATGGAAATTGTGGTTCTGCAATTCTAGGTTGTACTAATCCCAACGCAACAAACTATGACTCTTCTGCTACTTCAGATGACGGTAGTTGTGTGTTTGCTAATGCTTGTAATGTGGATGCTGTAGAAGTTGAAGCATATAACTATGGATTTGAACCTACAGACTTAACAATAGACGTTGGTACGCAAGTTACTTGGACGAACCTTGGTGGAAACCACGATATAAATTTTGACATTAGTGCTTTAACTGGAGAGTCTTTTGGAAACCCAGAGTCATTTTACATTCCTGCTGTATTTAGTTCAGCATATGAATGCATAGGCTCTCACACGTTTAATTTACCTGGAGTTTATTCTTACGACTGTTCAATTGGAAACCATGCTGCAAATGGAATGGTTGGAACAATTACAGTAGGAGTTGGAGGTTGTACTGATGCAGGTGCTCCAAACTATAACGATGGTGCTGATTGGGATGATGGAACTTGTCAAGAAGCTCAGTTTACTTCAATATACGATATTCAAGTAGGTCAAGCAACAGGTGCTTATACAGATCAAGTTATAAATACATCAGGTATAGTAACAGGTGTATTTGGATCTTCAGTTTCTGTGCAAGATGGTACAGGTCCATATTCAGGAATTTGGATGTACGGTTCTGATGCAAACGTACAAGTTGGTGATGAGGTTGGAATAACAGCTACAGTAGGAGAGTACTATGACTTAACTCAACTTTCTTCTCCTGCGGTTACAATTATTAGCCAGGGTAATGACTTACCTACTGCTGAAGTATTAGCAACTGCAGATGTAAGCGCAGAACAGTGGGAAGGTGTATTAGTACGCACAAGTGGAGATGTAGATAATGATGCACTAGGATGGGGCGAGTGGTCACTTACTGATGGAAGTGAATCAGCTGTTGCAGATGACAAGGGGTATGATGCAATTGGTGCTGGATTAATTTCTGTAGGAGCTACAGTAGATGTTGTAGGTCCAATTGACTTTGGATTTGGAGCATATAAAATTCAGCCTCGTGATGCATCTGATGTTATGCTTCACGGTTGTATAAATAATACAGCTGATAACTATAATGATTTAGCTTCTATAGATGATGGAAGCTGTGAGTTTTCTGGCGCAGAGTGTACGGTCTTCATTTCAGAAATTGCTGAAGGGTCTAGTAATAACAAGTATTTGGAATTATTCAACCCAACTGGATCAACTATTTTCTTGAGCCAATTTACTATGGCAAATTGTAGTAATGGTTGTGATGATCCGGACGCATTGTACTTAACGGATCAATTTGATTATTGGTCATTCTCATTCCCAATTGATGCTACTATTGAACCAAACGGTACATATGTGGTAGCTCACCCAAGTGCAGATCAGCTAATTCTAGATGTAGCTGACATGACATACAACTACTTGAGTAATGGTGATGACACATACGGTCTTGTAGAGATTGTTGGACAGGATTCAATTTTAGTTGATGTTGTTGGAGATATTGGCCCAGACCCGGGGTCTGGTTTTACAGTATCTGGAGTGACAAATGCAACTCAAAATGGAACACTAGTCAGGAAGCCTTCAGTTATCGCTGGAAATGCTGGCGATTGGGTTGGGTCTGCTGGCACCGATACTTTTGACGGAGAGTGGATTCTCCACCCTTCTAATTACTGGCTAGATATTGATGTTCACACTTTTAATGGAGGATGTGCATCTAGCACTTCAGGGTGTACAGACCCAGGAGCAATTAACTATGATGAGAACGCAACTGAAGATGACGGTTCTTGTTTATACATACCCAACCTTACTATTCAAGAGATTCATTCTAGTAATTTCTCTGGTCAAGTAATCACAGGAGGTGTCGTCACAGCTGTATATGAAGCATCAAATGCTCTAGCTAATAACCCATCTTTTGTAATCCAAAACGGAACGGGACCATATTCTGCAATTTGGTGTCTGGGTGATGGTGTTGCTGTCGGTGACCTAGTAGATGTCGCAGGTAACGTAAGTGAAGTATATTTTTTACGCCAAATCCAAGGAGCTACTCCAACAATTATTTCTTCTGACAATGTACTCCCAGAGCCTCAGTTACTTGCAACTACAGTAATTAATGATGATCAATGGGAAAGTGTACTTCTTCAATTACTTGCACCAGTGTCAAATGCTGATGCCGGATATGGTGAGTGGTTATTAGACGATGGATCAGGTGTAGCTGCTGTTGATGACTTCGCATACGATGCAGTTGGAGATAGTGTTGATGTTGACGGGGTTATCACACCAGTTGTTGCTGAGGGTGTAACATACAGAGTAACTGGACCTAATTTCTATGCATATGGAGCTTGGAAACTAGTACCGAGAGATTCATCAGATGTTGTACGGTTGGGATGTATGGATTCTTCATTCGCTAACTATGACCCACTAGCTGCCGAAGATGATGGCTCGTGTGTAAACACTGAGGGCTGTACAGATGAAAGTGCGGACAATTATAATCCAAACGCAACTCTAGATGATGGTTCATGTGTAATTACAGGTTGTAATGATGAGAATGCTCTTAACTACAATCCCAATACAACTAATGAAGAAAATTCTTCTTGTTACTACACTCTTCCATCAATTATTATCAATGAGATTCATTACAATCCTTGTTCAGCACAAGGTGATGATTTCGAGTGGGAGTTCTGTGAGCTTCTTAACTTAGGAGATCTTGCAGCTGATATTAGCGGATACCAGTTTATTAATGGAGCATCCGGCGAGGACCAAGTAGGTCTTGTATTCCCAGAAGGAACTTCAATTGGTTCTGGCGAGTTTATCGTAATAACAGTTGCTGGTGGACTTGGAGCTCCTAACTATCAGGGTAATGGTTACCAAGTATTTACGATGGATCTTGGGAACTTCTCTAATTCAGGTGAGTTATTATCCTTGCAAGATGCTTGGGGAAATGAAGTTGATGCAGTGTCTTATTCAGACGAAGGAGAATGGCCATCTGATGGCTTTAGTATCCTAGGTTCTGTTCTGATAGCAAGCCCAGACGGAGGTTGTGCTTCATTAGAATATATTCCAGAAATTCTTTTTGAGTACATAGCAGGTGTGCCAGGAATGGATAATGAGTATGCTTCTAACTGGCAAGCTTCATGGGTTGATGGCGGTACTCCGGGAGCGCCAAACTCATCTGCATTTGGTTGTAATGACGCTACAGCATGTAACTATAACCCAACAGCTTTCTTAGCTGATAACGACAATTGTACTTATGATTGTTACGGTTGTACATACATAACAGCAGAGAACTACAATAGTGGAGCAACATTTGATGACGGTACCTGTACTTTCAGTATTGCTGAAGATACTTGCCCTGAGGATTTAAATGGAGATGGTGCTGTTTCTACCGGTGACCTTCTTCAGTTCCTATCTGCATTCGGAGAAATCTGTGACTAAAAAGTATAATTAAATACCACTCTAATCAAATTGAAAGGCACTCCTTGTGGGGTGCCTTTTTATTTTACTATTGTTGTTGTGGTGTCTTCGTTTGATAGATTTAAGGATCTATCCTCAATTGTAATTCTAAATCTCAATGTATCGTATGAGCTCTCGAGATACCAAGTCTGCATATCTACTTCCACAACTGCATTAACAGCTTGATTTGTTCCAGTAGGATTTGCTCTTGGAACTCTGTAGTAAAAAGGGACCTGTCCTTCGTTTGGATTTAATTCTAGATGAGTCCAAACCCCATCTCTCAATTCGTCATACTCGCATTTTAAATTGTAATAATGTTCACATGTAGGGCAGAAGGGGAACAGTATATCATCTGTATTCAATCCTAAATCACCATCTCCGTCTGTCACGTTAAAACTCAAAACGGCACTCCCTGAATCTACAATTTCAAATGAAATAAAATCAATTAATGGCTCATCAGGATAAGTTATATCTTCAAGACATCCAATAGATGTAAGAACAATTACAAACGCAGTTGGCTTAAATATTTTGGCCCAAATCATTAATCCAAAGCTAGCTCTTCCGAACTTAGCTAAATGCAATCAAGTGTAGAAAATTTCAAATCCCGCTTTTTTAAGTGTAACGATTTTGAAGCTTTAACTCTTGATATATTTAAATTTCAAGCACAACACAACAACGTTTATTCAAGATATCTTGACTTGTTAGGTGTTAATGCAGACGATGTAAAATCAATAGATCAAATTCCTTTCCTACCAGTAGAGGCTTTTAAAAACCACGATGTGGTAACTGGTAATTTTGTACCAGAGGCAATTTTTAAAAGTTCAGGCACTTCAGGTTCGACCAATAGATCACATCATAGAGTTAAGTCTTTAGACTGGTATCACAATGTGTCTCAAAGAATATTTGAAGATCAGTTTGGGTCACTGAAAGGGACAAAATGGTTTGGCCTATTGCCGGGTTATTTAGAAAGAGGGGACAGCTCACTTGTTGAAATGACAAATCATTTTATGAGTGCTAGCGGATCGGATAAAAATTTCTTCCTACACGATTACCAAGGGTTTAATGAGTTAATTGAATCAAGCGAGAAATGTGTCAAAGTGATTGGTGTAACTCATGCGCTATTAGATTGGATTGAAGGAGACTTAAGGCCAAACAGTAATAGAAACCTTACCATAATTGAAACTGGTGGAATGAAGGGGCATGGTGATGAACCGATTCGAAGTGAAGTGCACGAAAGAATCAAATCCATTCTTCCCGATGCAAGTGTGCACAGTGAGTATGGAATGACAGAGTTATTGTCTCAGGCTTATTCTACTGACGGTAGATTTTTCGAGGCTCCTAAGTGGATGAGAATTATAATTAAGGATACAACAGACCCAATGAATCAGTTAGAAAGGGGAAGAACTGGGAGGGTTCAAATAATTGACCTAGCGAATATTGATAGTTGTTCATTTATATCAACGTCAGATTTAGGTAGGATGGAAGAGGTAGAAAATTCAAATAGATTTGAAATTCTTGGAAGGTTTGACCACAGTGAGATAAGAGGATGTAATTTACTTAGTGTTAACTAGGAAGTAATTCTTTTTTCCCCTTTGAAGCAAAAGTTGTTTGCCATTTAATAAGTCTTCTGAGTTGATGACTGTATCTCCATCAACAACTCCTTGATTCACCCTTATTGAATTCTCCTTAAGAGCTCGTTTTGCTTCTCCCTTTGATGAAAGAAAACCGCTCAAATCACTTAACAGATCAATAACATTTACACCTTTATCAAAAGTACTCTTGTCAATTTCACATTGTGGCACACCCTCAAAAACTGAAAGTAACTCTGCTTCTGGTAGTGCTGCTAAATCTTCTTTAGCACTCTTGCCAAATAAAATCTTAGAAGCAGCTATAGCTGTTTGTAGATCTTCTTCAGAATGAATTCGAATAGTTATATCTTCTGCTAAAGCTTTTTGAAGTACTCGAGATGGAGGATTTTGCGCATGTTCAGCTTCTATTGCTTCAATTTCCTCACGAGACTTTAGAGTGAAAATTCTAATGAATTTACTGGCGTCTTCGTCAGCGGTGTTAATCCAATATTGGTAGAATTTATATACTGAAGTCCTCCTCTTATCAATCCAAACATTTCCCCCTTCACTCTTGCCAAACTTGCTGCCGTCGGATTTTGTAATCAATGGTGCTGTGAGAGCAAATGCTTTTCCTCCACTTTTTTTACGGATGAGTTCGGTTCCCGTAACGATGTTTCCCCACTGATCGCTACCGCCCATTTGGACCATACAATTCTCTTCCTTCCAAAGATGGTAAAAATCATAACCTTGAACTAGTTGGTAGGTGAATTCAGTAAAACTCATCCCCCCCTCAAGCCTATTTTTCACGCTATCCTTACACATCATGTAGTTAACAGTGATGTGCTTTCCAACATCTCTAATGAAATCAAGGAATGTCATGCTTTCAAACCAGTCTATGTTGTTTACAACCTTAGCTGCATTATCTCCGGAAAAGTCCAAAAACTTTTCTAGTTGTTTCTTTTGGCATTCAAGATTGTGATTAATCACATCAATGTCTAAAAATTGACGCTCAGAAGTTTTTCCACTCGGGTCACCCACCATCCCAGTAGCACCTCCAACAAGAGCAAGAGGCCTGTGCCCTGCTCTTTGCCAATGAACTAAAAGCATAACAGGCACAAGGTTACCGATGTGAAGAGAATCAGCCGTTGGGTCAAAACCAACATAAGCTGAAGTCATTTCTTTCTCCATCTGTTCCTCTATGCCTGGCATGATGTTGTTTATCATACCTCTCCACTTCAGTTCTTCTATCAATTTCATACTGTAAAGATAATCAGAGTAGGGGTAGTAGTTGTTCCATTCTCATGCTTCTACTTCCCTTTAATAAAACAGTAAATCCTTTAATGGGCTCCACTTCCCAAACTTCTTTTAAATCCTCTACAGAAGTGTAAAATCTTGAATCTTCATTGGAAACTGCATAGAATTCCTCTCCTACGAAGATTCCATTTAATCCTAATTTATCACTCAATCCTACTATCTCCTTGTGTGCCTCATGTGAGAACCGTCCTAACTCTCTCATGTCTCCTAGTACTACTAATTTATCACCCTCGATGTTTTTGGCAAATGATTCTAATGCACCAATCATGCTAGAAGGATTAGCATTGTATGCATCAAGCAATACAGTATTTAATTCAGTCTGAGTAGTTTGGGATCTATTATTTTTTGGTGAGTATTCTGAAACTGCTGCTCCAATTTGGTCTCTTTCTACTCCAAAATGTAATCCAACAGTTATAGCTGTAGTTATATTGTCAAGATTATAGTCGCCTTCTAATTGAACTGTTAGCGCCTTGCTTTCTCCCTCCTTATTAGACCAAACAAATTGCCTACTTTCCCCTTCAATAAATCTTGCAGTCGGCTCATTTTGTTTATTACCGTATAGTGTTCTATTAAGCCCTTCAGAGATTTCAATAAGTAAAGGATGATTTGCATTAACGAAGACATTCGTTCCCTCCTTACTCCTTAAAAAATCAAATAACTCACCCTTACCTTTCTTTACACCCTCAATTCCTCCAAACCCTTCAAGGTGAGCACGACCAATATTAGTAATCAAACCATAATTGGGTTCAGCAATAGAGCAAAGTGTTGCAATTTCTCCTATATGATTTGCTCCCATCTCAACTATAAGTACTTCAGTATCTCTAGGCGCAGAAAGTAAAGTCAAGGGGACACCAATATGATTGTTTAAGTTTCCTTTAGTTGAATGTACCTTATACTTTCTATCGAGAACTGCAGTAATTAATTCCTTAGTTGTAGTTTTCCCATTTGACCCAGTTAGTCCTAGTACGGGGCATGAAAATGTTCTTCGATATTCTCTAGCCAAACCTTGAAGTGATTCTAGAACATCATCAACTAGTATAATTCCATTTTTAGGAACTAAATCCTTATCGTCAACAACTGCTGCAATACAACCGGCTTCTAAAGCATCTTGTGCATATTTGTTTCCATCAAAATTTTTACCTTTTAAGGCAAAGAAGATCATGCCTTCCTTACACAACCGTGTGTCAGTAGTAACACTAGTTGGTGTGTTTAGGAATATTTTAAGTAGTTCTTTAGACGACATTCAATTACAAAGAAAAGCCCCGATGTAATAATGACATCAGGGCTTTAAAAAAAGTTATTAGTCAATTAGTGTCCAGAGTAAGGAACAGGAGTTCCAACTCTAGTCATTGCACATCTAAACCCGATGTCAGCTGACGATTGAGTCTCATCTAAGAAACGACGAGTACCTGGAACAAGCCAATAAGCTCTATCATTCCAACCACCACCTTTGTATACTCTAGATTGGTTGTTTACAAGCGAAGATGCGCCGTAATCGTACATCCTATTCATATCTTGCCTTCCTTCGTCACCTTGTCCAAACGCGATCGAGCTGTTAAAATCACCATCAAGGTAATCGATGTTATTTGCCTCTCGGTAGTTGCTTCTGTTAATATTTTCTTCAACAGTAACGTCTCTGAACTTCATGTCTCCGGGTACAGCAATAATATTGTCACTCATGCCTTTTCTTAGGTCAGCAGCTACCAAAGCTTCACTTTCTTCGATCATATCCATTGCGTCTGCCATGATAGTTTGGGCTTCTTCCTCTTGCTTCTTTTTATCAGCTTCTGAAGCTTCTTCAAATTTAACTTCTAATGAGTTCATAAGCTCGTCATCTTCTGGTGTTACGGCTTTAGACCCAATCTTTCGTCTGTAATCATTAAGAAATGCAGTAGTTCCTGGAATATCATAAACTACGTAATCATATTTATCAGCAGGGTTGCCCTCTGGATTATGTACCATTGTTTGGTAGTTGTTACCACGATATGGACGGAATTCTTCAGAGTCTAGAGTAGAAAGTGGACGATATACATCCATAACCCACTCGTTTACGTTGCCAGCCATATTAAATAGGCCGTAATCATTTGGAGCGTAAGCTCTAACCTGTACAGTGATATCACCGAAGTCATCTAATGCTCCAGCAACACCCATGTAATCACCTCTTCCTTTTACGAAGTTTGCGTTAATGTCGCCAAATCCTTTGTCTCTAGTTTTGTCATTACGTATGTAGTGACCATCCCATGGGTAAGTTCTACGCTCTTCAATAAGTTCACCGTAGCTGTTACCAATAAGACCTAGAGCAGCATACTCCCACTCAGCTTCTGTTGGAAGTCTGTAATCAGGAAGTAGAACTCCGTCCTCCATGCGAATATCACGATATCCACTAGAGTTTGGACTATAATCTTTAATTCCTTCAGCATCTCTTTCGCCAACATATTGACGATTTAAGTAAGTATCAGTTGTAAAATGCTCTTCATCCATTTGAGATTCTGGGTTGTGAACAAAAAGTCCCTCTTGAACTAGGATGTTTTCATTTACACGATCAGTTCTCCACTTACAAAAGTCGGTTGCCTGTCTCCAACTTACTCCAACTACAGGGTAATCTCTGTATGCTGGGTGGCGTAGGTAGTAATCTACCATTGGCTCATTGTAAGCAAGCTTTTCTCTCCAAGCTAATGTGTCCGGAAGAGCTCTCTCAACGATTTCAGGGAAGCTGTTTCCATAGATTCTGTCTAACCAATTTAGGTATTCAAGCCAAAACATATTTGTTACCTCAGTTTCATCCATGTAGAATGAACTTACAGTAACTCGTCTTGGAGAGTTGTCCCAATTATTTGTTAGGTCGTCTTCAACCTGTCCCATTGTGAAAGTACCACCTTCAACGAAGATGAGACCAGGTCCGGTTTGTTGCTCGTAGAAGTTTGCCTTCTCAAATCCTCCGTTTTCAGTTTTGTTGTACTTCCATCCAGTTGCACCAGAACGTTCTCGGTAACAACCAGTCAAGGCAAACATAATGCCTAGTGAAGCTATTAATGTAATGTGTAGTTTCAATTTCATCGTAATAGGTTTGATGATCTAGTCTAAGATTCTTGCAGTTATATAACTAGAAAGTTGGGCAAGGTATTTTACGGAACTTGCCTTTTTTCGATTTACAGTCAAATTTCAATGTCATGCTCAACTCGTGAGCACCACCTGTAGCAGGGGTTAATTCAGAGATAGTAATATCGTAGCTGTAACCGAATCTCATAATATCAGATTCAATTCCAATTACAGCGATAAGAGCATCTCTGTATACAGGTTCTTCAGAGCTAGAGAAGAAAACTCCTCTATACCAAACGCCGCCAAATAAAGGGCCTTTATTCACGAAAAGACCAGTGTTGAGTTGCTTAAACTCAGCCTGCTTACGAAATAAGAAGTTTGGTGATATTGAGGCTAATACCTCATTCTTTATATTTTTCTTAATTGGGAACTTACCTCCAGCATGAACGGTTAATTTCATTGGAAGACGGCTAAGTCCTACAACTAGAGATTCGTTTGGCTCGTTTAAGTGATGAGCAGCAAATCCTAGATGAAGCTTTGGCGTGAAAAGTAAAAGGCCTGCACCGAAATCAACATTTTGAACCTTACCACCTCTAGGAGTATCTTGAGTTTCATAGATGAAACCACGACGAGGATCAATCATGTCTCCAAAAGTCAAGTTGCTCCAATCTAGAGCTTTCTGGAAATAGCTTGCCTCAAGCGCTGCTCTCATGCTAAGCTTTCTAGTTAGACTTTGTTGATATGCATACATTCCGGTAATTCGGGTAGTCTGTAAAGTGCTTTGGCCTGCCTGATCATGTAGAACAGTCAATCCAAGTCCTCCTTGAATAGAATTCAAGTGCTGATCATAAGAAACAGCGTTAGTTACATAACTTCCGCTCATTGCCGGCCATTGGTTTCTATATGACATCACCATTCTAGGGCAACGGTCAGAACCAGCAAAAGCTGGGTTAAGGAATAGTGGATTCGCGTAGTACTGAGTAAACTCAGGGTCTTGTGCTTGCGCTTCATTAGCTGCGCCAACAACTAGAACGAACGCAAGAAGCGTATAGCGAATTAGGTATTTCAGTTTCATTTTCAACATAGAGGTTCCCATTGAACTCACAAGTATACGAAATTTACAACATTTATTTTGGGTGGGTCTTAAAGCGTAGCTTTAACAATAACACCGTACAAATGACGTTTATTCCTTGATTCTTGCCGAAATTTGACAAATAACTAATGAGCGTCGACGCAAAAAATAAAAGGATATGCACACTCTCTCGTGTGTTTAAGGTTTTTACCGTGACTTTTTTGTGTATGTACACTAGTGAAAGTCAGATTTTTGCGCAAGTCGATGAAGTTTCTGAAGCTCAAGTAATAGAAGCACATTGGGAATTAACGGAGACGACAGAAATTCTCGACGAATTGTCTCCAACAGTCATTGCCGAGTTCCAAATTGATAGTCGTTGGAGTGGCGTAGAAGTCTTAGATGAAACTTTATTATGGGAGAATTTCACTCAAGAATCGAATGAATTTGACCAAAATATAGGTAAGTTTTTTACTGTTAATCGCCCTGAATGGCGTGTAGTTAGAGGCGATAATTCAAATAGTTACTTAGCTCAGGTAAGATTACCTGCATTTCGCATTGAAAATGGCCAAACTCAAAGACTTGCTTCATGGTCTGGAGTAATTGCATCATCCCCCGCATTATACAATAGAATCCAAAGGGATTGGCCCGAAAATTCAGTTCTTTCCACAGGAAGTTGGATAAAATTTGCCACTACAAAAGAGGGTATTCACAGAATCGAATATTCGGATTTAACTGCATCAGGATTAGATCCTGATTCACTTAATTTCAATAAGATTCAGCTATATGGTGGCGGAGGACAACAGCTTCCATTTTTAAACGATACTGAGCGTCCACTCGATCTTCCGCTGATTCCCATTAAAACAAATGGAGAGGCTGATGGAGCTTTTAATCAGGGTGACGCAATATTCTTTCATGCTTCAGGTGTGAATACTTGGGAATATGATGAGGGCGATGATATGTGGAAACATAACCTACACGCTTGGTCTGATACTGCGTTTTACTTCATGCGACTTGATGGGGAATCAAACCTCGAAGGGAGCCGAATTTTAGCCGCAGACGAAATTATGAGCCCGGCTACTGAAACTTATACCAAGCACCTTGCTAGGAGGTTTCACGAAGTGGAATTGACAAATTTGGCGCATTCCGGAAGGGAATTCTATAATGAGCACTTTACATATTTGGGGTCCCAAGTGTTTAGCATAAATTTCGATATTCCGAATCTCACAGGTGATACTGGTCATGTTAGTTCTAGGATAGCGGGCCGAACTTTAGGGACAACGAGTGATTATACCATGAGTTGTGTAGGTGAGCAGTACACCACTTCGGATGTTAGCCTTACTGAGAATAGTCTTCTTATAGCCCAAAAGAGGAACTTAAATATTTCAGCACCACTTAACGGGGATGGTGTAATCGTAGAGATGTCTTATTCACCAGGCAATAGCGAGGCCGAGGGGTGGATTGATTATGTCAGGGTGCAGGCTTGGCAGCATTTAATATTTTACGGAGGACAGTTTCATGTGAATGGGACTCATTATACTGAAGAGGAAGAAATAGTGGAATACCTTCTTGAGGATGCCCAAACCGTAGATGAAGTTTGGGATATCACTAATCATTTGGAACCTAAAATTTGCGAAGTCGAAGGACTAGGAACAAACCAAATCAGCTGGAAATCAGATAAGGATACGACTAGAAGATTTGTGTCATTCCGTTACAGTTCGTCACACCAAGTTGAACCATTGGGTGTTGTTGCTAATTCTAATTTGCATTCACTTCAGGATATAGATTTGGTGATTTTAACCTCTCCAATTTTGGATTCGGCTGCATACCGATTAGCGACTCTTCATGCCAATGAGGGTATGAGAGTTGCCGTTGTAAATCAACGTGAGTTGTGGAATAGTTTTTCTTCTGGTTCGCCCGACCCTACAGCTCTTAAGATGTTAATGATGATGTTGAAGGATAAGGCTGAAGACCCAGTAAATGAGCCCAAACATCTTCTTCTCATGGGCGATGGAACTTATTTAAATAGGAATCTTAATCCTGACGGGATTAACCTACTGACATTCCAAAGCGAGAACTCAGAAAGCACAGTGAGTAGCTATGTGACGGACGATTATTTTGGGATTCTAGAGGATGGGTTTGGTGAGGCCCCTGGGGATAAGCTAGCTATCGGAGTCGGGAGAATTCCCGCTTCGAGCTTAGGTGATGCACTTGGAATGGTGGCAAAGATTGAGACTTATTTGGGTGAGCCTATCGATACTGTGGGTGTTGGGAGTTGCTCGGGAGATGAAGCCTCGTCTACTTTTGGGGCGTGGAGAAATAAAATTTTGTTTGTGACGGATGATCAGGATGGGAATAATAATGATGGGTGGCGTCATATGTCCGATAGCGAGGTACATTCGGATCACGTTTCCGAGAATTACAATGATTACGATGTGATTAAGATTTATCCTGATTCTTATGTACAGGAGGCCACGCCTGGGGGTGAGAGATATGATGAGGCAGAGGCTGAAATTCAGCGGAAAGTTGAGGAGGGGGCTTTGATTGTGGATTATATAGGTCATGGAGGTGCTAGGGGATGGGCGCACGAAAGAATTTTGAATACGACAACTATTAGGGAGTGGACAAACAAGAATAGGTTGCCAGTATTTATGACAGCTACATGTGAGTTGTCGAGGTATGACGATCCAGATGTGGAGTCAGCAGGAGAGATGTTGATATTCAATCCTGACGGAGGAGCTGTAGGGACATTAACTACTACGAGGACTGTATTTAGTGGAGGCAACCAAGAGTTGAACACAGCATTTTTCCAAACTGTTTTAAATGAGGATGCTGGTACAGGCCAAATGCGTTGCCTAGGTGATATCTGTAAAGACACAAAAAACAGCAACATCGTCACTAGTACAGTAAACATGAGGAATTTCTCTCTTTTAGGTGATCCTGCAATGATGCTAGCTTATCCTGCTGAAAATATTTATATAACTGAAATTCCGGATACTATTAAGAGTTTGGACTTAGTTACAATAAGTGGATACGTAGGAAATGCTGAGGGGGATACTTTGACGGATTTTAATGGTAGAATCTATCCAACGGTTTTTGACAAACGCTCTTATTTAAACACTTTAGATAATGATCAAGTTGCCGGTGCATTTGCCTACAGCATGTTCAGAAATGTTATATATAAAGGACTTGCGAGTGTGGAGGGCGGCACATTTACATTTCAATTTGTTGTGCCAAGAGATATTGATTATACATTTGGTAAAGGAAGAGTGAGCTGCTACGCTCTTAGTGGTGATAGAGATGCCCATGGAGCTACAGAAGACTTTGTTATAGGCGGAACTTCAGATTCCATTATAATAGATAATGAGGGTCCTCAGGTTCAACTTTATATGAACGACAGCTTATTTATAAGCGGAGGAATCACTTCTGATGATCCCTGGCTTTACGCTAAAGTATACGATGAAAGTGGCATAAATACGGTCGGAAATGGAATAGGCCACGATCTGAAAGCAGTTCTTGATGGCGAATATGACAATCCATTTATTCTAAATTCCTACTTTGCTGCAGACTTAGATACATACAAAAGTGGTACTGTCAGGTTTCCATTTAGAGACTTGGAAGAGGGTGTACATCACTTGGAATTAAAGGTTTGGGATGTCCAAAACAATAGCGCAACAGCTACAACAGAGTTTATAGTTGTAAATTCTCTAGATGTTGCATTAAACACAGTGTATGCTTACCCAAATCCTGCATATTATGAGACTACTTTCCGCTTTTCGCACAATCAAGAATGCAACGCTGTAACAGCTAAACTTGAGATTTACGATAGCAGTGGACGATATGTAAGAGGTTATGAAACTGACTTGCACGCTCAAGGATCTACCACAGACCTATTGAAGTGGGATCTGACAAATGATGGTGGAGCAAAGGTGGAACAAGGTATTTACCTTTTTAAAATAGAATTAATAGCGATAAATGGCGCTTCCGCACAATATGGAAGTAAACTTGTCGTTGTAGGGCCGTAATCCTAGATTACATTTGCAATTCCTAATGAAAAAAAAGCATTTATTATTTTCTAGTGCTATAGCAGTTGTTCTTGCTATTCTTCCTAATAGGTATCAATGTCAAATTGATCCCGACGAAGATCCAACGCAGTTTTTTCAACTTAATACGATTACTACAGCTGTCCCTTTTTTGATGATTGGTCCAGACTCTAGATCAGGTGCACTCGGTGATGCAGGTGTGGCACTTTCTCCTGATGCAAATAGTTTGCATTGGAATCCTGCCAAAATGGCTTTCTCAGATAGCGAATTAGACGTGAGCCTTTGTTACACACCTTGGTTAAGGGCGTTGGTTGATGATATGAATTTGGCCTATTTGAGTGGAGTAAATAAACTAAATCGTAAGCAGGCATTAGGTTATGCACTTAGATATTTCAGCTTAGGTAACATCACATTTACTGATGAACAGGGCCAAACAATTAGAGACTTCCAGCCAGCCGAATTCAGTCTTGACGTAGGATTTTCCCAAAAGTTTTCTGACAAGTTCAGCGGCGGTGTTACAGGAAGGTTCATCCATTCTAACTTAACAGGTGGAGTTACAGTTGTTGGTGCTGAATCAAAACCGGGAATATCAGTAGCAGCAGATTTGGGTTTGTTCTACACTAATAAACGCGCTAATTGGTTTGGGGGTAAGGGCATGTTCAATTGGGGGATGAATATTTCAAATATCGGATCTAAGATGAGCTACACTGCAACTGCAGCAAGAGACTTTATTCCCGGAAATCTTAGATTAGGTGCTGCATATAAAATGCAGATTGACGATTACAATGCTCTGACATTCACATTCGATTTAAACAAGTTACTTGTTCCAACTCAGCCTATTTATCACGAGTATGATATTAGTACTATTGTCAGTGGATTCGATCCCAACGTTGGCGTTGCTACAGGTATAGTTCAATCATTCTACGATGCTCCAGGTGTAGTGACATTTACTGATTCAATAAACCTTCAGCCCGTTGGACCAGAAGGAGCTATGGTTGATGTTTACCACGACCCAAGCGAGTACACTGTTGAACAAGGATCTGTATTTAGAGAGGAGCTCAGAGAAATCAATATTGGTGGAGGGCTTGAATATGGCTTTATGGATGTTTTTTCCTTTAGAACGGGATACTTCTTTGAGCACTACTCAAAAGGAAATAGACAGTTTATTGCAATGGGTGCTGGTCTGAAGTACACGGTATTCAATATTGACCTTAGTTACATAATCAGTACTACTCAGCAAAACCCTCTTGCTAATACACTTAGGTTTACTCTGTCACTTCAGTTTTCAGATTTAGAAGAGTTCCTCAAAGAGGATTAAAACCAAATGGATTTCAGAATCGGATATGGCTACGACGTTCATCGCCTCTCGGAAGGTGAAGAGCTGTGGATTGGTGGAATCCTTGTTCCAGGGGAATTTGGCGCCGTAGGACACAGCGATGCTGACGTGCTACTTCATGTTATTTGCGATGCAATGTTGGGTGCACTAGCTCTTGGTGATCTAGGGAAACACTTTCCGGATACAGATCCAGCATACAAAGGCATAGATTCAAAAAAGCTACTAGCTCACACAATGGAATTAGTTCGCGAAAAAGGTTGGACTGTTGGTAATATTGACACTACAGTTTGTCTTCAAGCTCCTAAGCTCGCACCTTATATTTCTAAAATGCGTTTAGCAATTTCAGAGGTACTTGATTGTCACCTAGATAGGATTAGCGTAAAGGCTACAACTACCGAAAATATTGGGTTTATTGGTACTGGCGAGGGTATCAGCGCTCACGCAGTTGCGTTGCTTAAGAAGGGTTAGCCCTCCTCGTCCTCGAAGAAAAATATTCTGATTTGTGCTGTGTCTCTCAAGAAATCAAGCTTTCTTATCTCAACACGAGTTATGTTTAGACCTGTTCTTTCTTTTAGGTCAGCTAGAAGTTCTTCCCTTTTCTCAGGAACTATAAGTTCGATTTTCTCGTAAATAATTGTTTTGCGACTCTCGTGTTTAAGAAGCCAAATTTTCTCTAAACCATAAGTAATAGCAATAATTAGTATGTTGGTGAACAACAACTCAGCGTGGCTAATTTTCTTATTTGCTAAGGCGTTTATCACTGAAACACCAATAACGATAAACAAGTACGTCATCTCCTTGATAGGAATAGGATCAGTACGATAGCGGATTATTCCAAATATGGCAAAAAGTCCCAGAGCAAATCCAAGCTCAAGTTTTACGTTTTCAAGTAGAAAACACAGGCAGAATACGGTTACACTTATGAGCAAGTATGTAAACAAGTAATCCTTGTTCTTAGTTGCTGGGTAGTATAAATAGCGAACGATGTAGCCGATCACTAAAAAGTTGAAAACGGCCTTTATTAAGAGCTCAAAGAAATCCTTTTTGTCTATAAGGTCAGCACCAAAGATTTCTAAATCAGTTAGCAATAACAGTAGTTCGTTCATGTTGAATGGAGTTTGTCTAAATGTAAAAACTTTCTCTTGAAATTGTTTCTCTTCAATTGAGGAAATAAACTAGCAGTTGCCATGCAATACTTGCTTATTCTAAAAGGGTGAACACGCTCTTTTTTTATGATTCTGATAAAATCAGATGATAAATTTCTTTTGGCCTGCTTTACCTCTGCAATGACCATATCACCAAGATTTTTTTTGCTTGATTGAGTATCCTCAAACCTAAAATTCACATCTATTGTTAGTCTCTCTTTTCTTCTTTTATGAACAAAAGTGATTCTGTTGAATTTGTTCCAATGTTGTGGTTTTAGAGCTAATTCAGACCCAACCACTTTGCTGACAAAATCTTTATTTGTTCCATCAAGAGTTATAGAAATCCCGTTCACTTTAATTCTCTTTTTTACGGTCTTTCCCTTGTTGTTTTTGCGTTTCACTTCAAGAAATGACAAGCCTGAATCAATGTACTCTCTGAATCTGACCTTATTTCTATTTGTTTTGCCGTTGTGATGTTGGTGGTAAAATAGAAAATCTTCAGTGTCAAAATACAACGAGCGATATGCGTTTAATCTCACCCCGTTTATGTCTAAAACACGGTAGTGCTCAATTAATTTGGGTATGATTTTATGTAGTGTAGATATAGGAAAGACAAACTTTGTGTCTGTTCTTTTCATCAACTTTACCGCATTCATTTCGGATAATGAAATAGGGTCAAAACTCGATATTTTTTGGTCTAAAGAATCCAATTACCAAATGAGCTATGATTATCAAAACCAGCTATCAAAAATTAACTAGTAAAATCTTGCACACAGGTAAAGTTACAAAGTTGCACTTTGAATATATCTTTGCCCTCACCATAAACTATATCTATGGCAAAGAAGAAAGTAAACAAGCTGCCTCATAGCGAGGCTGTATATCGCAGGTGGTATATGGAAATGTACCTGATGCGTAAGTTTGAGGAGAAGTGCGGACAGCTGTATATACAGCAGAAGTTCGGCGGATTCTGTCACCTATATATTGGTCAAGAAGCTATCCTATCTGGAATGATGGAGGCTATTAAACCAACCGATAGGGTTATCACTGCTTACAGGGACCACGCTCATCCACTTGTGATGGGTTCAGATCCAAAAAGAGTAATGGCCGAGCTCTATGGGAAGCAAACTGGTCTTTCTAAGGGTAAAGGAGGTTCTATGCACATGTTTGACAAGGAGAAAAATCTTTTTGGCGGTCATGGAATCGTAGGAGGCCAAATCGGATTAGGTGCTGGTATTGCATTTGCAGACATGTACAGAGATGAAGATCACGTTACTGTGTGTTTCATGGGCGATGGAGCTGCACGTCAGGGAATACTACACGAGACATTTAATATGGCAATGAACTGGAAGCTTCCGGTGATATTCATCATTGAGAACAACCAATACGCTATGGGTACAAGTGTAGAAAGAACAACAAACGTAACTGATATGTCAAAAATCGCACTTAGTTATGACATGCCTGCTGAAACTGTTGACGGCATGAGTCCTGAGGATGTGTGCGCTTCAATTAAGATAGCTGCACAACGAGGGAGAAAGGGTCAAGGACCTACTTTATTGAATATTGAGACCTACAGATATAAAGGTCACTCAATGTCAGATCCTCAGAAGTATAGGACTAAAGATGAAGTTCACGAGTACCAAGAGAAGGATCCTATTACACACGTTAAGAAAGTTCTTTTAGACCAAAAGTGGATGACTGCTGATGAAATTAAAGCTGTCGAAAAAGAAGTTAAGGCTGAAGTTGAAGAGGCTGTGAAATTTGCAGAAGAGAGTCCGCTTCCTGAGCCACATGAGTTATACGAAGACGTCTATATACAAGAAGATTATCCGTTCGTAAAGGACTAATACCTAACAATATTGAACTATGGCTGAGATTGTAAAAATGCCCAAACTAAGCGATACAATGACTGAAGGTGTCGTTGCTGAATGGCATAAAAAAGTTGGTGACGAGGTTGAGAGTGGGGATTTACTAGCCGAAATCGAAACAGATAAGGCTACTATGGAATTCGAGTCATTCCAAGACGGTTTCCTTCTTTATATAGGAGTTGAAAAAGGCTCAACTGCACCTGTAGATAGTGTGCTTTGTATTCTTGGAGAAAAGGGTGAGGATTATAAAGAGCTCTTAAAAGCTGAAGAAGCCTCAGTTCCCGAAGTTGAGGAAAAGCCTGTAGTTGAGGAAAAGCCTGCAGTTGAGGAAAAACCGGATGCTCCCGCAGCTGCTCCCGCTCCAGTAGCACCAACACCTGCTCCTACAGCTCCATTAACACCAAAAGCTGCTGCCCCTGCACCACCATCAGGAAATGATAGAGTTGTAGCATCACCTCTTGCAAAGAAATTGGCTGAGAAACTTGGTTTACAATTAAGTAGAATCCCTGGTTCCGGCGAAGGTGGTCGTATCGTAAAGCGCGACGTAGAAAACTTCAAGATGTCAGGCGCTATTGGTATGCCAGTTATGACTCAGGAGAAATTTACTGAGGTTGGAGTAAGCCAAATGAGAAAAATCATTGCTTCACGTCTTGCTGAAAGCAAATTCACTGCTCCACATTTCTATCTGAATTTGAGTATTGACATGACTAACGCCATTCAAGCTCGTAAGGCAATCAATGATCAAGGTCTATACAAGGTATCATTCAATGACATGGTTGTAAAGGCAGCGGCAATGGCTCTTCGTAAGCACCCAGCTGTAAACAGCTCTTGGTTAGAGGATAGAATCCGCTACAACGAGCACGTACACATTGGTGTTGCTGTTGCCGTTGAGGACGGCCTTTTAGTTCCTGTTGTTCGTTTTGCTGATGGCAAATCATTCGCAGGCATCGGAGATGAGGTTAGAGAGTTTGCTGCTAAGGCCAAATCTAAAAAGCTTCTACCTGAGGATTGGGAAGGAAATACATTCACGATTTCTAATTTGGGAATGTTTGGCATTGAAAATTTCACTGCAATTATCAACCCACCTGACGCATGTATCCTAGCTATAGGAGGTATCAATGAGGTGCCAGTTGTAAAAGACGGTGCAGTTGTCCCTGGTCATGTAATGAAGGTGTGTCTAAGCTGTGATCACAGAGTTGTGGATGGAGCAACCGGAGCAGCATTCTTACAAGATTTCAAAAATCTACTAGAGAATCCTGTCTTGATGTTGGTATAAATTATTAGATGCGGTAGATTGCATAAGCCGTATGTCTAGTAATCAACTGAACTCATTAAATACTTCTATTTCTTACCTCAAAGGGGTAGGGCCCAAGAGGGCTGAACTTCTTCAGAATGAGCTTGGTATTTTCACTTTCTACGACCTTATCCAACACCTACCTTTTAGGTATGAGGATAGATCTCAGTTCCATAAAATTTCAGACATATCTGTTGATACATATGCTCTTCAACTGAAGGGGAAAATAGTATCCAAAAAGATAGTTGGAGTCGGTCGTAACGCTAGGCTTGTTGTACTATTTGATGATGGTGAATCGAAGATTGAGCTGGTTTGGTTTAAAGGTGGGAAATGGATAATGAGCCAACTACCAGTTGATATTACTGTAGTAGTTTATGGAAGGCCACAGAATTATAAGGGGAAGTGGAATATTCCTCATCCTGAAGTAGAGAGAGCAGATCAATATGACAAAAGAGGTGGAGGTGGATTACACCCAGTTTATTCGTCAACTGAAAAACTTACATCAAGGGGATTGCACAGCTCGGGTTTGGGCCGATTGATTAGAGTTGCTTGGGCTGAGGTTAGGTGTGAAGTTGATGAGACACTAGGAGATGATATGCTTGCAATGCTTCAAATTCCAGGAAGGGCTGAGGCTTTTGAGAAGGTTCATGCACCAAAGACTCCTCAAGAAGCTGACCGAGCTTTGAAGAGGTTGAGATTTGAGGAGTTGCTTTACTTACAGTTGGTTTTATTGAAGCAGAAACAGGAAGTGACAGTTGATTTGAAAGGAGTGAGATTTGAATCTGTTGGAGAAAAGTTTAATTATTTCTACAAGGAGAATCTTCCCTTCGCACTTACTGGAGCCCAAAAGAGAGTAATGAAAGAAATCCGTGCTGATCTCAATACGGGTTCTCATATGAACAGATTGCTACAGGGTGATGTGGGATCGGGCAAAACAATAATTGCTTTGATGACTTCTCTACTTGCGATTGACAATAATTACCAAGCTTGTATTATGGCTCCAACAGAGATCCTTGCTCAGCAACATTTTAATGGAATAACAGAGTTACTAGGTGAGATGGATGTTAGGGTAGAGTTGTTGACGGGTTCAGTCACAAAATCGGCGAGAAGACCGATACTTCAGGGACTTGAAAATGGTGTAGTGGATATAATTATTGGTACTCATGCCTTGATTGAACCAGCTGTTAAATTTCAAAATCTAGGACTTGCGGTTATTGATGAACAGCATAAATTTGGGGTGGCGCAAAGGAGCAAACTGTGGGCTAAAGCATCAACAGCTCCACATGTTTTAGTAATGACAGCAACACCAATTCCTAGAACTTTGGCTATGACTTCATACGGCGATCTTGATTGTAGTGTATTAGATGAAATGCCACCAGGCAGGAAGGAAATCAAAACGGTTCATAGAACAGATGCCAACAGATTGGCAGTCCACAATTTCATTGAAAAACAAATTTTAGAAGGTCGTCAGGTCTATGTAGTGTATCCTCTTATTGAAGAGAGCGCAACATTAGATCACAAGGATCTCATGGATGGGTATGAGAGTTTGACTCGTAGGTTCCCTCTTCCCAAATTTAAGCTTAGCGTGGTTCACGGGAGAATGAAGCCAAACGATAAAGAGATGGAGATGCATAGGTTTGCTGAAGGAAGGACTCAAATTTTGGTAGCTACTACTGTAATTGAAGTTGGAGTAAATGTGCCAAACGCTACATTGATGGTGATTGAAAGTGCTGAAAGATTTGGGCTAAGTCAGTTGCATCAGTTGAGAGGGCGTGTTGGCCGAGGTGGAGAACAGAGTTACTGTATACTTATGACTAAGGATGAGTTTAGTTCTGAGGCGAGACGTAGGTTAGAAACTATGTGTCGAACAAATGATGGATTTGAGATTGCTGAAGTGGATATGGAAATTAGAGGACCTGGTGATGTAATGGGTACTCAGCAAAGTGGTGTTCCCGATTTGCAGATGGCAGATTTAATGAGAGATAGAGATCTTATGGTAACTGCTAGATATATGGCTAGTCAAATTCTAGATGACGATCCTAAACTAGAAAAATCGAAGAATCAGATATTAAAAATAAACTTGGATAGAATTCTCGAAGACCGCCCAAATTGGAGTCGCATTTCTTAATATTAGCACTATGAGGCAATTCTTGATTTTAGTTTCAGCTTTAGCTTTAGCATACCTTTCTGTTGTATTGTATTTCAGCGTTAAGACGGTAGATAGCTTTGATGCTTCAGACCCAACTAATTATGCTTCAGATGTTTTCACTACATGGACAATTAGCTATGAAAACCCCTCTTTTCCAATAACTAGTTTCTCAGGCACCAATGAACTTGGAGAATCTTTGAAAATTGTGCACTCATACGATGTGGATGCTGTTGTGCCTGCAGGGTGGAAGTTTGTAGAGTGGAGAGGAGGAGTCTTAATGGGGGATATGTTGAGTCTGAGGTCTTGGAGCGATGAGCCGGGTGAGATGGCTCTTAGATGGCGATTGGAAGAGGGAGTAAATTCAAGATTGTTTAAGAGTGATTTGGGTTATGTTCTAGAAAGGTCAAACAACGAGGTTGTCGTTTGGGAAGATGAACTTAGGATTCCCAAGTATGTTTTTGATAGAGGAGGACTAGAAATTGAGAATGACAGTTCTGATCTAAATCATAAATACGTTGCTGTAGTTAGAGCACAGGGCGGAACTTATCTAGCTGTTGATTTAGGTGACAGATATGTTTGGGTTTTTGATGACTCGGTGGAACAAATACAAATTGATGAAAATGATGTTTCTGATAAGTCATTAGATACACATGAGTCTCTTTTGGGTATAGTAAGAAATCATAGAACTAGATCGGATTTAGATATTTTGTTCGATTCTGAAAGGGGAGTTGTTGAAGCAGTGGGGGAAGATGGTGGTGTGGTATGGGCTGTGGAAATAGAAAACGAACCCATAGGTTTAGCATACGAGATAGACATCTATAAAAACGGGAAATACCAAACAGCTTTTGCAACATCCGATGGAGTTTTTCTGATAGATGTGAAGGGAAATAGTGTAAAGGGATATCCATATATACCATCGGCTGATATAACAGGATTTGCTGTGATGGATTATGATAGAAACAGAAAATATAGATTCCTAGTAGCGACATCAGATGGGAAAATATCTAACATAACAGGAGAAGGAATTCGAACTTCAGGTTGGAATTTTAAAAAGCTTAGGGACGGTGTGTTTGTTGAACATATTCATCACATCAAAGTAGGTTCTAAGGATTATATTTATGCAGGATGTAGTGATTCAAGTGTGCATCTGCTAAAGAGAACGGGGGGTAAAAGGGCGAGTACATCAGTTAAGGTAAATTCTAATTATGCTCCAGCTTTCAGGCTATCTAGTAACATCAGTAAAACTTCAGTTTTGTTTATAGATGCAGAAGGTTGGTTGAAGGAGTACACATTTGGTGATGCTTTAGAAGTTGGGATATCAGGCATGGTCAAAGCTGATAGAGTCCAGATGATGGATACTAATTCAGATGGCAAAAAAGAGGTAGTAGTGCACTACAAGGGTGATCGCACAGTTTGGAATACCAGAAATGAAAGGATAGATTAACAGTTAGTCCTTCAAGATGCTTCTCGAGATTATGATTTTTTGAACCTCTGAAGTTCCCTCATAGATCTGTGTGATTTTAGCATCACGCATTAATCTTTCTACGTGATACTCTTTAACGAAACCGTAACCGCCATGGATTTGTACAGCTTCCACAGTTTGTTTCATTGCTACTTCTGATGCGTAGAGTTTGGCCATGCTTGATGCAAGTTCGTAGTTTTCTCCGGCGTCCTTAAGTGCAGCTGCTTTGTATACTAGAAGTCGAGCGCACTCAATTTGTGTTGCCATATCTGCAAGTTTGAATCCAATTGCTTGGTGCTTGTAAATCTCCTTGCCAAATGTCTTTCGCTCTTTCGAATATGCAAGAGCTAATTCGTATGCGCCGGCTGCAATTCCTAGGGCTTGTGCTGCGATTCCTATACGGCCACCGCTCAAAGTTTTCATTGCGAATTTGAATCCAAACCCATCTTCGCCAATTCTGTTTTCCTTTGGAACTTTCACGTCTGTGAACATCAAAGTGTGTGTGTCAGAACCTCTAATTCCTAGCTTGTCTTCTTTTGCACCAACAATGAAGCCCTCTATATCGCGCTCAACGATTAAAGCGTTGATGCCTTTGTGACCCTTTCCAGCGTCTGTTTGGGCTATAACAATATAATAAGAAGCAGATCCACCATTAGTAATCCAATTCTTAGTTCCATTGAGTAGGTAGTGGTCACCCATATCAATGGCAGTGGTACTTTGCGAAGTGGCATCAGAACCAGCCTCAGGCTCGCTCAAGCAAAAAGCTCCGATTTTCTGACCGCTAGCGACAGGTTTCAGGTACTTTTCCTTCTGTGCCTCAGAACCATAAGCCTCAATTCCATAACAGTATAAAGAGTTGCATACACTCATGCAAACACTAGTAGATGCGTCGACTTTACTTATTTCCTCCATAGCGAGAACGTAGCTCATTACATCCATACCTGATCCGCCATATTTAGGGTCAACCATCAAACCTAGAAAACCAAGTTCGCCTAATTGACGGATCTCATCAGCAGGAAATCTCTGCTCATTGTCGCGCTCAATTACACCCGGCTTAAGCACATTTTGGGCAAAATCCCTTGCTGCGCCACGTACTGCTAATTGCTCTTCTGAAAGTTCGAAATTCATCTTTATCTTTTCACTCGAATGGAATACGAAGATACGACAACACATGCCCAAGATAAATCTTGGACCGTCATTGGATTAATGAGTGGAACATCCCTCGATGGTTTGGACATTGCTAGGGCTCAATTTGAAATTGACGATAATGGAGATTGGAAGGGAGAGCTTCTCAATTTCGAGTGCTTTGAGTACCCTGAGGAGCTTTGGTCTAGGCTAAGACAATCAATGGAACTAAGTGGGATTGACCTTAGGTATTTAGAAAAGGATTGGTCTGAATTCGCTGCGTCAAAGGTGGTTGACATGAAACTCGAAGCCGACCTTCTATGCTCTCATGGTCACACGGTTTTTCATAAACCAGATGACGGAGTTACATTACAAATAGGTTCAGGTGCAATTTTAGCTGCTTGCACATCAATACCAACTATTTGTGATTTACGCAGTCTTGATGTGGCCTACGGAGGAACAGGTGCACCACTTATTCCAATGGTGGATAAAATTCTATTTTCCGATTATAAAGCATGTGTCAACCTAGGTGGGTTTTCTAACATTAGTATTAGCTCTGATGATGAAACTATTGCTTGGGATATGGGGCCGTGCAATAATTTACTGAATCTCATTGCTAGAGAAGTTGGTAAAGATTTTGATGAGGATGGAGTAATGGCTCGCAAAGGACTCATTTCTGAATCACTTTTAAAAGAATTGCTTGATCTTGAATACCACGATTTAAAACCACCCAAAAGCTTAGGTATGGAGTGGTTTTACAATGACTTAGTTCCAGTTTTGGTAAGAAATAATGGGTTTTCTTTAGAAAACATCTTGTGCACTTCCGTTGAATACATAGCTCATACAATTTCGAAAGACCTTCCAAAAGGTAAGGTGCTTTTTTCAGGTGGAGGAGCTAGGAACACTTATCTAATGGAGAGACTTTCTATGCTTGTCAAGGATGCTGAACTACATATTTGTGAGGCGCCAATGATAGATGCAAAAGAGGCATATGGTTTTGCATTTTTAGGCCTACAAAGGTGGCTATTGATGGATAACGTACTAAATACAGTTACTGGAGCATCAAGACCAACGTCTTCAGGTGCAATTTGGCTACCTTGATGTAGTATCTTTGCCGGCAAATTAATCGGTGAAGATGCGAGATTTACTCAAAGCTTACGAAGAAAAGAGTCCAGAGATAGTTTTCTCATGGAAAGATAGTGAAACAGAGGCTGAAGGATGGGTGGTAATTAATTCACTTCGCGGAGGCGCCGCTGGTGGCGGAACTAGAATGCACACTGAGGTCGACCAAAGGGAAGTAGAATCTCTTGCCAAAACTATGGAGGTGAAATTCACTGTTTCAGGTCCGCAAATAGGTGGAGCAAAATCAGGGATCAATTTTGACCCTAACGATCCTCGCAAAAGAGAGGTGTTAGAACGTTGGTATGCAGCTGTGACTCCTCTTCTTAAAAATTACTACGGAACGGGTGGAGATATGAATGTCGATGAAATTCACGAAGTAATTCCAATCACCGAAGAAAACGGAGTTTGGCATCCACAAGAAGGAGTCTTCAATGGTCACTTCAAACCGGATGAAGCTCAAAAAGTACGGAGAATTGGAAACCTAAGACAGGGTGTTTCTAAGATTGTTGAGGATGCTAATATTTCTCCTGACTTAAGTAGAAAATATCGAGTAGCAGATTTAATTACTGGATACGGTGTGAGCGAATCAGTGCGTCATTTCTACGACATATACGGAGGGACACTTGAGGGTAAAAGAGTAATTATCCAAGGATGGGGTAATGTTGGCTCAGCTGCTGCGTACTACATCACTCAAGCAGGAGCTTCTGTAGTTGGTATCATCGATAGAGCAGGTGGAATTATTGACACAGATGGTCTCAATTTTAAATCTATCACTAAACTCTTCAATGAAAAGGACGGAAACTCTTTAAACGCTCCGAAAATGATCAGTTTCCAAGATATTAATGATAAAATTTGGGATATTGAAGCTGATGTATTCCTTCCGTGTGCAGGTTCTCGGCTTATAACCCAAGACAAAATAGATAGGCTTATAAACTCAGGTCTTCAGGTAATCAGTTCTGGAGCAAATGTTCCTTTTGCTGACCCAGAAATTTTCTACGGAGAGATTGCAGCATCAGTAGATGAACGAATCACAGTAATTCCTGACTTTATTGCTAATTGTGGAATGGCTAGAGTTTTTGCATACCTAATGAGTTGTGAAAACGTAGATATGAAAGACAAAGCAATTTTCACCGATACCTCAGTAATCATAAAACAAGCACTTGAAGCTACATATTCGATGAGATCTGAAACAACTCTCCTCACTGCAACTGCATTTGAAAAATCCCTAAATACACTTTTAAAATGATATCTGCCATTCTATTAACCGTATTTGTTTTAGGCTATTTAGCTATTGCATTAGAACACAATATTCACGTTGATAAAGCTGCTTCTGCACTATTAACTGGAACTATTTGTTGGGCATTATTTGTACTCGGTTATCCAGAAGCTCCTGCTCATTTAAGTGAAGCATATCAAGCATTTATGCATGAGCATGACGGAAATGGATTACTAAGTGTTTTCTATGAACATAGGCTTTTTCATCACATGGAGGAAATCTCAAGTATTCTATTCTTTCTCTTAGGTGCCATGACTATTGTAGAGCTTGTAGATGCTAATGAAGGGTTCAGAGTAATAACGGATAAAATAAAGACTAATAACAAGGTTAAACTACTTTGGATTATTTGCATTATAACCTTTTTCTTCTCTGCTGTACTTGACAATCTTACTACATCAATTGTAATGATTTCTTTATTGAGAAAGCTTATAAGCGACAAGGAGACAAGGTGGATTTTTGCAGGTATGGTGATAATTTCTGCCAACGCTGGTGGTGCTTGGTCACCTATTGGAGATGTTACAACTACAATGCTTTGGATTGGGGGTCAACTTACTACTCCAGTTATTGTTGTAAATCTAATTATACCATCAATAGTAGCAATGTTGGTTCCTCTAGGGATCATGTCTTTTAAGTTAAATGGTGAAGTAAGTAGGCCTGTGCTACATGAAAACACAGGACTTGCAAACACTAACATTGAAAGAAACATTGTCTTTATTTGTGGAGTTGTAGGGCTGCTTTTCGTACCATTTTTTAAAACGGTTACTCATCTACCACCTTTTATGGGAATGATGCTATCCTTAGGAGCTATGTGGTTTTTAACAGAGATTTTGCATAGAGAGAAAAATATTGAGGACAAGTCCAAACTTTCAGTTGTAGGTGTTCTCAGAAAAATTGATTCGGCAAGTGTATTATTCTTCTTAGGAATTCTACTTGCAGTATCAGCTCTTCAAGAAGCAGGTCACTTACTTATAGCTGCAGAATTTCTTAGAGCTAGCCTTGAAAACATTTACTTAATTGATATCGCTATTGGACTTCTGTCATCAATAGTTGATAATGTCCCTCTTGTAGCAGCTTCAATGGGAATGTATGATGTTATTGCATTAGTGCCTGGATTGAGTGATTGGGATTCAATGTTTGTACAAGATGGAAAATTTTGGCAATTCTTAGCTTACTGTGCGGGTACAGGTGGATCTGCTCTAATCATAGGCTCAGCTGCCGGTGTAGCAGTGATGGGCTTGGAGAAAATGGATTTCATTTGGTACCTTAAAAAAATCAGTCTTATCGCTATTGCAGGCTACCTAGCTGGTGCTGGAGTGTACGTTCTGATGTTTGCATAATTTCTTCATAAAACAGCTACTTTTTGCACTAAAAAAATTTTATAACACGTGGGAGCGTCTTTAATACGAAGCACTATTTCGCAGAACTTTATCGTTTAGTATAATGTTATCGAATTACCCATGTATAAATTTTTCCTCTTACAAGCTGATAATACCACAGCACTTGAAGGTTTAACAGAAAGAAACGTAAATGTTCTTGAGCTTTTAATGACAGGTGGATGGTACATCATGTTACCTCTAGCCCTTATGAGCTTGATAGCCATGTATGTCTATTTCGAGAGATACTTTGCAATTAGAAAAGCCGCGGCAGAGTCTCCAGACTTTATGAACAAGCTGAAGGATTATATCAACGAAGGTCAATTACCAAGTGCTAAGAATCTTTGCTCAGAGAACGATACTCCAATGGCCCGAATGATGGAAAAAGGTATAGCCCGAATCGGGAAACCACTCAAAGACATTGCAACTTCTATAGAAAATGTAGGTAAACTAGAAATCTACAAGCTAGAAAAGAACATAAGTATGCTTGCAACTGTTGCAGGTGCTGCACCTATGGTAGGAATGCTTGGAACTGTAATAGGAATGGTAAATGTTTTCCTTGACATGGAGGCCGCAGGCACGGTTCAAGTAAGTGATATCTCAGCAGGAACTAAACAAGCAATGATAACTACCATAGTAGGTCTAGTTGTGGGCATTATAGCATATATGGCCTACAATCATTTGGTGGGTAGAGTTTCCAAAGTGGTACACAAGATGGAGTCTACATCAATTGAGTTCATCGACATTTTAGAAGAACCAGCTAAATGAGTTTTTCAACGAGAAATAAGATAAATGTGTCAGCAGGTATCAGTTCAATGACGGACCTAGTATTCCTTCTGCTCATTTTCTTCATCATCATTTCAACTCTTGTGAGTAATGGGGTCAACGTAGACCTTCCAAAGAGTAAGGGAACGACTTCTCTCACGCCAAATCTTACGTTGAGTATAACAGCAGATGGGACTTACCACCTAAATGGGGGTGGGGCAATTTTGCAATCTGACTTAGAGAATAAACTAATTCTAGAAATGCAAAAGCAGGATGAAAAAGTAATTTACCTACAAGCTGATGCTAATGTTCCTACAGGCCAAACAGTAGAAATTATTGGTCTTGCAAAAGCAAATCAGTGGAAGGTTATGTTAGGTTCAACACCAAAGTAAAATGTCGAGTAAAGCACTACACGAAATAAACGCTTCGAAGCATAAGCGTAAAGCAAGCTTTCTTACTGCTGTGATCTTCGTGAGCATCCTTGTTTTGTGCTTTTTTCTAACAGCATTCACTATCCAAGATCCGCCTCCAGGTGAACAATATGTAGCAGTAGGATTTGCAGATTTAGGCGAAGTAAATAACGCTAGTGGGGAAACAGAAACAGAAATCCCATCTGAGTTTGTAGAGGAAGTAGTTGAAGAAAACGAAAGCATAGAATCAGTTGTCGAGCCAATTGTGACAGAAGAAATTATAACTGCAGAGAAAAGCGAAGTAGTTGCTCCAACAGAAGAGGTAGAGGAAGTGATAGAAGAGGTTACGGTTAAAGAACCAATTAGAACCTCAGCAGGCGCAAATCTCATAAACGCATTTGCATCTTCAGGTGGAGGTGGCTCAGAAGGGGAAACAGAAGGGATGGGCAACCAAGGTGCAGAAGACGGAAAAATTGAAGGTTCTGGAGTAGTTACTGGAGATGATTATTCTGCATATCTTGATGGAGCAACAATGACAAGTCCTCCTAGGCTAGATGAAAAACCAACAGAAGAAGGATTGATAAGAATGAAGATTGTTGTGAATTCTGATGGTAAGGTTATCTCTTCTATTTTTGATGCTGTAAATTCAGATAATGCAGATACAGAGTTAATTCGTCTTGCAATGATTGCTGCAAAATCTACAATATGGGAAATATCTACTAAACCTAGAAGACTAGGTTATATGGACTTTAGATTTGAGTTAGAGTGATGGTTTATCAAGAGGCTATAGACGTCCTCTTCACGAAACTACCTATGTTTCAACGTAGCGGTCCAGCAGCATATAAGTCAAATCTTGATGGAACAAAGGCTGTCTGTAAAATGCTTGACAATCCAGAAAATGATCTAAAATATGTTCATATAGCCGGCACAAATGGGAAAGGTACAGTTGCTCATATGCTTTCAGCAGTTTTACAAAACTCAGGGTATAAAGTTGGACTTTTCACTTCACCCCATCTTGTTGATTTCAGAGAGAGAATAAGGATCAACGGCGAAATGATTCCTGAAGAAGAAGTTGTAGAGTTTGTTGAATCTTTCGAATCAAAATGGGGTTCACCTTCTTTTTTTGAACTCACGTTTGGAATGGCTTTGAGATATTTCAAATCACAACAAGTTGATATTGTTGTTTTAGAAACTGGAATGGGTGGACATTTGGATAGTACCAATGTTATTCCTAATGCAGAGGTTTGTGTTGTTACAAACATTGGTCTTGACCATCAACAATTTTTAGGCGACACGATAAGAGACATTGCTAGAGAAAAAGCAGGAATTTTAAAACATGGGGTTCCTGTTATTTTAGGAAAAATGCGTGCAGAAGCACAATCAATTATTCTTGAACAAGCCCTCAAGACTAGCTCAGAAATGCACTACGGCCGCATCGTTCCCAATGGCATTCACGACGATCCAAGTCCTTTCTTTAAAGAAAACACTGCAACAACATTCGAGACTCTAAGGGTTCTTAAACTTCATGGATGGAATATTGAAGAGGATGATGTAATAAAAGCATTAAATGATTATCGTAACATTTCAGGACAACGAGGTAGGTCAGAAATTCTTGAAGAAAGTGGTAATTATGGAAGTGTATTATTGGATTGCGCACATAATTACGATGGTATTAGTGGTTTGATTCGTTCACTAGAAGGACTAAAACTTCATATAGTTTTTGGCTCAGTCGGAGATAAAGATTTGGGTTCTATCATGCGTTTATTTCCAAAGACATCTACTATGTATTGGTGCTCAGCAGATGTGCCAAGATCTATGGATGTTAAAATCCTTTCTGAATATGGATATCGAGAGGGATTAAAGGGACAGGCATACGATTCTGTTCAAGACGCATTTGTGGCCGCAAGAATCAAATCATTTAAGAAGAAAAATGAACAAGCACTTATTTGCGGAAGTATTTTTGTTGTTGGTGAGGTTACTTCATAGTGCTAAATACATACTTTCATCCTTCCATTATATTATTATTTTTAGTTATGTCCTGTTACATTCAAATAACTACGATATCTCAATATAGCCTTGTTAAAGACTTTTTCTTTTAAATAGCTATTACATTTTTGTAATTCCTAGGTTTGTATCATAAATATTAAGTTTAAAAAAACCGAATGTTATGAGAATTCAAGGTGTTACGACTTTATTTTTTTCTCTACTTATTTCATTTACCGCTTTTTCGCAAACATCATCTTCTGTTACTGTTGATATTGAAGAAGTTGTGATTTCTTCTGGACCTAAAAAACTTGACCAAGAAGAGTCACCAAGGTCGATATCAGTCATTAAAGCTGAAGAAATAATTCAATCTTCAGCTGTTTCTATAGGAGAAGTGCTTGAGACAACTCAAGGTATTGATTATCGTCAAAGAGGAACGATAGGTATTCAAGCCGATTTGAGTCTGAGAGGAGGTTCATTTGAACAAACAGCCTTGTTACTTAATGGTGTGCGAATGAGTGCTCCACAAACAGGACATCATCTAATGGATATAACATATGATCCGGAAGATATACATCGAATAGAAGTTGTTCGTGGAGGTTCTTCCCCTTTCATTGGTATGGGTGCTTTTTCAGGTGCAGTAAATATTATAACTGGTCCGTCACAATCGGATGGATTTTTTGGCACTATTGAAGCGGGAGGATATGGTTTTTATCGAACTAAGGGGAGAATCGATTTTGGTAAAACGAATATTAGGCATAGAATTTCTTTAAGTAGTTCTAAAACAGACGGTCATATCGAAAATACAGATGCTACAATGATGATCGGTTCTTATTCCTCATCTCTGAACACGAATAATGGACTAGTTAAATTTGAAGTGAGTTTTGCAGATAAAAAATTTGGAGCTCAAAATTTTTATACACCTGTATACCCTACTCAGTATGAAGAAACAGAAACCTTTCGAGGACAATTATCTTGGGAAAAATCAAAAGAAAATTTAGATTTATTTGTAGCCGTACATTCCCGTATTCATAATGATATGTTTGAACTTTTTAGAGAGGGAGAAGGTTATTATGAATCGACGACGGATTCACTAACACAGAATGTGTATTTAGTCATGGGAAACGATACTGCTGCGAGCTGGTATACTGCACCAAATAATCACAAGTCTCACACACATGGCTTAACAGCTAATGCGCTTTACACTAGTAAGTATGGATATACTGCTTTAAGACTTGATGCAAGAAATGAAGCTATCTATAGTAACCTTTTAGGTACTCAAGAGTGGGCGGAAGCGGGTCTTTTTTCCGGAGACTCAATATTAACAAATGGTGATAGTAGGTTTAATACCGAATTTGCACTTTCCCATAGAGTTGAAAAAGGAGGTTTTTCAGCATCCTTAACCACAGGACTTTTTAACAGCAGTAGATTTGGCGCTTTTTTTATTCCCGGATTTAATACAACGTTAAAACTTGGTAAGGAAAAATTGTCATCTTACTTATTTGCATCTGCTAACAGATCGGTAAGGCAGCCATCGTTTACAGATTTGTATTATTCGATTGGAGGAGCTCAGGGTTCTCAAGACTTAAAATCTGAGTTGTCTAATAATTATGAAGCTGGATTTAGAATTATATATCAATGGAATTCTGGAGGAAAAATTACTTTGGAAGAATCTATTTTTCGACGAGATGGTAGTAATTTAATTGATTGGGTAACATTTGATGACGACGAAGAGCAAACTTATCAAGCGACAAATCTTAGAGAGGTTTCATTTCAAGGATTTGAGTCGTCCATCACACTTTCTGATAATAAAATAAGAGGTAGCATTGGCAATTCCCTACAATTATCTTACTGTACTATTAATGCCTCTGAGTTAAGTTCTGGATTTCAGTCAAACTATGTTTTGGATTACTTAAAGAGAAAATTAGATATCAAAGGACTTCTATTACTACCTTCTTTCTTTAATCTGTCGGTACGATATTCAATTCAAGAACGAATTAATAATCCAACAACTAGCATTTTAAGCTCAACTCTAAGTCGCTCATTTCAAGACGGAAAATTAAATGCTCACGTTAGAATAGATAACGCTTTAAATGCTCAAATAGTTGATATAGGTAATGTTCAACTCCCGGGACGTTGGTTACGCGCGGGGATAACACTTATGTTAGAATAAAATAAACCCACTGAGTGGGTTTATTTTTAGTGGACCTAAGTGTCCTTATTTCGAACTTTTTTTGATGGACTATTTTTCGAGTACTAACTTTTTGTTAAGGATTTCATCTTTAGTATTTAACTGTAGTATATAGATAGCACTTGAATATTGTGATAAATCAATACTTCTATTGAAATTCCCGTTAAAGTCTTTAAGCGATTCACTAAAGATTAATTCACCCGACACATTATGGACTCTTAAATCAATATCTTTCTTTGTATTAGTATTAAATACAATATTAAATATATCATTTGATGGGTTAGGATATATGTTAATTCTTTGCAGATTAGAATTTTCTGACTCAATATTAGCTGGAAGACATGGGTCAATAACTGATAAAGCAAATTCTAGTAAAAACTGATATCTGTCAGTATTTGTGCTATTTCCTATTGAATGAACCAGAGTGTCTTTACCTATTATTCCCAAATCACTATATCTATTTTGAATTATAATTCCATAATTAGGATCATGAATGTCTGGATTAATTGAATCTGAGGAGCATCCTGGTTCTCGCTTATATACAAAGAAAATATTCGGGGATTGTTCCGTTACATCGTTGGGAGGGTGCCAAAACGTGGAATCTCCCCAAGCTCCTGAAGGTAGTGCATTATACATGTAGAGCCCTTTTATACCAGGGTCATTTCTATGTGCTTCTTTCCAACTTAAAACAGTTCCTCTTGAGGAAC
>PBMY01000020.1 GCA_002722795.1 Crocinitomicaceae bacterium
AGCCTCTTCATCACTAGTCTCAGCCTCTTTTTCCGCTTCTTCAGCAGGAGCCTCTTCAGCACCAGTCTCAGCCTCTGTTTCAACTTCTTCAGCAGGAGCCTCTTCAGCAGTAGTCTCAGCCTCTGTTTCAGCTTCCTCAGCAGGAGACTCTTTAGCAGGAGACTCAGCCTTTGGTTCAGATTCTTCAGCAGGAGCCTCTTCACCATCTTCAGCATTAGCATCGGCAGCAGCAGCTTCAGCTTCAGCAGCCATTTCAGATGCAGCAGCAGCTATCTTAGCAGCACGTTCTTCGCTTACTTTCTTTTCTGATACGATTAACTCAGCTTGAGCTTTTTCTGCAGCAGATGAAAGTGATGCTTTGTTAGCATCAATTTTTGATTGCTTTTCAGTGTACCAAGCCTCAAATCTCTTTGTTGCTTCAGCTTCAGTAAGAGCACCTTTTGCCACACCTTTTAAAAGATGATTATGGTAAATAGCACCAGTGTACTTTAAAATAGCACGAGCTGTGTCAGTTGGTTGAGCACCAACGCCTAACCAATAAAGTGCACGATCGTGCTTTATGTCAATTGTTGCTGGGTTAGTGTTTGGATTGTAAGTGCCGATTTTCTCGATGAAACGTCCGTCTCTCTTAGCGCGTGCATCTGCCGCTACTACATGGTAAAATGGTTTACCTTTTTTTCCGTGACGTTGAAGGCGAATCTTTGTTGCCATATTAGAAGAACTTTTTATAAGGGTCCTAAACCCTGTTGTTAATCAAAAAATAAATTGGAGCGCAAAAGTACTGTATAATTCTCAATCAACAAACAGTTCCGAAGAGACTTAACCAAAAAAGTAAATCCTCAATAGTAGTACTACCATCATCATTAAAATCTACAGCACAATTTTCAGTACAACCAAACTCAGCCAATATGATATTTAAGTCGCTTACACCTAAAGAACCATTATTGTCTAAATCACCGGAACATTCAGTACATAGCGAGCTATTTTCTATTGCATTAAGCCACTCTATATCACTTCCCCAAATCTCGTCTTCAGTATCATACACATAGTATCCTTCTTCAGAGATTTCTTGTCCATTCCATGGTTCCACATCCCATGAACAAAATTCTAAAATTTCAGGATTGAGTTCAAGTACAAATAATCCATGAATAATGTCAGTCACTAAAACCTTTCCAGATGGAAGTCCACTATGTACTCCCCAAGCTCCCTGATAATCTGCATAAGATTCTTGAAGATGTGTATCATACCATGCTACGAGATTTGGGTTTGATGGATCACTAATGTCAAAAACTTGAAGCCCATCGTGGTAATATGAAACAAAAACTAAATTATCTCTAATCATCAAGTTGTGTGGAATACAACTTGGGTCTGTGCCTGAACTAAGTGTAGATAGCACTTGCATATCTGTAAAGTCTGAAGTGTCTACAACCTTTAAAGGTGATCCGTGAGTTTCGTCAGCGAACACATAAATATCATCCTCAGGAACCCACCAGCCACTGTGATTGCTGCCTATGTATGGGTAATCATCAAGATTACCTAACATAGTGGGTGTTTCATCTATATGCATAACGTAATAACCCTGTGAACTAGCATTTATCCAAGCAATATCATTTTCAACATAGATATCATGGCAGTTGCTTATCCAGGGTGACATATTTACTAAAACCGTTGGGTTACTTGGATCTTCTATGTCAAGAACTAGAAGTTCTGTAGAGAAGTTAGGAGTGTTAGTATTACACAGATAAAGTAGGTCATTGTTGTTGTCTACGAATACATTGTGAGCATTAATACAATACTCGTTATTGTCATATATTGTGTCAACAGATTCTGGTAGATTACTCAAATCAAAAATTTGAAGAGAGCTTGATCCTTGATCACAAACGGCAAATAATAAATTACCATTAATGTGATAATCCCTATGAGTGACAAAAGAACCACCAGTCGATCCTGGAAGAAATTGAACTTCAACCAAATCCGGAGAACTAACATCAATAATATGCGCACCTAAAGTGGATCCTACAACAGCATATTCTTTGTCTCCAACCTTTAACCCTTCTACATCGCTAAATGGCCCGCCAAACCCATTATTAGGAAGGCTTGAGTTGTTCCAATTACCAAACAGTTCTATATTATCAGATTGCCTAACACATGATCCATTATTGATGTTAGCTTCAGGATTGTAGTTAAACGCATCTTCTACAGTGCAACCATGATATGGGCATTCTTGCCCTAGAGATAGAGGTACTGTCCATTCATCTCCTGGAGTTGTTGGGACTGATCCTATCGTAAGCACATTTCCGGCCATGTCCTCAATAGTTAGCATTGCTCCCTGCCATCCATCTCCATATGTGTCTTGCATCCAAAGAGTAAAACACCCTTCAGGTAAGCATATTTGTTCTTGATATGCAATACCACTTTCATATCCTGAAAATGGCCCAAGCATAACGCCTCCGTCCTCATTTAGTATTCCCCAAATAAGCTCTTCGCCATATTGATCAGGAGAGAGAAAAACGTTGAGTTGGTTTTGGCCGTCATCACAATTAATTGTATTACAATCTTCAATTGTAAAAAGATCTAGAAACGCCTCAAATTCATTCACAGATCCAGAATTCAATAACGACCCATTTTCATCGTAAAAAGAAATGCTGCCACCTTGCCATCCATCTCCATAACTATCCTCCATCCAAACGGTATAACAACCAGTTTCCATACATAGTTCTTCTATGTATAAGGTGTTGTTTGTAAAATCTGTAAATGGTCCAGCTACCTGATTTCCATCAGAATTCAATATACCCCAAGACACTTCTGAAGCCCAAATTCCAGTTTCCAATTCAGCGGTTATAATAGGATAGGGACATAATTGAGCATGCATAGAAATGCATGCAAAAAGCACAATTATGATTAATAAACAAGTTTTCAAAAATGACACACACCAAATTTAATTAAAGTCGTGGGTAAAGTGTGTATAACACTATAGAATGAAATTGGGCTAATTGGTATATAATCTATAGGTTCGATATCTGAATTTATCCTTATGTTTTTAGTCTACGATACAGAGACAACAGGCCTTCCGCAAGACTACAATGCGCCACTTACTGATTCTGAGAATTGGCCAAGGCTTGTGCAACTTGCGTGGCAATTACATGATGTAAATGGAAGTCTTATCTCAAGGGGAAATAGAATAGTAAAACCTGATGGGTTTAAAATTCCTTTTACAAGTTCTCAAATTCATGGCATTACAACTGAAAGAGCAGAGGCAGAAGGTGTTTTTTTAGTCGAAGTAATAGAAGAATTCAATCAAGATCTTGCTCGAGCTAAATATGTTATGGGGCACAATATTGAATTTGACATCAGTATTGTTGGCGCAGAGTATCACAGGTTAGGCTTGTCTTTCGAAGAACTTATTGGAAAAGAGTCTATTGACTCAAAGCACGAGGCAACGGATTATTGCGCTATCCCAAGTGGTAGAGGTGGTAGGTTTAAATGGCCAACCTTAACTGAGGTTCATGAGAAGCTATTTGGAGAAGGTTTTGGCGATGCCCACGATGCTGCTTACGATGTAGACGCAACTGCAAAGGTCTTCTTCGAGCTTTGTAAAAGAGGGGTTATTACTCGACCTGAAATATTAGATAAGGATGCTATTACTTACGAATCTCCTGTACTTGAAAAGGCAAATTTTAAAGTAGATACTAAAGAAGTCGCTTCTGATTTAGCCCAAACCAAACAAGCAGCATCAATAGAACAACTCTCTGAAGTTAACTTTTCACATTTACACTCACATTCTCAGTTTTCTGTCCTTCAAGCAGTAAGCTCTGTTGAGGAAATCGTAAATGAAGCCGCATCTCAAAAAATGTCTGCAGTTGCTATTACTGATATTGGGAATATGATGTCGGCTTTCCTACTTGTTCGCGAAGCAAATAAAGTTGGAATAAAGCCCATTGTTGGTGTTGAGCTCAATGTCTGCAAAGACATGAATGATAAGTCAACTAAAGATGACGGATATCCAACCGTTTTTCTTGCAAAAAACAAGGTTGGATATCATAACCTAGTTAAGCTAGCATCAAAGGCATATACAGATGGCTTTTACTACGTTCCTAGGATAGACAGAACTCTATTTGAAGAGTATAAAGAGGATATAGTTGTTTTGACTGGTGGCCTTTTTGGTGAAGTTCCGTCGAAGATTCTTAATATTGGTGAGCAACAGGCCGAAGAAGCATTTGTTTACTGGAAAAATACCCTTGGAGATAATTTTTATGCTGAACTTAACCGTCACGGATTAGAGGAAGAATCAGTTGTTAATTCAGTACTGTTAGAGTTCTGTGAGAAGCATGATGTTAAGTACTTAGCAACTAATAACTCATATTATACTCAGAAATCTCAGAGCGTAGCCCAAGACATACTGCTATGTGTTAAGGATGCAAAGAATGTATCCCAAACCAAGAGATATATGGGGCGAAAGTTACGTGAAGAGAGGTTTGGCCTACCAAATGATGAATTCTACTTTAAGTCTCAGGATGAGATGAAAGCTTTGTTTGCAGATTTACCTGATGCTATTCGCAACGTAGAATCATTGGTTAATGAGTTTGAAAGTTATGTCCTTGAAAGGAATATTTTACTTCCGGCTTTTGATATTCCAGATGAGTTTGTTTCACCAGAGGATGAAAAGGATGGGGGTAAAAGAGGGGAGAATGCATATTTAAGGCATTTGGTCTATAAAGGGGCTAATGATAGATGGGGTGATGAACTTGATGACAGTACTTTTGAAAGACTGGATTTTGAACTTAAAACTATTGAAAAAACTGGATATCCAGGGTATTTTTTGATTTGTGCAGACTTCATTGCTGAGGCTCGAAAAATGGGTGTTAGCGTTGGCCCTGGTAGAGGTTCTGCAGCCGGTTCTGCTGTGTCATATTGTATAGGAATCACAAATATTGATCCTATCAAGTACGATCTACTTTTTGAGAGATTTTTAAATCCGGATCGTGTTAGTATGCCTGATATCGATATTGATTTCGACGATGAGGGGAGAGGAAAGGTGATTGATTATGTTATTGACAAATACGGAGCTTCTCAAGTAGCCCAAATCATCACATATGGAAAGATGGCGGCAAAATCAGCTATACGTGATACCGCAAGAGTCCTAGAACTACCATTAGGCGATGCAGATAGAATTGCTAAACTCGTTCCAGATATCAGCCTTGGTACACTGTTTTCACTCGACGACAAGGCACTTAAAAACAAGCTTAGAACTGAAGAGATAGAGAAGGTAAATCAACTTAAGAGAATCTCGGAAACCACCGGTCTAGAGGGTCATACTGTTCAGACAGCGCGTGTAGTTGAGGGTTCATTAAGAAATACTGGGATCCACGCTTGTGGTATTATCATAACTCCAAGTGACCTTACCGACTACGTCCCAGTTGCTGTTGCTAAGGGAAGTGATATGGTTTGTACTCAGTTTGACAATAGTGTTGCTGAAGATGCCGGGCTGTTAAAGATGGATTTTCTTGGGCTACGCACGCTTACTATTATTAAAGATGCAGTTGCTAACGTAAAGGCTAGAACAGGAATTGATCTTAACCCTGAGAATTTCCCAATTGACGATGAGAAAACTTATGATTTATTCCAAAGGGGAAATACAGTAGCTATATTCCAGTACGAGTCTGCCGGAATGCAGAAACACTTGAAGGATTTAAAGCCAACTGAGTTTGGTGATTTGATTGCGATGAACGCTCTATACAGGCCAGGGCCTATGGAGTATATACCTTCGTTTGTCAAGAGAAAGCATGGTATTGAGGAAATTACTTATGACCTTGATGACTGTGAAGAATATCTTAAGGAAACCTATGGCATTACAGTGTACCAAGAGCAAGTAATGTTATTATCCCAAAAGCTTGCCGGATTTTCTAAGGGTGAAGCTGATACGCTCAGAAAGGCAATGGGTAAAAAGAAGGCTGAACTCATTGCTAAGATGAAACCTAAATTCATGGATCAGGGTGCTGCTAATGGCCACAATAAGGATAAGTTAGAAAAGATTTGGACCGACTGGGAAGCATTTGCATCCTACGCATTCAATAAGTCTCACTCAACTTGTTACGCTTGGATTGCATACCAAACCGCATATTTAAAGGCTAACTATCCAGCTGATTTTATGGCGGCAGTTCTGTCTAATAACATGAATGACTTGAAGAAGACAACTCTGTTCATGGACGAGGCTAGAAGAATGGGGGTTGAGGTGTTGGGTCCAGATGTCAACGAGTCTCGCTTTAAGTTTGCTGTGAATGAGGCTGGTGCCATTAGGTTTGGTTTAGGAGCAATGAAAGGTGTAGGAGAAGGGGCTGTTATGGCAATAATTGAAAACAGGATATCAAGTGTAGATTCTAAGGGAGTTGAGAAAGTTGATCCTTATATATCTTTATTTGATTTTGCCAAACGCTTAAGCCCGTCTAGAGAATGTAATAAAAAGGTATACGAAGCTTTAGCATTAGGAGGGGCATTTGACGATTTAAAGGGTAGCAAGAATATTCATAGAGCTCAGTATTTTTCCCTTGATGATAATGATCGTTCGTTGCTAGAACTTGCTATTCGATATGGTTCAGCTGTAACTCAATCAGAACAAGAGTCTAGTTCAACATTGTTTGGTGACGATGAAGCAATGAAGATTCCTGAGCCTATAATTCCAGCATGTGATCCGTGGTCAGATATGATTCGTCTCAAAAAAGAAAGGGATGTAGTTGGCTTCTTCATAAGTGGACATCCTCTAGATAAATTTAAGTTTGAGATGAAATATTTCTCAAATCAAGGCGGTCTTTCTCTTTTAGAAGAAATAGATAAACACACGGGTAAAAAGTTCCAATTTGCTGGTCTGATTTCAAATGTTGAGCATAGGGTTTCAAGAAATGGAAGTCCTTGGGGATTCTTTTCTCTAGAGGATTATAATGGTTCATTTGAATTCCGTCTTTTCAGAGATGATTATCTTACCTACAAAAATTTTATGGTTGATGAGTGGATGGTACTTGTTTCGGGAATAGTCCGAAAACAACCATCATGGGGCGACAACCCAATAGACAGAGGAAGTGAATTTAAAGTGACTAAAATCGAAATGCTTTCTGACGTTAGGGAGAAACGACTTAATAGATTACACATTGATTTGAATCTTAAAGCATTAAATGATGATTGGGTTAATTCTATTGATGAAATAATACAATCATCAAAAGGTAAAGTTGGCATTACCATTGATGTTTACGACGGTAAAACAAAAATTGTCATGCCAAGTAGAAACTCCCATGTTGAGGTTTCTAATGCGTTCATCTCAAAACTTGATGAGTTGTGTAAGCCCGGAATTGCTAATTATCGTTTTGACATAAAGATGGGATAAAAACTTGTTCACGAACAGAATAATAAATGGTGATAAATAAAGGTTGGTCTATGACATGAAGGCGAATACCTTTGGTGTACAATAAATTGAAAACTAAGAATACATTATAATTATGGCAGTAGAATTTACAGATAGCAACTTCAACGAGGTTGCCCTAGATAGTGGTAAACCAATTATGGTTGACTTTTGGGCTGAGTGGTGTGGACCATGTAGAATCATTGGGCCAATTGTAGATGAACTAGCAAATGATTACGAAGGACGAGTGGTTATTGGAAAAGTAAATGTTGACAATAATTCTGAGTTAAGTGCAAAATATGGTATTAGAAATATTCCAACAATCTTATTTATAAAAGATGGAGAGGTTGTAGATAAATCTGTTGGAGCATCTCCTAAAAACGTCCTTGAGGAGAAGCTCGACGCTTTGTTATAAGCGAAAATAGAACAAGAGTTTATAACTAACAATTATGCATCCCTGCCTTACCTCGGCGGGGATGTTTGTTTTTACCTTTATTTTCCAAAAATCTAATCATGCCCCTTAATCCAACTCCTGAAATGCAGCAAAGACTAGGTCGCCTTGAGCTCTTAGCAAATCAAGCTGTTGAAGGATTTATAACGGGATTACATAAAAGTCCATTCCATGGCTTTAGTGTTGAGTTCGATGAGCACAGGCTCTATAACCCAGGCGAATCGACAAAACACATTGATTGGAAGCTTTACGCTCGATCAGACAAAATGTTCATCAAGCGATATGAGGAAGAAACTAACCTTAGATGCCAAATCGTAATAGACGCTAGTTCCTCAATGCGTTATCCATCTGACGTTAGATTAGACGATACAGGTATGAATAAGCTCAAGTTCTCAGTAGAATCTGCTGCTGCACTAGTATATCTCCTTAAGCGCCAGAGAGATGCTGTAGGTTTGAGTCTTTTCTCAGACCAAATTGATCTACATACACAAGCTCGTTCAAGCACAGCTCATCACAGAATGCTATTTTACAACTTGGAAGTACTAGTTGACACCCCACCTGAATCAAGTAAGCGCACCTCAGCTATTGATTCTATCCATGAGATTGCTGAAGCAACTCAAAGAAGATCTCTTGTTATCATTTTCAGTGATATGTTAGACAAAAGCGAAAACCTTGAAGCAACTATAGACGCTCTTCAGCATCTACGCCACAGGAAACACGAAGTAGTTGTTTTTCACGTACTAGATAAAAGCACAGAAATTGCTTTTGATTTCGACAAAAAACCCACTCGATTCGTAGATCTAGAATCAGGCGCTGAATTAAAACTTCATCCAGTAGAAGTCAAGGAACATTACGTTAGGCGTATGTCAGCGATGAGAAAGGAATTAGAAACTAGGTGCGGCGCTCACTCAATTGATTTAATTGATGTAGATATAAACGAGGGTCCTATACCTGTTCTTGCTAGGTACTTAATCAAGAGAAAGAAACTTTTTTAATCTCAACCGTTGCTAGAAGGGATTTGAGGACATATATTTGCCGTCCCGAAAAGGGAACCCAACCCAAAATGGTCTGGTAGTTCAGTTGGTTAGAATACATGCCTGTCACGCATGGGGTCGCGAGTTCGAGTCTCGTCCAGACCGCAAAAAGCCTTGGAGAAATCCAAGGTTTTTTTGTTTTAGTGATTCATAAGTCCATATTGTTAATCCCAACATTAAGAAGCAATAAATAAAATCTTCTATCGGAATAGTTAAAATTCTTAATGTGGTATTATGAAAATCTTCATATATCACGATGGGTTCGTTCGTGATAGATCCGGTTAAGATTCCGTTGACGATAAAAAAAGGAATGAGACATACCAAATACGTACGGTATAATGATGTAAGTAATAAATTGCTATTTCTTTGACATAATATTAAAAATCCACCGCATAAAATAAAACAAACACATGTGTACATTTTATTCCAAAACACTACTCCGATAAGCAGAATTAAAAGTGCAACCCAACGAGTCCATCTATGTATTTTAAATCGGATTTTTTTTAACGGGAAGAAATAGTTTAATACTTCATGAATAAATATGCATGAGTATGGAATACAAATAAAAAACATCCATTCTTCTAGAGGTAATTTTAAAAACTTGTACCCCAAAATATATCGGTCGTTAAAATACCATATTTCAAGTGATGTAAAAATTATATCCCATGGAATGAAGATCGTCATCATAATTGTTATAGATAGCGCTAGAGCGAACCAATTATTATAGAACCTTAAGCGATGCTCAAAACTTCTCAATAATGGAAAGCTTATACTTAATAACATCAATAGTATATAATAGTATCTTGTATCTAGCCAATCCATAATAATAAAACGCCAAAAAAGATGAATTGCGAAGCAAATATTGTAAGTCCAAGAGAGAATGGGATTAAAGTACCTTTTTTATTCAATACACCTTGCATAAATATAGATACGAGGAACCACATAAAATAATTTTGAAATGGAACTGTATTCTGAGACCAATTCCAAAAATCATATTTCACAGCTACAGGCTCAATTAGAAAATCTAGACCTACCATTAATAAAGATGCGAACAGAACTTTCAAGCTAGGTTTTATAGTAATTCGGTTTACACATCCTCTTGCTCCTATTGCAATGACAAACCAATTTACGCCAATGATTAAAGGAACGTTGAGATATTGAATTCCAAGAGTTTGTCCATAACGGTAGCTTCCAAACAACAATCCAGTTTCAACTCCTAAAACCTCCACGCAATATCCAATTGTATAAATAAGAATAAAAGGAACAATAAATAGTTTCCGAGGTAGATGCATAAAACAAATCAACAAAGTGAAAAGAAGGGTGTATGGTGTTAGAAGTTTGAACAGCGACAAAAGTGATTCTGAGCAGAAGCCAATAACTCCTAAAACATTGATCAGTATTAATACCGCCAAGCCTATGTTTTTCAGTTCGTATCTCATTGAATCAATTGGTCTACGATTTTGGCAGAAGACAATACCAATGGAATACCACCTCCAGGATGGACACTACCACCACAAAAATACAATCCTTGAATCCTATTGGAAAAATTTGGATGTCTAAAAAATGCTGATTTACGGTTGTTCGAAGCTGTCCCGTACAATGATCCTTGATAGGAGCCAGTTATTGTTTCAATTGTTTTTGGGTCTAAAACATGTTCGCAAACGATATAAGGCTCAATTGAGGTATTCAACATACGATTTAATTTCTTTATAATGTTGTTTTTTGTATCAGAAATTACCTTTTTCCAATCTTGACCTTCATTTGGAGGGGTATTGATCATGACAAACCAATTTTCACAATTCTTTGGTGCGTCCTTTTTTTGTTCTTTACTACTAATATTTATGTAGATAGTAGGATCATATGGAACATTATGATTAGAAGAGATTTCATGAAACTCATCCTTGTAATTCTTTGAAAAAAAGATATTGTGAAGTTCAAGTTCTTCAAATTATTTTTTGATCCCCCAATAGAAAATAATTGCAGAAGTTGATCGCTCCTGCTTTTGTATTTTTTTTGCTATTTTTTTTTCATTCAGTAAATTTTCGTAAACAAAATATACATCTTGATTACATATCACGATGTCGGATTCATAAAATTCATCTTTAGTATGAATTCCTTTGACTTTATTGTGATCAAAAGCAATCTGTTTAACTTTTGAATTAGTGTGAATATGAACTCCCATTTCAAGGCACAAGCGTTCCAATAGATTAGCAATAGAACGCATTCCGTTTTCAGGGAAATAAGCTCCCTGATTGATTTCAAGATGAGGAATTAAATTTAAAATTGCAGGAGCTTTAAAAGGATTCGAGCCATTATATGTGGCGTACCTATTAAATATTTGTTCAACTTTAGGGTTTTTAAAACGCTTTTTATTACGTTTACTCATTGACGTAAATAGATCTAGACTAGGGAGCTTACATATAGCAATCAAAGATTTTAAATTGGTGTACGTTCTGAACTTGTGCAATGACTTTTCTAAAAATAGACTTTTGGTTGTATTATATAAATACGCACTTTTTTTTAGATGATTTTGAATTTTTTTTGATTCAATATTTGTCTTTTTTGAGAGCTCTTTTGCAAAAAGATTTGAGTCGGAATAACCTACAATTCTTGTATGATCTTCAAAAAAATAACGACATGATTCTTTTAGTTTATGATATTTGAAATACTCTTCTGGATTTTTATTACAAAGTAGAATCAACTCTTCAATAAGATGAGGTTGAGTAAATAGCGATGGGCCTGTGTCAAATCGATAGCCTTGCATATTAATTTGTGACATCTTACCTCCTACATAATCGTTACTTTCGAAAAGTTTAACCTTGTAACCTTTTACAGCCATCCGAATCGCTACTGCTAGACCTCCAATACCTCCTCCGACAACGTTAATTTTTTTCATTTTTCAAACAGTTTCAAATAACTCACTGTAATTAAATCATAAGTATTAAATACGAGATGTGAAACGGCATTTTGAAGACGTCTCAATTTCTTCATTCGAAATTCAATCATTTTTATCCACTTAGATAATCTTATTTGATAAAACAAATTGATATAGATAATTAATTATAGGATGTGTATTTCTCTTTAAAATATTTCCAAGGAACCCATAACATTCCAAATGATTCATCTGCGTCTTTACCCATCTGTTTGTGGTGCATTTTATGTCCTTTTCTTAATGCTTGTATGTACCGCCATTTTATGTTATTAAACCATTTAAAACGACGGTGTATAATTACATCGTGAACAATAAAGTAACATATTCCATAAATCAAAATCCCCAAACCAATAAAAAATAAAAAATTCAATTGATATTTAATTCCGTAAATAATTAAAAGGGAACTTGGTATAGCAAAAATGACAAAAAAAAGATCGTTTTTTTCAAACAAATTTTTATATTTTGGTCGATGATGATCTTCGTGTAAATACCACAAGAACCCGTGCATTACGTATTTGTGTGTAAGCCATGTGATTGCTTCCATTATTACAAAAGTTATTATTGTAATACTTATGTACTTAATTACGGGCATTTATAATTTTTTTTTAATAGTTCGAGAAGATAAGATAAAAGCTATTTATACATCATTTTTTAAATGATTTTAATATGGTTTTTATATGTTCATGTAGACTTTTGTCTTCTTGAGAAAGATGCGTTTCTATCATTTTGATATCATTGCTCATGTCTTTATTGTAAAGTAAAAATGATGGACAATTATGCTGTATCGCATATCTTAATAAGCGAATCTCGATATTTTTTGGATTTGTCTGAATAATGCTATCCAATTGAGTTGTTTGTTTTATAAATATTCTATATTTTTCAAATGGGTTACCACAGTAGTCCAATAACATCAACTTTCCAGTACAATTGTATGCTAACACAATAGGGTTGTCTAAATGATTGTTACTTATACTAATCAAGTCTTCTATTTCATGAACGCTTTCTATTGTTGTTAAACAAGAACGTAGTTCATCAATAGTATTATATTGACAAATGCATCTAGATGTTGCGGAAAGTAATATGAATAATAAAAGAATTCTCAAATTAATTTTAATTGATGCCTTAGCATAGACTTAACAAGCAAAACAATTTTCATGCTGTTTGGTATGCGAATTCGATCTTTTAAGATTCTAGATGAAGGAAGGGCTTTAATTTTTAAAAACAAATCATAATAATAGCGATATGCTAAATAAACTCCTCCTTTTGAAGAGTATGGCAACATTTTGATGCCAATTAGTGCTGTTTTGAAATCATTTTCAATATCGTTTTCAATTTTTCTTTTTTCCGCTTCAGTAAAATCAATCATATTCACGCCAGGAAAGTATGTCCTGCCTAATCCTTGAAAATCACTATTTGCATCTCTTAGAAAATTAACTTTTTGAAATGCAGAACCCAATTTCATTGCAAATGGCTTTAATTGATTATAGTCATCGTCATTTCCTTGAACAAATACTTTTAAACACATTAGGCCTACAACTTCAGCAGATCCAAGTATATATAGCTGATATTTTTCTTTATCATAAACTTGCTCCTCTAAATCCATTTCCATACTGTTTAGAAATGCTTCAATCAAGCTCCAATCAATTTGATAATAATTTACTGTTTTCTGAAAACTATTTAAGATTGGGTTTAGGCTAATCTTATCTTCAATAGCGTTTATGGTATCCTGTTTGAATCGACTCAACAATTCAAATTTGTTGTAATCATGAAAAGTGTCTACAATTTCATCTGCAAGTCTAACAAAACCATAAATATTATAGATTGGTTGATGTAGTTCTTTGTTTAGCGCTTTAATTCCTAAAGAAAAGCTAGTGCTATATTTTTGAGTAGTGTTTTTACTACATTCTTGAGATATGTTATCATAAATATGTTTCATCTCATAGGATGTTTTTTGAAATATAATCAGCAACAACTTGACCAGAGATAATTGATGGTGGGACACCAGGTCCTGGGACTGTTAATTGTCCAGAATAAAATAAATTGTTGATATTTTTATTTATGATTTTTGGTTTCAGATTTGCTGTTTGAAACAGTGTGTTTGCTAATCCATATGCATTTCCTTTGAACGCATTGTAATCATTTTTAAAATCTTCGATACAAAAGCTTCTTTTGTATTCAATGTGCTTTAGAATATCTTGTTGACAATATTTTTCAAGCCTTGATATCATGATGTTAAAATACTTTTCTCGTAACATTTCATTGTCTTCTAAGCCGGGAGCTAAAGGCATTAGTAGAAAAATATTTTCTTTCCCATTTGGAGCAACGCTTTTATCTGTTTTGGAGGGACAACATGTGTAAAATAATGGTTTGCTTGGCCAAGATGGTTTTTTGTATATTTCCTCGGTATGCACTTCTATATCTTCGTCAAAAAATAAGTTGTGGTGCTCAAGTTTTTCAATTTTAGTATTTACACCTAGATAAAAAAGAAGTGCTGACGGTGAAAAGGTTTTTTTATTCCAATATCTTTCATTGTAATTTCTATAATTTTTTTCTAGTAGATTTTGTTCTACATGATTGTAATCTGCGGATGCTATGATATAATCAAATGAAAACTCGCCTTTTGATGTAGATATTGATGTAGCAAGTTTATTCTCAATATTTATTTTATTGACATTGGTATTTGTTTCAAACTTTACTCCTAAATCTTTACATAAACGGACGAACCCATCAATTACCTTTCCAAATCCTCCTGAAGGATAAAAAGTTCCATGTTTAATTCCAGAATAAGCCATTAAACTGTAAAGTGCTGGTGTCTCTGCTGGAGCTGTTCCTAAAAACAATACAGGAAATTCTAACAAAGCCTTGATTTTAGGATGTTTAAAAAACTTCGCAATATGTTTTCTGTATGACGTAAAAACTTGTAGTTTGAAAACATTGATTATAAGTTCTTTTTTACAGATTTCTTTGATTGATAAACCTGGCTCATAGACTAATTTGTTGATTCCAAAATCGTATTTATAAGCGGCTTCATTCATAAATTTTTCAAGTTTTTTTGAGCTTCCTGATTCAATTTCATCAAATAAGTTTAAAATAGATTGCCAATCCGCTGGGATTGACATAGAATAATCTTGTTCAAATATGATTTGAAAGCCAGGATCAAGTTGGTGAAGCTCATAATAATCAGCAGCAGTTTTATTAAACCGGGTAAAAAATTTTTCAAAAACATCAGGCATCCAATACCAACTAGGTCCCATATCAAACGTATATCCTTTAACCTTAAACTGGCGCGCTCTACCTCCAAGACATTCATTCTTGTCATAAATCGTTACAGAGTGATTCTTTTGAGCAAGAACTGCTGCTGCACTAAGACCAGAGAATCCACTTCCTATAATTGCAATTTCACTCATTTCTTTTCTTTATTTAGGTATAAAATTAAATTATAGCTTTAGCTTAATCGATAAAATCTTTATTTATTTCAAGATTTTTATCTTCATAATCAATTCTGATATTCATTTCTTTTTGAACTATTGAATAATTTTGTTTTATGATTAGAATAGCTTTTTTTTTATTGTTTTTTTCTCCTGTTTTTACTTTGGCTCAAAACATTACTAATGGATGTAAAATAATTGGTACAACAGAGCCCTTTTCTTTTGTCCTTATTCAGGGATCTTCAGCGAATACGACAGCAAATGAATTCGGCGAGTTTAAATTAGAAAATATCTCGCCTGGAGTCTATAATATTGAAATAACCGCATTGGGATTTGAAAAGAAGATTGTTTTTGAAGTGGAAACTACCATATCAAGGCCAGCATATGTAACAGCTAACCTTCAACCTCTAGCTTTCAATCTAAATGAAGCGGAAATTATTACAGATCAAAGTCAAAATCCTGAGGAAAGCCCACTAAGTGTCCGAAGTATTGGTGCCAATGAAATAAAAAGAAATCCGGGAGGCGGAAGAGATATTAGTAAAGCATTAAGGTCATTGCCAGGAGTTGTGAGTATACCTTCATTTCGTAATGATTTAGTAATACGAGGAGGTGCGCCAAATGAAAATAGATTTTTTATAGATGGAATAGAAATTCCAACAATTAATCATTTTTCAACTCAGGGTTCTAGTGGTGGTGCTGTTGGAATGATTAATGTAGATCTTATTAAAAATGTGGAGCTTAATACAGGAGCATTTCCAACGAATAGAATGAATGCGCTATCGAGTATTTTAGATTTTCAATTTTTAGATCCAAGAACTGATGAATGGACTACAAATGCAGTTGTTGGAACAAGTGATTTAGGAGTTACTGTTGAAGGTCCTACAGGGGAAAAGAGTTCTCTTGTATTGAATGCAAGACGAAGCTATTTGCAATTTTTATTTCAAGCATTAAATCTTCCTTTTCTTCCAACTTATAACGACATGCAGTATAAATGGGTGAATAGATTAAGTGATGATACTAAAATTACGCTACTTGGAATTGGAGCAATAGATGATTTTGAATTAAACTCAAATATTGAGGGAGGTAATGCAATCTTAGATTATCTTGAAGTTCAACAGCAATGGAATTATACACAGGGATTTCGACTTGATAAGTACGGTGATAAAGGTGTTTGGTCGTTTATTTTAAGTAGAAATCATCTTAACAATAGAGCATTTAAACATATTGATAATGATGAAAATCAAGATCTTACTAAAAACTACATAAGTGAGGAGTTGGAGAATAAATTAAGAATTGAAAGAAAGCTGTTTTTGAATCGAGTTAAATTCTCATATGGATTTAATATTGACATAAGCAGACACAGGATTGATAATCAGGAATTTATATATAATTTTCAATCTAATTTAATAGACACAATAGATTTTAATTCTGATATTAGAATTCCTCGTTTTGGGGGATTTACACAGGCATCTACTAGTTTTTTAGATTCTCGAATTATTATTTCTTTAGGATTTAGATCTGATGCAGCAATCATTACCCCTGATAGTGCCCTAACAAAAAACACTTTACTTTCTATTAGTCCACGGTTATCATTAAGTTATGCATTTGCACCTGAATGGACATTTAATGCTAATGCTAGCATATACAATCAGCTCCCGTCACTAACCATTCTTGGATATAGCAACGAAAATCGTAAAAGAGCTATATATACTTCATGCACACAATTAGTAACTGGCTTTAAAAAAGAATTTAATAAATCAAATACAACAGTTAGTTTTGAGGGGTTTTATAAGATATATGACGATGCGCCGATGAGTATCAACTATGGAGTTGCGCTAGCAAATTTGGGAGCAGATTTTGGTGTCGTAGGCAACGAGGATGTTTCATTTGATGGCAAGGGTATTGCGTATGGAACCGAGCTTTTCCTTCAACAAAAACTATATAAAGGCATGTATGGGCTTTTTTCATATACATGGTTTAGAAGCTTTTATGAAGATTCTGAGTCAAATTGTATTGCGAGTTCTTGGGATAGTCAACATGTTGTTTCTATGACTGGAGGTAAAAAGTTTAATAACGGTTTTGAACTAGGTGCACGCTTTGTATTTAGTGGAGGATTGCCATATACGCCATATTTGGAGACAAGTTTTACAGTAGATAATTGGAGTGTTTTTAATCGTCCTATTTTGGATTATAGTGCAATTAACACAGAGAGGTTGCAAGCTTATCACCAGCTTGATGTTAGAGTTGATAAGCGTTTTTTCTTTAAAAAATGGACAATGGATCTTTTTGTAGAAGTTCAAAACCTATTCGGAAGTAACATACCTACACTACCACAGGTGGATGTTCAAAGAAATCTAAATGGTAATCCTGTAGACAGAGATGGTGATGGTGTCTATAAGTACTACACAATTGAAAATTCCAATTCTGCTATACTACCAGCATTGGGATTAATTATTGAGATCTAACGTAAAAATGCCTATCACGCATGGAGTCCTTAATCTATAAATTTATTTAGTATTGTTGGTAATACTCCTAAATCAAATATTATAGCGAAGATTGATGCTATTGATGTAAGAAGTGCAATTTGAGAAACAGATTTAAACTCTGAAATAAATAAAGGAACAAGACACACAATTACAATGGTTGTTGTTTTTAATATTGTATTAGCTGTTTTTGTATTTATTCTTTTAATTATTTCTTCTTTTCTGTACCCCATCTTTTTAAAGTGCATGAATGCATTAATAACATGAATAGAATCATCTATAATCAAACCAAAAGCGACAGTGAATATAAACGCGTTGGATAAACATAAGTAAAATGGTGTAACATAAAGAAGAAGACCAAGTGTGAGAATCAATGGAATTATATTAGGAATAATGCCAACGAAAAACATTTTTATATTAAATCCGTAGGCCAAACAAAGAAATATTCCTACTGTAATTATTGCTAGAAATAAACCCATTAAAAGGTTAAAAGTTAATCCATCACTTGTTTTGTCAAAGAGGTGTCCAATTCCAGAAAATTTAATTTCAGATTGTTTGTCAAATTCTTGAATGTTATTGTAGATTTTGTTAGATTGGTTTGAGCCATTGTCACCAATTCTACAGTCGTACTTGTATACTTCTGATGAATCCTGAAATAGATATTTGTAAATAACTTTATTTTGTTTGTTGTCATTACTAAAGTCCACATTTATACCATTTTTATTTAATAACTTTTTAAATAAATTTTTATTGAAATTTTTACTTTTTGGATCAACAGATATACTAATTGGTTTTATACCTCCAAAATTATCATCTATATACTTACTAGTTTGATAAAATTCAGAAGATGGATTTAATTCATCAAGTAGGTAGTTGTCAATTTTTACATCATTTATTTTAATGCAGGAGAACACGAATGCTATTACAAGAGCAGGAAATACTACCATTTTTTGATTTTGTAATAATTCTATAAAATTGTGAATTAATCTCTTTGCACTGAGTGCAGGTCTAATTTTGTCATAATTGTGATTTACAATGAATGCATAGGACAATACTGAGAAAAAAAGGGCAATCATAATTCCTAAACCTGTTATGATCCCAAAATGACTTAATGGAGTAATGTCAATAAGAACAAAAGAGAAAAAACTAATCATTGTTGTAAACGAAGTAATTAGAACGGGCTTTCCCACTTCTTTTAATCTATTTAGAAATCTTTCTTTTTTGTCATTATACTCGTGTTTAGAATTGACTAAATGCATTATATCCGAGACAGTAACAATAAAAAAAATTGCAGGTGATATTATCATGAATAATTCTATACCACCAAATAAAAATAAAGACATTGCAGTGCTCACCAATATTGTCATTAAAACACAACAAAATGACATAAATAAAATCGCAATATTTTTTGTGTAATAGTATATTGCGGTTAAACAGAACATTGCACTTAGAATTGCAAGTAGAATAAATTCTTTAGATACTTTTTCTTGAAAATAAATTTCACTAGGCACTCTGCCTGCATAATTTATAGTTAAGTCTTTTTCTTCAAGGATGATACTGATTGAATCCAATAAATGCTCTGGACTTTTGATGAAATCTGGATTCGTCTCGAAAAGTATTAAAATAGATTTTTTGTCATTACTTATAAAAGAACTAGTTGAGTCAATTGTTGTCTTAAATGTGTCCTTATTTCTTAAAGATAATTTGTTTCTTGGAATAGGAAATACACTTGTTTTGGAAATAGTTTTCTCATTTAGAATGCTAAAAACTCTTTTAATTTCTTTAAGCTTTTTTATTTCATTTATTTGATCCTTAAGATGTAAAAAATCTTCGTATTCATATTTGTTGTTATTTCTGATTGTTGCTAGAAATATGTTTTCATTATTTAGATTCTTTGCGTCTCGATTAGTAAAGCTTTCAGTGGTTAGTTCTTTTATAATTCTTTCAGATTCAAAATAGATTTTAAAATCTTTAAGTTTTATTACACAAGCCAATATAAACAAAAGTGAAAGACACAAAATTTGCATCTTATATTTCCATATAAAACCATATAATTTATCCATTGTCATTACAATGTGGACAAACCTCCATCAAAATTAATCACTTGGCCAGTCATCCATTTTGCTTGATTATTTATTAAAAAATCAACCAATGTTGCAATATCATTTGGGTCTCCAATTTCTTTCATTGGATGTCTATCTTTATTTGCATCAATTTTTTTTTCAGTATTTAAAAACTTTGTGCTTAATGGCGTATTAAGCAGTGAGGGAGCTATAGCATTTACTCTGATTTTTGGAGCTAGTTCAGCTGCTAATGTTCGTGTTAAAGCTTCTATTGCACCTTTAGAACATGCAACTTGTGTGTGGAATGGTATTCCTTTTTGTGCTGCGATGGATGAAAAAAGAATTACAGACGCATTTTCTCGGTTGAGCAAGTTTTTTTTAAAAAAGGATAATATTTTCAAAAAACCAATAACATTAATTTTAAAGTCATCAATAAGTTCTTGTTCTGAAAAGCGGTGGAACGGTTTAAGATTTATAGTTCCAGGACAATAAATGATACTATCAAGTGGGCCATCAATTTCCAATTTTTCTGGCTGATTTTCAATAACATCAAATTCTTTGTACTCAATATTTTCTGTGTTTTCTTTAAAATTATTTCTATAGGTCGCAATCACATTATTATTCGCAGCGACCTTTTTTGTAATTGCTTCACCTACTCCAGATGATCCTCCAATAATTAATATTTTTTTCATTTTGTATAGCTTTAGTAGACAAATATTATACAAAATTAAAAAATTTTCTGTAAATCATTATCAATAAAAGTTTTTTAAATACATATCAGATAAATATTATACCATTCAACAAAAGCTTCTAGAGTTAAATTTGCCGGTTGTCAAATCAAAGCAAATCAAAATGGATTTAGATGTGTTAATTCACCATACTAAGTTTAGTTACTTCCAAAACAAATAATGGATTCATTAAGTCAAATCACCCTAGGAGCTTCAGTCGGTGAGGTAATACTAGGAAAGAAAATTGGAAATAGAGCAATGGTCTGGGGGGCTGTTGCTGGTACAATTCCAGATCTAGATGTAATAGGTAATTATTTCATGACCGATTTGCAGGGATTGTTATTGCACCGAGGTATTACGCATTCGTTGTTTTTCTGTGTAATTGGAGCATTTGTTTTTGGGACATTAGTTTCTAAATTATATGCTTCAAAACATCATAAACTTATTGCAATTACTACAAAGCTCATAGCGAGTTTGGTAATTTTGAAAGTGATTCATTTCTTGGCCGGCATCTTCTCAAACGAGAATATGGTGATTATGGTAATTTCGTCACTTGTTGTTCTTGGTATTTTTGCAAGACATGTCTTTAGAAAGTATCTAAGTGGAAATTGGATTAAACCGGAGGTGTCAACTAGAGCATGGCAATGGATGATGTTCTGGGTATTTATCACTCACATAATTCTTGATTGCTTCACATTATATGGAACCCAGGTTTTTGCTCCGTTTTCAAATTATAAAGTTAGTTGGGGAACAATTGCAGTTGCAGACCCACTTTATACAGTCCCTTTTTTAGCGTTTTTAATTTCAGCTACTTTTTTTAATAGGGATTCTAGATGGAGATCAAGCTTAAACAACATCGGCTTAATAATTAGCTGCCTATACTTAAGTGTAACAATAGTTAATAAAACTAGGATTAACACTCAGTTTGAAAATGAGCTTAAAGGAGCATCTATTGATGCGATTAGATATTCCACCAACGCAACATTATTAAATAATATTCTTTGGACTTGCACTGCAGAATCTAATGAGCAATATCATATTGGTGAGTACTCTTTTTTAGACGAAATGCCGGTTGATTTTTTAGCAATAGACAAAAATCATCATCTACTTAGGAATTTAGATACTGATCCAACATTAAAGGCCTTAAGGTGGTTTAGCGATGATTATTTCTGTATAACTCAATCAGATGAAGGGTTGCTCTTCAATGATTTGAGGTTTGGTGTGTTTAAAAACAGTGAAGGAGAGCATGAGGGGTATATATTCTCATTCCTTTTAACTGAAAAAGAAAATGGAGAATATCTAATGTCAAAGACCAAAAGAGGTCCTGATGATAGAGATGGTGAAGATTACTTTAAAAGTCTTTTGAATAGGATAAAAGGAAAGAAAGAGGTGTAACTTTGGGAACATGAGACAACTATTATTCATTCTATTGGTTTGTTTTGGTTACGCTCTTGAAGCTCAAACCAACTATGAAATTGTAATTAATACACCTGACGCTTATCAGGGTAATCTGTTTTTCAAAAAAGGTGGGGATCATCCTAGAAATGTGATGATAATTTCTCCAGACGGAGAGGAGTTGTTTGTTGAGAATTGGAGAATGAAAGGTGGGGATTTTAAAGTCAATGATAACAATCATTTAACTTATTTCGATAGATCAACTAAAGCTTGGTTTGTTATGGATTCTTTAGGTCAGGAGGTTGATTCTGTATACTGTGCTAATGGTTTTGAAGCCGACAATCATGATTTCATCGCTTTAGAGGATGGAGGATATGTATTATTTGCATATGATGTTCAGCCATATGCTATGGATACTGTAGTTGAAGATGGTGACCCTAACGCATTAATTGAAGGTGTGATTCTACAAGAATTAGACGCAGATCACAATTTGATTTTTGAGTGGTCAAGTTGGGATCACTTTCACGTTACTGAAAATCAACACCTAGCGCCATGGACTAATGATGAGTTAAATTTTATTCATACAAATTCAGTTGATATAGACGATGATGGCCATTTCATAATTTCAAATAGAAATTTAGATGAGTTAACTAAAATCCACAGAACAACAGGTGAAATTATATGGAGATGGGGTGGGACTCAGAATGATTTTGAATTTGTAAATGATTACCCCTTTACACACCAGCATACTCTAAGATGCTTAGGAGAAAACAAGTATTTACTTTATGATAATGGCAATCACAGCTCCGATTTTACAGGCGTTCCAAATTTTTCAAGAGCTGTTGAGTATGAGCTTGATTTAAGTGCAATGACTTGTACTAAAACATGGGAGTATGTTCATCCAGATTCGCTTTTCACTCCTTCTATAGGTTCTACTCAAAGATTACCAAATGGAAATACTCTTATAGATTTTGGAAATCTTCAAGGTTATGATACTGGTTCTGTAATAGTTGAAGTAACACCTGAAAATGAGGTAGTATTTCAGCTAGAATATGATAACGGAGGTAACCTTTACAGAGCTCATAAGTTTGATTGGTATTTTTACGATCATAATACTGAGTCTGTTTTTGAAAATCAATCTTCTCAAAGAAAATTAGTAAAGGTTTTAAATCTTCTTGGTCAAGAAGTTGAAATTACCCCAAATATCCTTCAACTACATGTATTTTCAGATGGAACCGTAGAAAAACAAGTTACATTAAGTAAGTAGTTCCAAACACATTATTCTTATTTAGAATGAATAAAAATACCTAGAATCGGGTATTTATTTTAAGTATGCTGTAAGTGAAATTTGCGGCATTAAAAAATAAAATTAAATGAAACGTATTTCTTACTTACTTATGAGCGTTATGTGCGCTTCAATATTGTTTACTTCATGTTCTACAGATGATGATTCGTCGTATACAGTTCCTGACACATACACATTTACTGATGACGATGGAAACTCAACAGTTAGCTATTCAGGCCAAACAGCTAGAAAAGACATGCTTGGAGAGATAACTACATACATGAAAACTGGAAATTCTGGAGCAGTATTAGATGCTCAGGAAATGAAAAATATGTATGCAAATGATGTTAACGGTACAGATTACTTTTCTTATTCTTCAAAAGATCTAAAGAGTAAAACTGGTAATGGCCGTCCTGATGCAACCAACATACAAGCCTACTTTGAGACATTAATGGATGGATTAGCTGCTGCAAGCAGTGGTACTGATGGTGAAATCATCGATGGATACCTTCAAAGTTCTACTACAGGTCAAGAATGGGTTCAGCTAATTGAAAAAGGTCTGATGGGAGCTTGTTTCCACCATAACATTTCAACCTACTACTTAGGAGCTGACAAAATGAATGTTGATAACACAACTCCAGAAGAAGGTGAATATTACACAGAAATGGAGCATCACTGGGACGAAGCATATGGATACTTTACTGACGACGATTACGACGGGGAAAGATTTTGGAGTAAGTATGCTGGCGGTTCTAGAGAAGCATTGCTAGGAACACAAACTGCTTTATATGAAGCTTTCAGAACAGGGCGTGCTGCAATTTCTGCTGATGACATGGACACACGTGATGAGCAGATTTCTGTAATACGTGAATACATGGAATTAGCTGTTGGTGGTACTGCTATATACTACCTAAACAAGGGATATGCAAATCTTTCTGCTGGTGATCCTGTAGGAGTAAAGAATCACCATCTAGCTGAAGCAGAAGCGTTTATTCATGGTCTTAAGTTTGGTGGAGAACCTTCCTTCAGTGGAGTTGAAATCGATGACATGATGAGTGCTATGTCAAACTATAATAACCTCTCAGGCGAGGATATTCTTTCTATTCGTAATCAAATTGCAACTGGATTAGGTATTTCTGATTCAGATCGTGATAACTTATAATTTTATTATCACTTGAACATGGACGTTTTAAATCAGTTCAATATGTTTAATACAGGGCGAAATATTTTTCGTCCTGTATTATTTTTAGCTATTATTTCAAGTTTTTTATTTTATAGTTGTGGAAATGGAACTGACGATTCAGGATCTGCTTTTGAAAGATCTGAGTTGCTTGAAAATTATTGCGACAATATTATAATTCCAGGTTATCATAATTTTAATGAAGCGACAATTCAATTACATGATATAGTTTCCGATTATGCAGATGGGTCGTCTTCACTTTATGATTGTAGAGAAGAGCTGCAGTCTACTTGGATGTCTTGGCAAAGAGTTTCTCCTTTTGGCTTTGGGCCTGCATATAATAATCTTTTAAATGTAACCGTCAATACATATCCCGTTGATATTGCTCAAATTGAGTTAGATATTGAAAATGGCAGTTGGAATCCTCCAGTTTCTGAATTTGATCATTTTGGCTTACCTGCTATTGATTATATACTTAATTATAAAAATCAACATACAGATGAAGAAATTAATAGGTTGTTAATGTTGACTAATCAATTAGTTGCACTTTCTACAGAAGTTTATAATGATTGGGAACAGTCATATGCTGATGATTTTAAATCTTCAACTGGAACTGAATTAGGTAGCTCTTTAAGCTCTTTGTTAAATGCTTTTAACCAGATTTATGAGCAAAACGTAAGAAAGCAAAAGTTAGGTCTTCCTGTTGGAATTTCTGGTTCAATTGATATTGGTTATTCATTGCCTGAAAACGTAGAAGCATATTATGCAAATACATATAGTATAGAATTACTTTATGAAGCTTTGATTGCGTTTGAAGATCTTTACAATGGAGATTATTATATTAATGGTGTGAAAATTGAAGGTGTTGGCTTGGATGATTATTTAATAACTCTTGGAGAATATGATTATGGATCAGCTCTTAATGACGATATTTTATCACAATTAGCATCTTCTAAAAGTGCGGTTTTAACACTGCAAAACCCATTGTCAGATTATGTTGTTAATAACAGGTCGGACGCTATAGATGTTTATTTAGAACTTCAAGCTTTAGTTGTTTTGTGGAAGGTGGATATGATGGGGTCTTTAGGTGTTGATATAATATATCAAGACAATGATGGAGATTAGGTAGTGACTGACGGAGCTCCTATATTTACTCTCAGACGTTTATTTGGTCTTATTGTATTATTTAGTACCATAAGATTCATCTATTATGGTTGGGTAGACTGTCAAATCTTATCGCCAATAATAACGTTCCCATTTGAGGAATTCGATTTTTTACCACGGCCTAATTACCTAGGGACATGTTTTTTGTTTCTTGGTATGTTACTAGGTGGTCTTTCTATTGTTACAGGAAGGTTATTTAAACTTGGATGCACACTTTTCTTCGTTTGTTTTACCTATGTTGAATTATTAGATAAGACAAATTATTTAAATCATTATTATTTTGTTTCATTACTATCATTTTTATTGATTTTTTCTAGTGCGCATCAAGAGAAATATAGTATCCCTAAAATTCAGCTCAACCTATTTAAGTTTATTATTGGTTTAGTTTATTTTCTAGCAGGTATTGCAAAACTCAATCAAGATTGGCTTATAGATGCTCAGCCATTAGCGATGTGGCTTCCTGCTCATGCTGAACTTCCTATAATTGGTTGGTTGTTTAAATACAAAACAACAGCATATTTATTTAGTTGGGGAGGTGCTTTATTTGACATCACTGCTCCATTTTTCTTGTTATCAAAACATTTTCGTAAATGGTTTTATGGGATTTTAGTCATTTTTCATATCCTAACTTGGATTCTATTTCCAATTGGTATTTTTCCATGGGTTATGATTTGCTGTGCAACCATTTTCTTTCCAGCTGAAGTACACCGAAAATTTTGGAATATTTTCCCCGAGGCTCTCAAGTTGCCTAAATTTTCTCATCAAGGTAGTAGCCATTTTTTGTACAAATCGTTTTCTATTTTTTTTATTGTAATACAAATCGTGTTTCCATTTCGTTATCTAATGTATCCTGGAAATTTGTTCTGGCATGAGTCTGGATACAGGTTTAGTTGGAGGGTGATGCTTATGGAGAAACCTGCATGGGCAAAATTTTATATAAAGGATTCAAATGGAATTGAGGAAGAGATTATACTTTCTGATTGGCTTACTCGTTCACAAATAAAAATGATGAGCTCGCAACCTGACATGCTTGTTCAATTTTCTAGAATACTGAAAGATAAATATCTAGAAATACAAGGCAGAGATATTAAGGTTAGGGCAGAAGTTTGGGCGAGCTTAAATGGAAGAAGATCCCAGCTTTTTATAGAGCCATTTACAGATTTAAGTGCGTTAAAAAATACTTGGGCAGAACGAGATTATGTTTTGCCTCTAGACTCAGTAATTTCGCCTCTTGAATATAAAAATCTAGAACCAATATTTAGAAAACAAAGTAAGTGGTGATCTATTCAAATATTAGAAATATTTTGATTTTGGTAAGTGTGTATTTCATACAGGTATCTTCATACTGCCAACAAGACACAATTTACGGCTCAGTTAAAGCTGAAGGACTTCAAGTTCCCGGAGCTACTGTTTTGGTTGAATCAAAAGATTTTTATAAAGGAGTTACTACAAATGAAGTTGGTGAATTTAGTATTACACATATAGGTGAATATCCGGTAAGCATAACAGTTCAATACCTTGGTTTTCATCCATACTACACTTCTATAACTAGTTCTAAACAGTTTCCATTAAATATAAATCTTATTCCAAATCAAATAGATCTTAAGGCAGCCGAAGTTGAAGCTGAGTCTAATTCAGGAATTGAATGGATGAACTCAATAGATAAGGGCTCTGTTTATAGAGGTATAAAATCTAGTGTAATAAGAGTTGATCAAGACATCTTGATTCCAGGAGAAGTGCAGGCAAGATCTATATTTACTAAAATTCCTGGTGTTAATATGTGGGAAAGTGATGCCGCTGGCCTTCAAATTGGTATAGGCGTAAGAGGGTTAAATCCAAATCGTTCTGCTCATCTTAGTGTAAGACAAAATGGATCCCCAATTGCTGCAGATCCTCTTGGATATCCAGAGTCTTATTATTCACCTCCAATAGAAGCGGTTTCAAAAATTGAATATGTTAGTGGAGCTAGTGCTTTACAATATGGTTCTCAACTTGGTGGTATGTTAAACTTTCAGATTAAATCAGGAAAATTTAATTCTTCCGATGAATTTCGAATTATTTCAAGTTTCACTGAATATCAACCACTAGAATCTTTAAGTAGATCTAATTATAATATTTTTGCTGAACATACATCAGGTAAGAAAAACTCTGCTCATTATTTTTGTTTTGACCTTAAAAGCGGTCAAGGATGGAGAGAAAATACAGACTTTGATAGTCAAACTTTTATCGTTTCTTGCTCTCAAAACATTCCAAACAAAAATGGCAAACTAATATTAAACGAAGAGTTTACTATCATGAATAGATTAGAACATCAACCAGGTGGACTAACAGATAATGATTTTAACTCTAATCCTAGGATTAGTTTTAGAGATAGGAATTGGTTTAAGGTAGATTGGCGGATATTAAGATCTGGGTTAGATTTTAAACCCAATCATAGTTTTTGGTCTTATAATTTAAGTTTGTTTAAGCTAGATGCCACTCGTCAAGCTCTTGGATTCATAGAAGTCCCAAGTATAATAGAAGATTTAAATTCAGATAGAAATTTAATTTCGGCAAATTTTAATACTGGTGGGTATGATATAAGAGCTACTAGGATTTGGGATAAAGGGGAGGATGCGTTTCATGCAATTGTATTAGGGAGCCAAGGATTTCTAGGTTCTACTCAAATGAAGCAAGGGAATGCGGATTCTACTTCTCAACCAACTTTTATATATAATAATCCTGAGAACCTAGAAGGCTCAGATTTCAATTTGCCAAATAGTCAATTTGGGTTATTTTGTCAAGGAATTATATCGTTATCCAAAGGTTTTTCTGTTACTCCAGGAATAAGATGGGAGTATATAGATACAAGAGCACAAGGATCGTATAGAATTAGCGTTGAAGATTTTGGAGGCAACGTATTATTGGATTCAATTATAGATTCATATAATAAAAACGTACGTCATATTTTTCTTCCAGGCATTGGTTTTTCATTTAAAATGGATGATGGTGGAGAGATATATGGTAATGCTGTTTCTAATTTTAGAGCGGTTAATTTTTCTGACATTCAAATACAAAATTTAGGAGTTGTTGTAGATCCTAATATTTCTGATGAAAAGGGGTCTAATTTTGATTTAGGATATAGGAATAATTCAACTAAAATGTCATGGGATATAAGTATTTTTATGCTTAATTATTCAGACAAAATAGGTGTATATCCGGCTACAATTCCTGATCCATTACTAATAGAAAGAGCTGTTTTTTTAAGAACGAATATATCAGACGCTAGAACATATGGCTTAGAATGTTTAATAAATAGAGTTCTTATTCAAGATTATAAAAATCTTATTGATTTTACTGTAAGCACATCGATTATGAGTGGTAAGTATATTGGTGATAATAATTCTGTGGTTGCAGGAAAAGAAATCGAGTACATACCAAGTTTTACATTTCGTTCTGTTTTAAGTTGGAAACATAAATCATCTAGGGCAAGTGTTCAATTGAATTACATAGGAAGTCAATATACTGATGCTACTAATGCATTGATTGAGCCTACAGGAGTATATGGTGAAATTCCTGCATATGGAATTATAGATTGTTCATTTAATCATAAACTTAATGAACAGATAAGTTTAGGAGTAAAAATGAATAATTTATTAGATAACATGTATTTTACTCGGAGAGCAACTGGATATCCCGGTCCTGGAATTATCCCGTCAGATGGTCGTAATATTAGATTTTCATTAGTTTTTAATAATCCATAATGATGGCTATTCTTTTTTTCGATGGTCCATGCGCCCTGTGTAATTTCACAGTAGAACAGGTCCTGAAATATCAAAAACCAAACCTAAAAAGTAGATTGTATTTCGCTCCTCTACAGGGTAAAACTGCTAAAGATCATCTTCCTTTAAATCTTAGGGAAGAGCCTTTTGTTGGTATAGTTCTATCTCTTGATGATAAATTATTAGTGGGAGCATCTGCAGTTCGAAAACTTGGCATTTTTCTACGATTTCCTTTTTCAATTTTTGCATATTGCATGGTTGGATTTGTATATAAAGCCATACTTTCTATCAGACATAAATTTGGGAAAGTACCAACTAATAAATGCAAATTTTCTTCTATTTATGAAGGTCAAATACTCCCTTAATTCAATGTCTATTTGCAATTATAATTTCTAATATTATAATTGCAATCGTAATCTCTTTAGTATTTTATAAATCCTTGGTTATAAGCAGTGTAAATACTTGATAAAATTATTTATCTTTTTTTACTCCCATTCCCTTATTCACATTAGTCGATTATTGCGATTAATTAATCGGATAAATATTAGGTTTTAACTATCTTTTGAGCATTATATAAGCGTTAATTATATTATGAGCCGTATTACAATATTTTTTGCAACTGCACTTTGTTGCATTTTCTCGTTGAATTTTAATTCTATTTCAGCGCAATATTCTTTAACTGTTGAGTCTTCAGTGCCTACCTCAGCACTTGGTACAACTTATCGTTTCTATGTAAACATGTCTGATGCTTCAGACCGTATGAGTGCTGTATTTGGTAATAACGAGAGTCCTTTAGATATCAGTGTTCCTTCCGGAGCTTTTAGTTCAGGCTTTAACGCTAGCTGGAGTGCAGCTGGTATCAATCCAGCGTTTTTGCCATTCTTCCCAGATATGGCAGATGACACTTATGCTACTATTGGATTAACTGGTCCAGCAGCCTCTTCAGGTATTGCTGGCGCAGCAGATCCATCTGTTGTAGAGGATGATGGTCAACCAATAACTCCCTTCTTTACAACTAACGGTGCGACACAACTTCTATCTAACACATTAACTGGTTCTTCTTACTACGTACTAAATACTGCTGCTAACGGTTTACCTGATGCAGATATGAGAGTATTAGTAATGCAGATTACTACTACTGGTTCAGTAAGTGGTACTATCAACTACCAAATATTCCCATTAGGAGTAGGAGCAGACCAATTACAGATCAGCGTAGACTTCGATGGAGCCGGCACATTCGGTGGAGGTTCAGAAGCTCTAGCTTGTGGTTGTACAGATTCAGAAGCATGTAATTACGATGCTGCTGCAGTATACGACGATGGTTCTTGTACAGAGGATGATGAGTGTGGTGTTTGTGGCGGTGACGGTATCGCTGATG